>URUL01000049.1 GCA_900551005.1 uncultured Ruminococcus sp. | reverse complement strand
CAAAGCGGGAACTGACAGGGAGATATCTAAGAGGGAACGTCTTAGATGACTTTTGGTACTTTTGGTCATACAAAAGTACCTACACTTATTGTTACATTTAAAATAATAACCGAAATCGAGCGGCTTGACAAATAAAAACGCAGCAGAATTTTCTTCTGCCGCGTTTTTATTTACTTATCTTATATCCACGGTAACTCTTTTGCCGCAGTTATTAGCCGCGACCTTCATCACCTGGCGTATCGCCTTGGCTATTCTGCCGCCGCGACCGATGACTTTACCCATATCGTCGGGAGCAACGGAAAGCTCCAGAACTACAGTTCCGTTTTCGGTTACTTTTTCCGCTACGGTGACGGATTCCGGGTCGTCTACTATGGCACGAGCCATATCTGCGAGTGTCTCGCTGAGATTAATCATTGTGCCGCTCCGATTATTCGGTTACGCCGGCCTTTTTGAGAACGCTCTTTGCTGTTTCTGTGGGGAGAGCGCCCTTTTCAAGCCATGCCTTAGCTTTTTCAGCATCAATTTTGATATCGGCGGGATTTGTGAGAGGATTATAGTAACCGATTTCCTCTATAAATCTGCCGTCGCGGGGATAGCGGGAATCCGCTACCACTACGCGGTAAAAGGGAGCCTTCTTTGCGCCCATTCTTCTGAGTCTGATTTTAACTGACATTTTTGATTCCTCCGTAAAGAATTGATAATTTTGTTTGCTTTTTATAAAAATTCAGTCGGCATAGAGCCTTTCTGACTATTTATACGTACTGAGAACCGAGGCTTACTAAAGCCTGAAAGGCATCTTGCCGAAGCCTTTCTTCTTGCCGCCGGCAAACTGCTTCATCATTTTGCTCATCTGGTCAAATTGCTTGAGCAGGCGGTTTATATCCTCGACGCTCGTACCGCTTCCTGCGGCAATGCGTCTTTTTCTTGAGGAATTGATGATCTCGGGCTTTTCGCGCTCCTCCGGTGTCATGGAGAGAATGATCGCCTCTGTGCGGTCGAGCATCTTCTCGTCTATTTTGGCATCCTTGAGCGCACCCGGCTTGACGCCCGGCATCATGCCGAGTATCGATTCGATACTGCCCATATTCCGTATCTGCGAAAACTGATCGAGATAATCGGTAAGAGTAAAGCGGGATTTGCGGAGCTTTTCTTCCAGCTCTGCCGCCTTTTTCTCGTCGAATGACTTTTCTGCCTTTTCTATGAGAGAGAGCATATCTCCCATGCCGAGTATGCGGGAAGCCATTCTGTCGGGATGAAAGACCTCGATATTATCAAGCTTTTCGCCTACACCGATGAATTTTATCGGCTTGCCTGTGACATATCTGATGGAAAGTGCCGCGCCGCCTCGGGTATCGCCGTCGAGCTTCGTCATGACAACGCCCGTGATATCGAGCTTTTCATCGAATGTCTTTGCTACGTTTACGGCGTCCTGACCTGTCATCGCGTCGACGACGAGAAGGATCTCACAAGGCTCTGTCTCTTTCTTTATATCGAGCAGCTCTTCCATCATCACTTCGTCGAGATGAAGTCTGCCTGCGGTATCGATGAACACCATGTCGTAGCCGTTTTTCTCGGCATGCTTTACGGCGTTTTTCGCTATCTTTACGGGGGAAACCTTGTCACCCTCCGTATAGACGGGAATACCGAGCTTTTCTCCTACGATCTGAAGCTGATTGATGGCGGCGGGACGATAAACGTCACACGCGACAAGAAGCGGATTCTTGCCCTGCCTCTTGAAAAGTCCGGCGAGCTTTCCGCTCTGCGTTGTTTTACCTGCGCCCTGCAAGCCGACCATCATGATCACCGTGGGCGGCTTTGAGGCGATCTTGATTTTCGATTCCGTTGAACCCATGAGAGCTGTGAGCTCTTCGTTTACTATTTTTATAACCTGCTGATACGGGACAAGGCTCTCGAGAACCTCACTTCCGACGGCTCGCTCGGTGACCTTGCCGACAAACTCTTTTACGACCTTGAAATTCACATCCGCTTCGAGCAGAGCCATTTTGACGGCACGCATGCCCTCTTTTACATCGGATTCGGTGAGCTTGCCTTTATTTTTGAATTTTTTGAAAGCCTCAGCGAGCTTTTCCTGCAAACCGGCAAACATATATTTTTCTCCATGACACGGACGCCCGATACCGGACTTCCCTTAAAATCAGATCTTCATTTCTTCAAGTGCGGCAAGCGCCTTTTCCGCTTCCTTTTCAGGCAGAGCGGAGATGAAGCCGACCGCCTTTTTTCTTGCAGTCTCCAGCTCAGAGAGTTTTCTCACGAAGCCGAGCTTTTCCTCATACATCGTGAGAGCGCGGCGGGCTTTGGCTATCCTGTCGCGTACGCCTTGCCTTGTGATCCCCGTATTTTCCGCTATTTCGGAAAGCGAGAGATCATCGCAGTAGTATTGCTCGAACATATCGCGCTGATTTTCCGGCAAAAGCTCGCCGTAGGTATCCAAAAGAAGATTCAGCGACAGATCCTTTTCAAACATACTGCCCTCCATGCTGTAAAGCAAATCGCTTTACAATGATAGCATAAAGATTCCGCTTTGTCAAGAGCAATTTGCGAAAAAACGGGATTTTTTCTCGAAAAGCTCTTGTTTTGCGTCGCTTTTGCTGATATACTGAATATCGCATCAAAGAAATAAAAAGAAAGACAAAAGAGTTTTGGATTATGATGGAGTTTCTTATAAAATTTTTCAGCCCGATACAGCTTATCGGCTATGTCGGCACGGCTTGCGCGCTCATCTCCTATCAATGCAAAAGAAACAAAAATTATTTCCTTTTTCAGACAGGGTGCGCCATTGCCTTCGCGATACAATTTGTTCTGCTCAGATCATGGGCGGGCATGCTTTTAAATATTTTCAGCATCATGCGCGGCGTCATTTTTGCGTTTGGAGATAAGTGCAGAAAGCGCGGATATCTGATACTCATAGAGGCTTGCTTTGCTTTCTCATGTGTCCTTGCGTGGCTTGCTTTCGGAGAGAAATGGTGGATAGCGCTGATCCTCTTTGCGGCACAGGGAGGAGGAACACTGGCTATGTGGACGCGCAACGGAAAAGTAATCCGAATGGCACAGCTCTGCCTCATTTCCCCGATGTGGATAGTGAATAATGTATATTATTTTTCCGTCGGAGGCATACTCTGCGAGGTATTCAATATGATTTCCGTCATCGTTTCGTTTATCCGCTTCGGCAAGACGGGATATGACAATACATGAGGATGTATCCGAAAAAGCGATACTGAGCATCGTGCTCGGCATCGCTTTTTATGATTTTACGGGAGACGTGTTTTTGTTTATTTCTGCGAAAAATAAATATCACGGTTGATAGGATTACTCTTGATTTTATATCGAATTTATATTATAATATTTAAGATAATAAATATACAATTTGTTGAGAGGGCTTTGTTTCATAAATGGAAAGCGGAAAAAAGAGAGTCATAACAGAAGCGGAGATGGAAAAACAGCGCGAATATGCGAAGAATATTTCCGCGATGATAAAGGGAGAAAAAAGCGCCTGCGTCATAACATACGGTTGCCAGCAGAATGAGGCGGACAGCGAGCGCATAGCCGGCACTCTTGCCGATATGGGCTATAAAATAGTTGACGCGGCGGCAGATGCCGATCTGATAATCGTCAATACATGCGCTGTACGCGACCATGCGGAGAAAAAGGCACTTTCGATAACGGGCGGCTACAAGCATCTGAAGGAGAAAAATCCCGAGCTTAAAATAGGCATCTGCGGCTGTATGGTTTCGCAGATGAGCATGAGCGATAAAATCAAAAAGAGCTATCCTTATGTGGATTTCGTTTTCGGTACGGAGCATCTCTGGAGATTGCCGGAAATGCTCTATCATACGATGACAGAAGGGCGTTCCTTCTATCCGAATGAGGGGGATGCCGTTCTTGCCGAGGGTGTTCCCGTGCGCAGGGAGAGCAAATCCCGCGCATGGGTGAGCATTATGTACGGCTGCAATAATTTCTGTACATACTGCATCGTTCCGTATGTCCGCGGAAGAGAGAGAAGCCGCCGTCCCGAGGATATAGAGGAGGAGGTCCGCGCGCTCGTCTCGGACGGTTGCAAGGAGATAACGCTCCTCGGGCAGAATGTCAATTCCTACGGCAAGGAATTTGGTGGGGAATGTGATTTTGCCGATCTGCTCGCCCGTCTCTCAAAATTAGGCGGCGATTTCATCATACGCTTCATGACAAGCCATCCGAAGGACGCTTCGAAAAAGCTGATAGACACTATGGCGGGAAACCCGAAGATAGCGCGTCATTTTCATCTGCCGCTCCAGTCCGGAAGCGACAGGATACTCCGTGAGATGAACAGGCATTATGATACCGCGGCATATATGGAATTGATCGGTTATATGCGCGAAAAGATGCCGGATATTTCGATAAGCACGGATATCATCGTGGGCTTCCCCGGGGAGACGGAGGAGGATTTTGAAGCCACGCTCGATATGGTACGCCGCGTCAAATATGATATGCTCTTCTCCTTCATCTATTCAAAGCGCGACGGCACACCGGCGGCAAAAATGGAAAATCAGGTCCCCGATGAGGTAAAAAGCGCACGCTTCGCAAGGCTTGTCGAGGCACAGGCGGAGAATGCACTCTCCTGCAATCTGCCTCTCGAGGGAAAAACGGTCCGCATCCTCGTCGAGGGAGAGAGCAAGACCGACCCCGATATGTTTTCGGGCAGAACGGGAGGAAATAAAATCGTTCATATTCCCGCCGATGAGAGCCTGCGCGGGCAGTTTGCAAATGTCCGCATTACAAAGGCGCTGACATATGCGCTCACAGGCGAGGTAGTAAAATAATACAGAGACAGATCAAAATCACCATTTTTCGGAGGAAAAGAAATGCCGACACCGATGATGCAGCAGTATCTTGATATAAAGGATAAATACAGGGAATATATTCTTATGTATCGCGTGGGCGATTTCTATGAGATGTTCTATGACGATGCCAAGACCGCCTCACGGGAGCTTGATCTTGTGTTGACGGGGAAGGACTGCGGCGAGGCTGAGCGCGCGCCTATGTGCGGCGTGCCTTTTCATGCCGTAGATCCCTATATAGGCAAGCTCGTCGGCAAGGGCTATAAGGTCGCCATATGCGAGCAGACGGAGGATCCCGCACTGGCAAAGGGACTTGTCAAGCGCGACGTCATCCGTATGATAACGCCCGGCACGCTTGTGGAATCATCGCTTCTCGATGAAAAAAAGAACAATTACATATGCGCGATATATGCGGCACCCGATTGCTACGGGATCTCTTTTGCCGATATATCGACGGGTCAGATCTCCGCGACTTGGTTTGACGGCGAAAACAGGGCGCAACGCCTTCTCTCCGAAATAGGTACTTATGCACCGCGTGAGGCTGTGCTTTCCTGTGCATGCCGCGATATAGCGGAGGCGGCGGATTTTATGCGCGAGCGGTTGCAATGTACGATAAACGAGGCTCAGCCTGTTCGCTTTGACAGGGAGGCGGCTCTTGCCGCGGCAGAGGCTCATTTTTCTCCGCTTCCCGACGACTTTACCGAAAGCAATCCGGCGCTTCTCGCTCTCGGAGGACTTATCTCATACGTTGAGGAAACGCAGAAGACGGATCTCTCGAATATGGGCGCGCTGAATTATTACCGCGACGGTCAGTATCTGGAGATAGATGTGAATACACGCCGCAATCTCGAGCTGTGCGAAACGATGCGCCGCGCCGAGAGAAAGGGTACCTTGCTTTGGGTACTGGATAAGACGAAAACCGCGGCGGGCGCGCGGCTGTTGCGCAAATTCATAGATTTTCCTCTGAAAAATCCGTATCATATCGAGCGCAGGCTCGATTCCGTAGAGGAGCTTTATAACCGCGTCGCAGAACGAGGAGAGATAGCAGACCGGCTATCCGGCGTAATGGATCTCGAGCGGCTTATCACGAGGATCGTCTACGGCACGGCAAATGCACGCGACCTTCGCGCCGTTGCCGCGACGCTTGAGAGAATACCGCCGATACGCGATATTCTTTCCGGCTTTTCTGCAGGAGAGCTCCCCGGAATCTATGCGGAGCTTGATCCGATGGAGGATCTGCGTGCGATTATAGAAGCGGGAATCAAAGAAGACCCGCCGTTCTCGGTCCGCGAGGGCGGCATCATACGCGATGGCTACAATGCCGACGTTGATTATCTGCGTTCGGTAATGACGAGCAGCAAAACACTGATAGACAGCATAGAGGCGACAGAGAAGGAAGCCACGGGCATAAGAACGCTGAAGGTCGGCTACAATAGGGTTTTCGGCTATTATATAGAGGTATCGAAATCGTTTGTCTCGAGTGTCCCCGAAAGATATATCAGAAAGCAGACGCTGGCAAACTGCGAGAGATACATCACCGAAGAGCTGAAGGATATGGAGGCGCAGATACTCGGAGCGGGCGAGAGAGTGACGGCACTGGAATATCAGCTCTTTACGGATATCCGCTTAAAGCTTGCTGAAAATGTACACCGAATACAGAAGGCGGCTTATCTGCTCTCAAAGCTGGATGTTTTCCTTTCGCTTGCGGAAGCGGCGCAGAGAAACGGATATGTAAAGCCGACGGTCGACTACAGCGATAAGCTGTATATCAAGGACGGGCGCCATCCCGTCGTCGAGCAGACGACGCCGGATTCACTCTTTATCCCGAATGATACCGAGCTGGACTCGAGAAACAACCGCTTCGCGCTGATCACGGGACCGAATATGGCAGGAAAATCCACGTATATGAGACAGGTGGCGCTCATATGCATCATGGCGCAGATAGGCTCGTTTGTACCGGCGAAGGAGGCGCACATCGGCGTGGTGGATAAAATATTCACGCGCGTAGGTGCATCCGATGATCTCGCCATGGGAAAATCCACCTTTATGCTGGAGATGAGCGAGGTGGCATATATTCTTGCCAATGCCACAAAGAAGAGCCTTATCATTTACGATGAGATAGGCAGAGGCACGAGCACATTTGACGGAATGAGCATCGCACGTGCCGTAGCCGAATATACTGTCGGCAAAATAGGCGCGAAAACCCTTTTTGCGACGCATTATCATGAGCTGACCACGCTTGAGGACGAGCTTGAGGGCGTTGTAAACTACAATATCGCGGCGAAGAAGAAGCATGATGATATCGTTTTCCTGCGCAAGATAGTACGCGGTGCGGCAGATGACAGCTACGGTATCGAGGTGGCAAAGCTGGCGGGCGTTCCCTCGACTGTCGTGAAGAGGGCAAAAGAGATACTTGCCACGCTTGATGCAGGCACGGAGCCCACTGTAGCTGCAAGACATAAAGAAGAGGACGAGGACATAGGCATGCTTTCGCTCGGAAGTATGGCGCAGAGCGAGATAGCGGACAAGCTTTCATCGACCGATATCAATACTCTGACGCCGCTCGAAGCGCTGAATCTCGTTTATGAACTCAAAAAAATGATACCCTGATGAAAGGATAAACGAATGGGAATAATCAATGTTCTCGATATGAGCGTGGCAAACCTTATCGCCGCAGGAGAGGTCGTGGAGCGCCCCGCCTCGGTGATAAAGGAGCTTACTGAAAATGCCATAGATGCGGGTGCGAAAAGCATTATCGCCGAGATAAAACGCGGAGGCGTTTCTTTCATGCGCATCACCGATGACGGATGCGGCATGTCCGGCTCCGATGCCGTGGCGTGTCTGCGCCGCCATGCCACGAGCAAAATACATACGGCAGAGGACCTTTCGTCTATTTCGACACTCGGCTTTCGCGGAGAGGCGATGGCGGCTATCTCTGCCGTCACCGATATGCGCATCATGACACATCTGCGCGGTGAGACGGGCGGCACGCTCGTTCACTGCGAATACGGAAGCGTGACCGAGGTATCCGAGGGAGGCTTTCCCGAGGGCACTACGGTGATCTGCGAAAATCTCTTTGCACGAACCCCTGCGCGTCTGAAATTTCTGCGTTCGGATGTTTCAGAGGGAATCGCGGTTTCCGCCATTATGGAGAAAATCGCGCTCTCGCATCCCGAGATAGCTTTTCGCTATATCTGCGATGGCGAGATGCGCTTTGCCACCGCCGGCGACGGCAGTCTGAAAAACGCCGTATATTCCGTTTTCGGCAAGGGCTTTGCTTCCCGCATGACCGAGGTAGGCGCGAGAAGCGGCGGGATAGAGATAAGCGGCTATATCAGCACTCCGGAAAATGTCCGCGGGAACAGAAATATGCAACTTTTCTTCATAAATGCGCGTTCTGTCAGAAGCAAGACGATGACGGCGGCTCTCGAGGCGGCATACAGCTCGTATATTCCGCAGGGAAAGTTTCCTTCCTGCGTGCTCTTCATGAAAATGCACACCTCTGCCGTCGATGTGAATGTTCATCCCGCAAAGCTGGAGGTGAAGTTTTCCAATGAGAAGGAAATCTTCGATGCCGTCTACTATACCGTGCGCGGCGCTCTGGATGCGAAAATAAACCGTCCCGCCTTCGACCTGATAAAGAAATCGCGTGAGATGACGGATGAAAAACTGAAAATCGTTTCCGGCTTTGCCCCGATAGATGAAAAGAAGCACATGCAGGAGGCGATACCCGGTATACATTACGGGAGTACCGCAGACGGCGAAAGGGAAGAAAAGTCGGTGTCAGAGCATGTTGCGGCGGAACCCACTGCGGCAGAGCATACGGAGGAAGACAGCATGGCGGCAGGCTCTGCGGCTTCACGCTATGCCGCAAACGAGATAAAACCGCTTTTCATACCACAGCGCGTCTATGCCGAAGCTCCGCACGAAAAACCTTTGCATGCGGCGAGCACATTTTCATATGCGGATAAGTCGGCGGCGAAAGTGAGCGCTCCGACAGGCTTATCCGGAAACGGCGTCGAAGCGTTGCTTAAGACCGAAAGGGAAGCAGTCACTTCGTCGGGCGTAAAGGGAAACAGACCGAACGAGGGCTTCTATCATGATACCGATGCGAGAATAGGCGATCATACTGCGCGCGAACTGCCGGAATATCGCATTGTCGGCGAGGTTTTTGAAAGCTATATTATCATGGAGACCGAGGGCAAGATGATGATAATCGATAAGCACGCGGCGCATGAGCGGATAAATTTTGAAAAAATGCGGGCGAATATGAGTCTTTCCGCGCCGTATATGCAACCGCTTCTCGTGCCCGAGACGCTGATGCTTTCCACACAAGAGTTTGATGCCGCGATCAATTTCGACAGTGAAATCAGTGCGGTAGGTTTTCTCTTTGAGATGAACGGGAGAAATATGGTGATTCGCGCCGTCCCGCAGGATATGAGCATCGCGGATGCCAAAGAGCTGCTGCAGATTCTCGTATCCGCGGCGGCGGAAGATCCGGTGGCGCTTGAGACAAAAAAGCGCACCGTTTTTGAGCGCGCACTATATCAGACGTCGTGCAAATCCGCGATAAAAGCGGGCAGACACTATGATGATGTGCATATAAGATGGATCTGTGAAAATCTGCTCCGGTATGATTGCATAAAATATTGTCCGCACGGCAGACCTGTCGCTTTTGAGCTTACAAAGGGCGAGATGGACAGGCGCTTCGGCAGAACTTGATTTTTTGAGGTATATAAAAAATGTTCACCCTTATAAAGAAAGATAAAAAAGCCCGCCGCGGCAGATTTGAAACCGTTCACGGCATGGTGGAAACGCCTGTTTTCATGAATGTCGGTACATGTGCCGTCATAAAAGGCGGTATTTCCACGATGGATCTGAAGGAGATAGGCTGTCAGATAGAGCTGTCGAATACGTATCATCTGCATGTGCGCCCGGGCGATAATGTCATACGCGATATGGGCGGTATCCATAAGTTTTTCAATTGGGACAGACCTGTGCTCACGGACAGCGGAGGCTTTCAGGTATTTTCTCTCGCGGGGCTTCGCAAGATAAAAGAAGAGGGCGTCTATTTCAATTGTCATATCGACGGGCATAAGATATTTATGGGCCCTGAGGAGAGCATGCAGATCCAGTCGAATATCGCCTCTACCGTGGCGATGGCTTTTGATGAATGTGTCGAAAATCCTTCCCCGCGGGATTATGTCATGAAGAGTGTTGAGCGAACGACACGCTGGCTGGAGCGCTGTAAAAATGAGATGGCTCGTCTTAATTCGCTTCCCGAGACGATAAATAAACATCAGATGCTTTTCGGCATAAATCAGGGCGGAACATATGACGATATCCGCATAGGACATATGAAAGATATCGCCTCTCTCGATCTCGACGGCTATGCGATAGGCGGACTTGCCGTAGGCGAAAGTGCCGAGGAGATGTACCGCATCATAGAGGCGGTTGAGCCGTATATGCCCGAAAACAAGCCGCGCTATCTCATGGGCGTCGGCACTCCGATCAATATACTTGAGGCGGTATGGCGCGGTGTGGATTTCTTCGACTGTGTCATGCCGAGCAGAAATGCGCGCCACGGTACCATTTTCACATGGAAGGGCACGGTCAACGTCAACAATCAGAAATACATGCGCGATCCTACCCCGATAGATCCTGATTGCGGATGCCCGGCATGTCGAAATTATTCGAAAGCATATATTCGTCATTTGCTCCGTGCGGGAGAAATGCTCGGAATGCGTCTGTGCGTTCTGCATAACCTCTATTTTTACAATGAGCTTATGGCGAAGATACGCGATGCCATAGACGGTGATTACTATGAGGAATTTTACCGAAAATACCGCGATATCCTCGGGAAAAGAATATGATTTTGGTCGGGCAGGGGGGGAAATTTTCACCTCCTGCCCTCACATTCTGAAAAATTTTTCAAAAAACATTGACAATTCGGAGCTCTTGTGATATACTCATTATGCTGAAAAGAACGTGCGGATTTAGCTCATTTGGTAGAGCGCGACCTTGCCAAGGTCGAGGTGGCGGGTTCGAGCCCCGTAATCCGCTCCATTATAAAACAATAGGATTGATACCAAAAATATCAGTCCTTTTTTCATTTTTATGGCTGTTTTACTTGTTTTAGGCATATTTTGCTTAAATTCAGGTGATGTTGCCTTTTTTATTTGCCTTTTTTAAGAGGCACAATTAGTGAAGAAAACGAATGCGTGTAAAAAGAACGATTGATAAAACCTGTCGTTTTTTCAACCAAATTATGTATGTACGGACACCGGCGGCAATGCCGGTGGTGTTTTTTATGCCCCGGCAGAAGCCTATATCAAGCAGTCTTTAAAGATGGAGGACTTTGATGAAAATTCGGTGAGTATTGATGAGTTGAAATCTATCTTCAAATATTATGACGAAGAGATAAAACCCTCGCCACCGGTTATGCAAACTTTGTTATTGGTCAGGCTGCTTATGAGGAAGATCGTACAGAAAAGAAACCACTGAGACGGTAGAATTTATATGAAAAATAACAATAAAACAGAGTACTTTTCGCTTGCCCGAAAAGTATGAAAAGCACAAAAAGAGAAAGGCATTCCTCTTTTGAACTCCTTCCACATACGCGACGGAGAAGCAAGGAGCAGTGTATGGCAAGTAGGCGTGAAAAATCGGCAAAGAAAAAATAAAGTCTTTTTCTCCTCATGGCTCTATCTACATCACGCGTTCTTTTCTCCGCGATGAGGACATGCCGCTATACATGAAATGAAAGCGTGCTATTATCGCCGCGGGTACTGCGAAATGCTGATTGCTGCGAAAATAACAGACGGATCGGCGTTTCAGCTGCTATTTTCAGATATTTTATCAAAAAGGTCTTCTCAAAATCGGTCAACGGAGCTATAATGGAATTGACCGAATCGGTTAACGGAGGCGACATTATGAACGAAAGATTCTTTTCTTTGCCTGATGAAAAGCAGCAGGCTATCATCAACGCAGGCTATCGGGTATTTTCGCAAAATTCCTATAAAAACAGCCCTATGAGTGAGATCGCTGATTCGGCAGGCATCAGTAAATCCTTACTTTTTCATTACTTTCGGAACAAAAAAGAGCTGTATATGTTTTTGTGGGACAAATGCGCTGAAACTACCATTGATTATCTGACAAAGTACAACTGCTATGAACAGAAAAACCTTTTTGAGAGTATGGAACGGGGGATGAGGGCAAAGATGGAAATCATCCGACTGTACCCTGATATGGCGAGCTTTACAATAAAAGCGTTTTACGAAAATGATGCCGATATTTCCGCCGCAGTTCAGGCGAGCTATCACAAATATTTCAATATGAAGGCGGATAAAACACGACTGAATATGGACACGGAACAGTTTATCCCCGGCTTGGATATTCAGATGATGTACCGTGAAATGTATTGGGCATCAGAAGGGTATCTTTGGGAAATGGTCCGGCGTGGCAATTTGGACATGAAACAAATGGAAAAAGGCTTTACCAGTCTGATGGATTTTTGGAAAAGTGTATATCTTCGGAAGGAGTAACGGAATATGGATATGATCAAAACGACAAAGCTCACAAAATTCTACGGCAAAGCGAGAGGCATCGTGGATCTTGATCTGGTGGTGGAAAAGGGAGAATTTTTCGGCTTTATCGGTCCGAATGGTGCCGGAAAATCAACGACTATACGCACCTTACTCGGGCTTATTACTCCGACATCCGGCAGGGCTGAAATTTTCGGGAAAGATATCATAAAAGAGAAGGAATCGATTTTGCAGGATATCGGATATCTCCCATCGGAGTCAATTTTTTATCAAGGCATGAAGGTGAAAGATATATTGAAGCTGTCTGCCGATCTCAGAAAAAAGGACTGCACGCCGGAAGCCGAAAAGCTCTGTGATCGCCTGCAGCTCGATACCTCTCGCAGAGCCGATGATCTGTCCTTCGGAAACCGAAAGAAGGTTGCCATTGTCTGTGCCCTTCAAAGCAATCCCGATCTGCTGATCCTTGACGAACCGACAGGAGGGCTGGATCCTCTCATGCAGAGAGAATTCTTTGAGATCCTGAAGGAGCGAAACAGGGAAGGCACGACCGTCTTTCTTTCCAGCCATGTTCTGTCCGAGATACAGCGGAATTGCACTCGTGCAGCGATCATACGTGACGGGAAGATCATTGCCTGCGACAGTGTGGAAGTGCTTTCCAAGACAAGTGCAAAACGCGTCACGGTTCACGGTGCTGTTGATCTTGAGCATCTCATCGGTGTCAGAGACAGAAAGGATACGGGAGATTCGATCAGCTTTCTTTACAGCGGAGATATGAATCACTTACTTCGCACGTTGTCATCGGGACAGGTGAGCGACCTTACGGTTACAGAGCCCGACCTTGAGGAAGTGTTTCTGCATTACTATGAAAAGGACGGTGAGACGGTATGACGCTGGTAAAACATGAACTCAGACGTGGAAAAACTTCATTTTTGATATGGGCGGCTTCCATAGGCTTTCTCCTTGCAACCTGCATTTTTCTCTTTCCCGAAATGAAGGGACAGATGAACGGTATCAACGACATATTCGCCTCTATGGGTTCTTTTACCGAGGCTTTCGGGATGGATCGCTTGAACTTCGGCACGCTTATCGGTTTTTATGCCGTTGAGTGCGGCAATATACTGGGACTCGGCGGTGCATTTTATGCGGCCATTTGTGCCGTCGGCATTCTCAGCAAAGAGGAAAAGGACAGGACGGCGGAATTTCTGCTGACTCATCCTGTCAGCCGCATCAGAATCATTACAGAAAAGCTGATAGCCGTGCTTATTCAGATCACGGCTATGAATGTAATCATATATGCTCTTTCCGTCGGTTCCATTGCCGCTATCGGGGAGGAGGTTCCTTGGAAGGAGCTCTCGCTGATGCACCTTGCGTATTATCTGCTCCAGATCGAGCTTGCAGGAATCTGCTTCGGTATCTCGGCTTTTCTCAGAAAAGGCAGCGTGGGAGTCGGATTGGGGATTGCCGTGATGATGTATTTTCTGAATCTGATTGCCAATATCGCCGATGTCGCAGAATTTTTAAAGTACATCACTCCGTTCGGATATTGTGAAGGAGCGGATATCGTATCAAACGGAAGCCTTGACGAGATCATGGTGACAGTCGGCATGATATTGTGTGCCGTCGGGATAACCGCAGCCTATTGGAAATATACAAAGAAAGATATTCACTGATAAAAACAAAATGGCATCGCATACCGTGCGATGCCATTTGTTATTGGCTTCCGACGATCACCCGCTTAGTGGGATGTTTCATAGAGGCTGTTGCCGCTCCGTGATCCCGCCGCAGACGCCTGAGAATGGCTTGAGAGATCGTCGTTGACAATCCTTTTGTCACGACATACGCCATGTAGCCTCCCTTTACACAAGGGAGGCTGACGCATCCCGCCGCATTTGCGGCTGTGGGGTAAATTTGCAATGCCGGAAATTTCGGCGGGCTTCCCGCTTCACGATAACATGCCCTTACAGGGCTGAGCAAGCCACCGACTTTGCCGGCGATCATGACTCTCGGTAAAATCAGGGAGTTAAATCGCTATATAATTACGTCAGACCGGACAGATTAAACTTTTTCACACCAAACACATTCTTATACTAAAATATTTTAAAAAAGTATTGACAAAATATATTTATTAGTATATAATATCAATAAGAACGGAAATGCATTAAGGATGAAAGATATGAATCGTAACACGATCCAGCGCGCTTTGGTTTTGGAAGCTGTAAACAAACTGCGTTGCCACGCCACTGTTGACGAGATATACCATGAGATAATCAAAACGCACCCCCACATCAGCCGTACCACCGTATATCGCAATCTCAATCTGCTTTCCGAGAAGGGCGAGATACGCAAAATGGAGATACCCGGAGGTGCTGACTGCTTTGACCATCTCCTGCACGACCACTGCCATGTGAGGTGCGAGAGGTGCGGCAGGGTTTTCGATGTTGATATGGAGTATGTCTCCGGTTAGGAGCAGAACATCAAAGACACGCACGGAAATAATTTTACCTACTACGATATTGTATTCCGAAGCATATACCCAAAAAAAAAAAAAACAACAAAAACAAAAAAAAAAAAAAAAAAAAAAATCAAAAACACAAAAAACAAAACCAACATAAAACAAAAAAAAAAGAAA
>URUL01000048.1 GCA_900551005.1 uncultured Ruminococcus sp. | reverse complement strand
GCCTGCACTTTTGCCTTTGCCTGCGGTCGGACGGTTTACTCGATATGTTCGCACAGGAGGGTATGTATTGTTCGCGCTTTGGCAGGTGGGAAATGACAGGAAGATTTCTAAGAGGGAACCCCTTAGATGACTTTTGGTACTTTTGGTCATGCAAAAGTACATGAAGCACCATGTACTTTTCGCCTGTCCGAAAAGTACGAAAAGGACAAAAAGAGGAAGGCATTCCTCTTTTGAACTCCTTCTGCATACGCGACTGAGTCGCAGGGAGCAGCGCGTGGCAAGTGAGTGCGGGCGGCGGGCGAAAGGAAAGCACACATATCCATGCTTTTTGTAAAAAAAGAGCTTCAGCGATGCGGCGCGGCAACTTTCGCTTTGCATTTTGCGGAGAGGTATGCAAAAGAAAACGGCTTTGATTTTATCGCAACTTCTGCGGATAAAGACAATACGGCAGCCGAAAATTGCTTCCTGAAATGCGGATATACGGCATCGGAGCATAATTCGGTGACGGAATTTTGTAAAAATATATGAGGATGCTTTCGCGTCCTCATATATTTGAAAAAGAGATTCTATGAAAAACGGATATTGCTTTGAAATCAGTGCTCGAGATTCTTGAGGCTTACTATATATGCTTCTATAGCGGAGGTCTGTGTTCTGGAGGTGCTTGCAAGTGCCTTGGAAAGCATATTTTTGCCGGACTGGATATAAGAATCAAGCTTGCCGGAGAGACCGTACTGACCGAATATGCCGAGGTCGAATTCTCGGGTTTCGAGAACAATTTCGAGCATTTCGCCTGCCTCATCCTCGCAGAAGCACTGCGTCTTGAAGTAGTTGATATACTGCGGATAGAGAATCATCTTAGAGTGATAACCGAATACTTCGAGGAAGTCTGCGGCTTCCTTGAGGTTCTTTGCGGCGACTGAAACCTTGAGACCGTAAGCTACCGTGCATACATACTGATGATAGCTGTCCTGTGATTCGTCATATTTCGGGAAGGGAACGATGGAGTATCTTGCAGCCTCGTCCGTTACACGCTTTGCGAGAGCAAGGCATTCGGAAACGAAGAGTGCCTGACCATTGGAGAGAGCAGTCTGTGTATCTGTCTGGTTGAGAGCCGTGAAGCCGTCATTGTGCCAGAGGGATATAGCCTTGTCAATAACGTCAGACATGTATTTTGCGTCGCTGTTTTCGGAATTTACGGAAACCGGCAGATCATTTTCATCCTTGATAACGGTACTTACGCCCATGCCTTTCCAGAGAGCCGTAGCCATGAGATAGTTTGCGATGGTAACACAACCGAAAACATCTCCGTCGGCAAAAGACATTTTGGAGTCACCGTTTGTGTCGCTCTTTGCGGCATCCATGAGGATAATCATCTTGTCGACTGTCCATGTGCCTTTTCTTGCCTCATCATAGATATCGATATTTGATTTGCCGCTGGCGATAACCTTGTCATAGACATCCTTATTGAAGAAGAGCGCCCATGTGGCGTCATAATTGAGCAGATTGAAATTGCCGGAGAGAGTATAAAGTCTCTTTGTGCCGTCGATGGTCATGCCGAAACCGTCGATAAAGTTCTGATCCCACCAGCTGTGAGTGAGGTCAATATCCATGCTTGCTATGTTATAGAAGCAACGATTTGCTTTTGCATTCCATGACATGGGCATGCAGAAGTCATACTGCGAGGTGCCTGTCTGAATCTCTGCACCGCATACAGCCTCGGGCGTTGCCGAGCCTGTGCTTGTGATTTTGCAGTTGTAGAGGCTTTCGACTATGCTGTTTCTTTCGATAATCGCTTCCGTGACAATGTTGTCATTGCCCGTAGCTTCGGCTGTGATTTCGTATATATCCCAGTCCTGCTGTGTGCCCTGAGCAACAATGAAATTAAACGATCTGCCGCCGAAGTTTACATCCATGAAATCAGGATGCTTTTCTTTGCCGGAGAGTGTTGTTTCGCTGGAAGAGGCTGTCGTGCTCTCGTCGGAAGAAGCAGTAGTGCTCTCAACTGTAGCGGAAGATGATGTTGTGCCTTCGGTTGCTTTCGAAGATGACGTTGTACTTTCTGATTTGCCTGAGCTTGTTGTTGAGGCGGATTCCGTTGAGGGCGTAGTAGATGTTTCTTTATCGCCGCAGGCGGTAAGCGCAACTATGCCGAGAACCATTGCCATAGCAATAAGCAAGGAAATGATTTTTTTCATTTGCTTTCTCCTTGATTTATTTTTTTGGAAATAAATATTTCCGTATATATTTTATAATTTTATTGTACGTTTGTCAATAATGTGAGACCAAAAAGTTAAAAAAAGAAAATTTTTACGTTGGATTCAAAAGTGTATGGACATTTCGAAAATTTGTGGTATAATAAACGCAGATAGCCTTGCCTTTGCAAGTCTCCGGGCGTTGCCCTTCCCGCGCATCGCGCGGCTGCGTAATTGACGGCTTCGCAAAAATGCCTTTGCAAGCAAGCATTTTTGCTTCTTGGTATAATAAACGCAGATAGCCTTGCCTTTGCAAGGGCTTCGGCTTAACGGCTGAAAAAGTATAAAATACGGGAATGAATCTGACGCCCTGTCAATCATAAAAATTGTCTTTCGGAGATGCTATGGAAAATATTGATACCGAATACTACCGCCGTTTGGCGGAATTTGCAATTGATATAGGAGAATTGATGCTCCGAAGCGGTGCGGAAACACACCGCGTGGAGGATACGATGACACGCATCCTTGCCACGGCAGGCTTTTCCGTCTATTCCGCCTTCGTTTTGCCGACGGGCGTTATGATAACGCTTTCCGAGCCGAAGGTCTGCTCCATTTCCATGACGAAAAGAACGCTTGACGGCGGAAAAAACATGAGAAAAGTCTCCGAAGCAAATGAGATCTCCCGCGATTTTTGCTCGGCAAAAATACAGCTTGAGGAGGCGGAAAAGCGCCTCGCCGCCATTTCAAAAGAGATCCTCTATCCCAAGGGGCTGAAGATAGTCGGTACAATGTTTGCCTGTGCGGGTATGGCTGTCGCCTTCGGCGGCGGTATGCTCGATTTCTGTGCAGGCCTCGTATGTGGTCTTTTCCTCGCGCTTGCAAATTATTTTCTGCGCTCGCTTATCGGTAAGGATATCATCGCCGATACACTCTGTGCGCTCACCGTTACGATAGTTGCGATAGCGATCGCTTTCGTCTTTAAAAATTATCTGCCGCAGATCGGCGCTGTACTTACCTCGGCCGTAATATCCGGCTGTATTATGCCGCTTGTCCCGGGAGTCGCCATAACAAATGCTATTCGCGATGTGCTGTGCGGAGACTATCTTTCCGCCGCATCGCGTGCCATAGAAGCATGCCTTGCCGCAGCTTCCATCGCCGTGGGCGTCGGTGCTGGCATTTTTTTCGGTGCCAAGCTGAATCTGACCGCGGAGATCAATTTCGCTGCGGGCGAACTGAATTTTGTGCAGTGCATTTTCGTATTCATTTCCATGATGGGCTTCAGCATCATCTTCGAAATACCGAAGAAGCATATCATTCCATGCTCGGCAAACGCCATGCTTTGCTGGGCGATCTATGTTGCGCTTAATCTCTATACCGATGCAGGCGTTTTCTGGTCCAACTTTCTGCCGATCCTTGCGGTCGACCTCATGGCACAGATCCTCGCAAGAGTGCTGAAGGCTCCCGTGACCTCGTTTCTGCTCGGAGGGATTCTGCCTCTCGTGCCCGGATTTATGATCTACCGCACGGCGCATATGCTCATCCTGCATGATGCCAGTGCAAGCGAAGCTCTTTCACAGACATTGGCCATAGCGGGTGCCATAGCGCTTGCCATATTCCTTATGGATACTCTCGTCGGCATGTATTTCCGCGCCGTAACTGCAATCAAAGAGAAAAACTACAGGAGAAAAAGATGAACAGGCTTTACCCTTCCATGATGTGTGTAAATCCGGACGACACACGCGCATATTGCAGAATTTTCGAAGAAAACGGCATCGCCGGTCTTCATATCGATATTATGGACGGCTCTTTCGTCCCGAATTTCACGCTCGGTACGGATTACTGCCGTTATCTTCACGAAATAACCCCTCTCCCGCTCGATATCCATCTGATGATAGACAGACCGGAGGACAAGATAAAATGGTTTCCGATCAAAGAGGGAGATATCGTTTCCGTCCATGCGGAAAGCACAAATCATCTCTGTCGTGCCATGGACAGAATACGCGATGCGGGCGGACTCCCTTATGTTGCTATTAATCCCGCGACACCGCTCTCCACAATAGAAGAGGTGCTTCCTCTCGCGGAAGGGATCCTTGTAATGACGATCAACCCCGGCTTTGCGGGACAGAAGCTGATAGAGCCCATGATAGACAAGGTGGCGCGAACAAGGCAGCTCTTTATTTCCGCGGGCTATCCCGAAATGCCGCTCGAAATAGACGGAAACGTCAGCGCTCCCAATCTGATACGACTCAAAGCGGCAGGTGCGGACATGTTCGTCATCGGAAGCTCGGGATTTCTCAATTCTTCCTGCAACAAAGAAAATCTTGCACTGAAAATAAACGAATTCAAGTCGCTGTAAAAAAGAGCTTTCAGCGTGTTGAAATAACTGCTCTGTATTTATCGTACTTTTGGTCACACAAAAGGACATGAAACACAAGGTACTTTTTCAAGGAACATCCACATACTTTTCCGTCAGACCGAGATCGCTGTGAAAACAGCGATTTTTCTTTTTGTCTTACATGAATAAAAAATCCCCTGCCCGAGGAAAAATATACTATCGGGAGAAAAAGGAGGATGATTTCATGAATATGATAAAAGCGGTGATTCTCGCGGGAGGTGCCGGTACGCGGCTTTCCCCGATCACGGCGGGCATGCCGAAGCCGCTTGTTCCCATCATGGGAAAACCGGCTATAGCGAGGACGCTTTCGCTTCTTCGCAGGCACGGTATCACAAATGCATTGGTAACTCTCGGTTATATGGCGGACGATATGGAAAGATATTTCCTTGCGCACGGCGGAGAAGGTGTTTCACTCAGGCTTTTCCGTGAAGATGAGCCTCTCGGAACGGCGGGCGCGCTTCCCGCCATTGCAGATGAGTTGGACGATACGTTCATCGTCATGAGCGGCGATGGCGTTTGTGACTTCAATCTGTCGGCGGCGATGGATTTCCATCTTGCAAGAAAAGCGCGTGCCACCCTGCTCGTCACGAGGAGCACGGCACCCACGGAATTCGGCTGTGTAAGCTGCGATAAGAACGGCAAGATCACGCAATTTACCGAAAAGCCGGCATGGCGCTATGTGACCGATAACAAGATAAATACGGGAATCTATATTCTCGACAAGAGCATTATTTCATTGATAAAGCCGGGCGTGGCAACGGATTTTTCGCGCGATGTCTTTCCGCGGCTTTTGGGCGAGATCTATGCCTATGAGGCAAAGGGTTACTGGTGCGATATCGGAAGGCTCGACAAATATTATGCCTGCAACAGAGATGCGCTCTGCGGCAAGATAGGCGGCATCGACGGCTCGGCTTACTACATCGGTGAAAACACGCACATAGCCGACAGCGCCGCCATCACGGACGGCACGGTCATCGGCTCAGGTTGCCTTATCGGAGAGCGATGCAAAATAGACAAGGCAATCCTCATGGACGGCGTCACGGCAGAAGCGGGTGCCTCTGTCTGCTATGCCATCATCTGCGAGGGCGTTTTTATCGGAGCGGGAGCGAAGATCGGACGCGGCTGCGTGATCGGTGCCAATACCGTTATCAAGGAAGGAACCGTCGTTCCGCCGAAAACCAAATTACCGCGCGCAAGCGCACTGGGCAAGGAGAATATAATAATGGATGAAAAAATCTTTTCTGCCGGAAATGACAATACCTTCTCGGAATCCGGCATCATGGGCAATATTCATGCGGAGCTGAATCCGCGTTTCTGCACGGCATATGGGGCGGCACTCGGAAAATGCTTCGGCGACCGCGGCGTTTTCATGAATGACGGAAGCGCACAGGCGCGGCTCGCCTATCGCTTTATCATGGGAGGCGCTCAGGCGGCGGGAACCACCGTCACGGATTCCGGAGAGGGCTTTCTATCGCTTCTCTGCTTTGCCGCATCGTCCGGCGGCTTTGATTTCGGCGTTTATGCAAAGCATCTCAAAGACGGCTTCTGTAAAATATATGTCTGCGACAAATTCGGAACGCTTCTCGGCATGAAAAATTCGCGCGCCGTCATGCGGGAAATGGCTTCTGCCGATTTCGGCATCGCCATAGGCTCCTATCTTACGGCGGACTACCGCGATAAATACGCAGCTTTCCTCTCGGCAAGCTGTAAGCCTCTTGAAAAAATGAAGCTGACCGTTCCCGAAACGCCTGCCATGCGGTTTTTTGCCATGGCGGCAGACAGGCTGGGAGCAAGCGTCGGCTTCGGGATCAAAAACGAGATCGTCCGCGGGCGTGTTTTCATTGATATCGATGACGATATGGGCTTCGAGATAGCCTATGCCATGCCCGACGGCGCGTATGCGCTCATTGACAGATGGCATGCCATAGCGGCACTCATGCAAAACGATATCGAAAATGGAGAGAGAGAGATCTTCCTGCCCTATGACGCTCCGCGCTCACTCTTTGCCATGGCAGATAAGCTCGGCGCCCATGCGCAGACATATGCCGACTTTCTGCACGCGGAAAAGGATGACGAAAACGACCGCATGCGTGCCGCGGGGCAGATATGGCAGGACGATATGCTTCTCGCGCTCTCCTATCTCTCGCTTGCCGATGCAAAAATGAACTTCCCGGGGCTTCGCTCGGAAGCAGATTTTGCCGTCATCGAAGAAAAGTACAACTGCAAAGAGGCAAGCTCGGCAGAGATCATCTCCTCTCTCTGCGAGCACGGAGCGCAGAGAAAAAACGGTGCCGTCCTCCTCGTATATGACAGCGGTACGGCATATATCCGTGCGGCAGGTGAGCATGAGCTGATGCTTCGCGCAGAGGCACAGACGGAGGACGGAGCAAATCTCACCATGGAATATACAAAAAACGGCATACGTGAAACAACGCTTGAAAACGAAAAAATAAAATAAAATTTTTCGAAAAATATTGATATGTTCATAAATCTATGGTAAAATTGAGCTTGAGATACGGATTTAAGCCGTCATTTTCCATTTATGAACCGCCGCCCTGCGGCTTGTCTGCCTTCGGACTTTGCACAGAGCGCGGTATATTCACTTGCAAGTAATTTGATTGTATATATATTTCCGTGAATTTCCGCGTGTCGGGGCGGAAGCTTGCGCGGTGCCGAGGCACCAAAAATATTTTCGGCTTTTCCGCAGACTGCGTATCGGGGCAGAGAGGCGGAAAGGCAGGCGGGACATCCGCTTTTTGCGGCATATACCATATGCCCGCCTACATATTGTAATCAGATTATTTTTTCTCCGCGCGGTTTTCGCACGGTCTTTTCCCTTGCGCTTTTTGCGGCATGTTTTGCGCATGGCCGCGAGAAAATGCATATTGCCGCAAGAAAAAAAGCGGAGAAGCCAAACACTTTCCCGTCGGCGTCGCGTCTTTTTTTGCGGCGGCAGCCGGGATCTTCGGTATACAGATATTATTTTTGAAAGAAAGGAAGGATCACATGCCTTATAATAAAAACCGCGGCAAAACAGGTGCCGCGGGCTCAGACGCCATAGACAAGATCATAAACTCCGTTACATCACATCGCGCAAAATCGCCCATATCGGCAGATGCGCTTACTCCCGATATAAAGCTTCCCCCAAGGACGGAGGAAAGCTCAGACGCAGCACAGAAGGCACCAAAGAAAAAGCAGAAAGCACAGCGGTCGGATAAGGCGGACAAAGCATATTCGGAGCAAAAAGCGGAAGCTCCCGTCTCCGACAAGGCGCAAAAGACGCCGAAAAAGAAAAAGCAGAAAAATCAGGATCAGAAGCTCAAAAACGACACCTCCGCTCCGAAGGAGACGCCGGTACCGCAGGCGTCCGCCGCAAAAAAGGCGTCAAAATCCTCTGCCGACTTCATAACTGCCGCCATGGCTCCCGCCGTATCTGTCCCCGTCAATCTCGGTCAGAGAAATACAGAGCGCAGAAATGCACCGAAGGGCAAGCTGAAAAAGCTGCGTGTCATCCCGCTCGGCGGTCTCGGCGAGATCGGCAAGAACATAACGGTGCTCGAATACAGCGACAATATTCTGATCGTGGATTGCGGTATAGGCTTTCCCGACGATGATATGCTCGGCGTAGACCTCGTCGTGCCGGATTTCACCTATCTCGTAAACAATAAGGAAAAAATCAAGGGCGTCGTCATCACGCACGGTCATGAGGATCATGTCGGCGCCGTGCCTTATCTGCTCCAGAAGATAAACGTTCCCGTTTACGGTACGCGTCTGACGCTCGGCATACTCGAGCGGAAGCTGCAGGAGCATTCACTCGATTTCATACCGCAGCTCAACTGCGTCAATGCGGGTGAAAAAATAAATCTCGGCGTTTTTGAGGTGGAATTCATCAGAGTCAACCATTCCATCGCCGATGCGGTCTGCCTCGCCATCAGAACACCCGTGGGCATCATCGTACACTCGGGCGACTTCAAAATAGACACCACGCCGATAGACGGAGAAATGACTGATCTGACACGTCTCGGAGAGATCGGGCGCGAGGGCGTTACGCTTCTCATGTGCGAATCAACAAATGTGGAGCGCCCCGGCTTTACTCCCTCGGAAAAGAAGGTCGGACATTCGCTCATCCGTTTCTTTGATGAATATAAGGATAAAAGGATCGTCATATCCACATTCTCCTCGAATGTACACCGTGTCCAGCAGATCATCGATATCGCGGCGCGCTATGGCAGAAAGGTGGCGATAACGGGCAGAAGCATGCTCTATGTCATCGGCGCGGCTATCAAGCTCGGCTATATGAACGTGCCTGCCGGTGTGCTCGTCGATATCTCGACGATAAAGAATTATCCGCCGGAAAAAATGACCGTCGTTTCCACGGGCAGTCAAGGCGAACCGATGTCGGCACTCTATCGCATGGCTTACAATATGCATGACAAGGTCGACCTCGGCCCGCATGACGTCGTCATCATCAGTGCGACGGCTATCCCGGGCAATGAAAAGCTCGTGGGCAATATCATAAACGAGCTTTATCGCAAGGGTGTCCGCGTGCTCTCGGATTCCGTTGCCGAGGTCCACGTTTCCGGTCACGCCTGCCAAGAAGAAATCAAGATCATGCATGCGCTGACAAAGCCGAAATATTTCATGCCGATACACGGCGAGGCTCGTCATCTCTATCAGCACAAGGAGCTTGCCGAATATATGGGTATGACGCCGGATCATATTTTCGTTTCCGAAATAGGAAGGGTACTGGAGATCGGCACCGACGGCGCAAAATTCAACGGTACTGTCCCTGCGGGCATCGTCATGATAGACGGCTCCGGCGTCGGCGATGTCGGAAATATCGTTCTGCGCGACAGAAAGCTTCTCTCACAGGACGGAATAATCGTCATATGTATTCCTCTCGATATGGAAAATGATGACCTTGCCGCGCATCCCGAGGTCGTTTCCCGCGGATTTGTCTACGTCAAGGAATCGGAGGAATTGCTCGACCGCCTCAAGGAGATCGCCGAGGATGCCGTGCGCGAGTGTCTCACGACAAATCACCGCGATTATAACTCCATAAAGAACAAGGTAAGAGACGACCTGGGAAAATATATCTATTCGCAGACGAAGCGCAAGCCCATGGTCCTTCCGATCATCGTATAAGGACAGTCTCTTTGCAAATGAAAATGCCGAGGAACCAGCTTCCCCGGCATTTTTTGTTTTTCTGCGGCGCTCTGATTCACGAAAGTCCGAAATACGCAAGGATCCCGTTATAGATCCCTCGTGCAAAAAGCCCGGGATTATTTGCCATGAGAGCGGCATCGCCCGCATTCGTTATGAAGCCGAGCTCCAGCAGCGTTGCCGGCATGGCTGTCGCGCGCAGGACATAGAGCGTCGGGCGCAGGGAGACTCCGCGGTTCGGCAGTCCCGTCGCATCATGCAGACCGATGAGTATATTTTCCGCGAAAGGAAACGCAGGAGACGTGCTGCTGTATACAAAAGCCTCGCTTCCCGACGCCGTCGGTATCTCGGAGGCATTTGCATGCAGACTGATGAAATAATCCGCTCCCCATTCGTTCGCCGCGCTCACCCTCTCCCGAAGCGAGGAGGCGGTGCTCGTGCCGAGTATTTCATCGGGCGAATTGCGCGAGAGTCTCGCCTCGAAATTCGGATTTCTGTTTAAAAGCGTATTCAATTCCTCTCCGATCGTATAAACAAGATCCTGCTCCCTGTAGCCGTTTCCCTCCGCTCCCGCATTCGGATTTTCGGGATTGTGCCCTTGGTCTATGAAAATTTTTATCGCCATGAAAAAACCTCCGCAAATATACTTTTTTCACAGTATATTCGCGGAGATTTGTTTTTGTTATTGCTCTTTATTCGAGATTTACTTTCTTTTGCAGAATTCTGACCGTTATGAAGTATACGATAATACCTACTATCAGCATCGCGACATCCTGAACATATCCTGCCACCGCTGCGGAAAATGCCGATACATCGCCCTTTGAAACGATACTCACGATACCGACCGTTATAAAGGAGAGAATCCCATTGAATGTGCTGATTCCCGCATTGATCGCGATATACATGCCTATGGAAGCCCAGACCTTGTGCTTCTTGCTTACCATGGCGCCAAGTGTTATGGCAAAATAATAGAGTATCAGCTGAACTATGCCGAGAAGAACCGCCGTCAGAGCCATACGCAGTATTGCAAACCATGCTTCGGCAGAGTCGAAATACACTGTCAGAAATTCTCCAAACGCCTGTCGCAGGATCTCCTCAAGAGAGGGGATCATCATATTGACATCGACACCCTCTGATGCCACCGCAACCAAACAAATCGAGCCGAAAAGCGATGCAAATGCCAGACACGTCGTGACAAGAGCGCCGAACATCCATACCATAGCGGAAATGATCTTTGACCAAAGAAGCTCGTGAGGAGTAACGGGAAGCGTAAAGGTAAGATATCCTTCGTCGGAGAAAAAGTTTTTATAGTACCTTATCAATATGAAGATAAGCACGATCATGAGGCTTGCAAAGCCGAAGATATATGAAGCGATGATTATCAATGTAAGCGGAATATAAGCGACCGTTCTGAGCACCCCTAAAACTTCGCCCTCGATTGCGGGCAGAAGGCTCGGATGCAGGCAGAGAATGATCAGACCGAAACCTGCGGCGGAAGCGGCGAGCGAACCGAGCAGGATCGCAAACATAGTGCGTCTTGTCGCTCTGAATTCATGCTTTAAAAGCTTGCCTAACATTTGAACACCTCCCTGAAAAGAGCATCTATCGTCATGCCGTGTTTTTCTCTTGCGCCGTCCACGGTATCGTGCATGATCGCTTCACCGCTTCTGATGAATACGAATTCGTCAAGCACCTGCTCTACATCGGCAATCAGATGCGTGGATATGAGCACCGTCGCGCTCGGGTCGTAATTTGATATAATGGTATGCAGAATAAACTCTCGTGCGGCAGGGTCAACGCCTGCTATCGGCTCATCGAGCAGATAGAGCCTTGCTCTTCGGCTCATGACGAGAATAAGCTGGACTTTTTCGCGCGTACCTTTGGAGAGCGTTTTTATTTTTCTGCTTGTATCTATCCCGAGCTTGGAAAAGAGATCATGTGCGCGTGCGGTATCGAAATCCGCATAGAAATCGCGGAAGAGCGCCACCGTATCATCTACGGTCAGTCCCACATTGAGATACGTGCGCTCGGGAAGATAGGAAACGGCGCTCTTCGTGATAACGCCCGGACAAAGCCCTCCTACCGTTATTTCTCCCGAGGTGGGCGTAAGCAGCCCTGCCGCCAGCTTTATGAGCGTCGTCTTGCCGCTTCCGTTCGGTCCGAGAAGACCGATTATTTTGCCCGAATAAAGCGTGAGATTGAAATTGACAAGGGCGGGAATGCCGCTGTAAGATTTGAAAAGGTTTTTACATTCCAGTATGATTTCCATTTACGTTATCCTTTCTGAGATATTTTTCAAGCAGTGCTTCGGCTTTTTCGCGGCTTAAGCCGATCTGAGCCATGGTGTCCGCAAATTCAGCCGTTATCTGTACGGCGGTCTTTTCCCGCGCGGCATCTATGACGCTTCTGTCCTCCGTGACAAAGTTTCCCGCCGTGCTCTTGGCATAGATGATCCCTTCATCACACAGCATCGTGAGCGCCTTTACCACCGTATTCGGATTTGCCGAGGCTTCGCTTGCTATATCGCGCACGCTGGGTATTTTCGTTCCCTCGGAATACATCCCCGAGAAAATGCGCAGCTTGAGTTTATTTGCTATCTGAATATATATCGGCATGCTGCCGGAAAAATTCCATGCCATGACGTTCTCCTTTCTTGTTCTGTTTTCACAGTACAATTATACATGGCAATGACGTTATTGTCAAGAGAATCGCCCGATTTCAGAAAAAAATATTTAAAAATGCTGTCTTTATGTGAAAAATCGCATGAAAAATTTATTTTCCACTTGACAAGAGCGCCCATTTGTGTGTATAATGTACGATGTAGTTGTAGCGTTATACGCCGCTGTGCCGTTTTTTCGTCACAGCGCGACAATGTAAGGAGGTGTTGAATAATGCTGAGAACTTATCAACCTAAGAAACTTCAGAGACAGAAGGAGCATGGCTTCCGCAAGAGAATGAGCACAGCAAACGGCCGCAAGGTGCTGAAAAGAAGACGTGCTAAAGGCAGAGGTCGCCTTAGCTACTGATTTCAGTCGTGCTTTGTTCCGAAAATAGATTTAAGCCTGTGTCTGTATTCATGGGCTTTCATTTTTTATGGGAACAAAGCCGAGAAAAAGACGGACTCCAAAAACTGATTTTTCGGAGGAATCTGTGTGAAAAACATGGCAATTTCCGAGAATCACCTTTTTAAAAAGGTGTATGAAAAAGGGCAGAAGGTCTTCTGCCGGCATATCGTGGTATATGCTCTGACCGATTACCACGCATCGCGGCTTGCCCGCGAAAATCCGCTGAAAACGAAGGTAAACCGACTGGGACTCACGGTTTCGAAGAAGCTCGGTAAAGCGGTTGTGCGCACGAGAGTACGCCGTATTCTGCGTGCCGCATATTCCTCTCTCGAGAGGGAAAATACTATAAAAAAAGGAATGCTTATCGTCATAGCGGCAAAGCCCGCAGCCGTCACCGCGAAAAGCGGCGATATATACGGCGATCTGCTCTATGCCGCAGGAAAGCTCGGCCTGCTGCTTCCGAAATCCGACGGAGCGGCACCCTCTTCCGGGGCATGACAAAACGGTTGGTGCGCAAATGAAATATATTGCCATAGCGCTGGTAAAATTCTACAGAAAATTCATTTCTCCGCTGAAGCGGCCCTGCTGTCGCTTCACGCCGACCTGCTCGCAGTACGCAATAGAAGCTTTCTCGGAATGGGGATTTTTCCGCGGACTTGCGCTTACCGTATGGCGGATCCTCAGATGCAATCCTTTCTGCAGGGGTGGCAGCGACCCTGTTCCCAAAAGAAAAAAGTGATCTTCACGCTGTTTATTTCTACCTGTTTCAAAGGAGAAAACGATGTATAAATTTTTTGCAAGCATATTGAATTTTTTCAATAACATAACCGGGCATTATCTCATCGCCCTGTTGCTTGTTGCGTTGCTCGTCAAGCTGGTGCTTCTGCCCTTCGGCATAAAGCAGCAAAAGACCTCGCAAAAGCAGGTCAAGCTCCGTCCGAAGGAGCTGGCGATACGCAAAAAGTACAGCGGCAGAACCGATACGCCCACGATGAACAAGATGAACGCGGAGATACAGGACATGTACCGTGAAGGAGGCTACAACCCTCTCGGTGGATGCCTGCCCATGATCATCCAGCTCGTCATCGTCATGATCATCTACCGAGTCATGATGAACCCTCTCCAGTATATCTGCAATCTCCCCGTCGATTCCATAAACAAGCTCGCAGAGCTGTTTGAAGCTACGATCAGCCGCGGTGATATCGAGCTTCTCAGCCATATCACGGCAGAAACCATCGGACAGATAAATGCTATCGAGGGACTGGAAACGCTCACGCTTGCCCAGCTTCCGAACTTCAGCCTTTTCGGCATGGCAAATGCTCTTGCCGCAAAGCCGACCTTTACATCTTGGCTTATCGTCATCCCGATAATAACCTTCGTAGGTCAGTTCTTCGCTTCCAAGCTCCAGAGAAAGTTCATGCCCCAGCCCATGCAGGACGGTGCGCAGGCAAAATCCATGAATATCATGATGGATCTTTTCTTCCCCGCCATGACTACTGCCATCGCTTTCGGAGTGCCTGCCGCAATCGGTATTTACTGGTTCTTCAATAACATGCTCAGCGTACTCCAGACGATCATCCTCGCAAAAGTCATGCCGCTTCCGAAGATCACGGAAGCGGATATCAAAGCCGCCGAAAGCGAATACAGCGCCAAGGCAGCAAAGAAAAAGCTGGCGGAAGCGAAAAAGAAACAGCGCCTCTCCGATAATTATGATTCCGATGAGGAAGATACGGATTTCGGTGACGGCGGTCCCACACGTTACGATAGAGAATAATTTATATTGAGGTAAAAGAAAGTAATGAAGAGTGAAGTTACTGTTCGTGCCGCTACCGTCGATGAAGCCGTTGCCAAAGGCGCGGCAGAGCTCGGCGTTTCGGCAAACGAAATAGAATATGAGGTTTTGGAGGAGCCGAAAAAAGGCTTTCTCGGAATCGGCGGTGCTCCCGCCACCGTCAAGGTAACGCATGTTTTCAAGCCGCTCGATGCCGCCGCAAAGTTCGTCAATACGATCATCGCAGACCTCGAGCTGAATGCCACCGCCGCCATAGAGGAGACGGGAAACGGCGAAGCCACGGTTACCGTTTCAGGTGATGATGCGAGCGCTCTTATCGGTCATCACGGAGATACGCTCGATGCTTTCCAGTATCTGGTGAATCTCGCGGCAAATAAAAAAGAGAGGGCGCAGCCCTCTCTCTTTTTATTCCTCTTTGGCCTGTTCCGCCGCCAGTACATCCTCCGTGTCCGCGCCGCACAGACGGATGAGCTTCTCCGCCAGAATTTTGGAAAAGCCCGCGATCAGGGCGCTCTCAATGACCAGCAGCTCCACGGCGTTGTCGGAGCGCTGCTCCGTGCTGCGGACACCCTCTGCGGCGGACTGCACCTGCTGGTTGAAAAACAGCGCCCGCCGGCCTGCGGCTCCATGCCCCCGCCAGCGGCGCGCCCAGCGCAGGCGGCGCTGCAGGCGGAGAAG
>URUL01000047.1 GCA_900551005.1 uncultured Ruminococcus sp. | reverse complement strand
TTCACGAGATTGCCGCCCTTGACAGGCTCCATGACGATAACGGGCTTTCCGTATTTGCGGCATACCTCGAGACACTTTCCCGACTGAACGGCAGGATCGTCATAGTCAACGTAATTGAGCTGGATCTGCACAAATTCAATCTGCGGATACTCGGAAAGAATCTGCTCGAGCACATCGGCGGTATCATGGAAGGAAATGCCGAAATGTCTGATCCTTCCCTCTTTTTTAAATTCCAGCGCCGTCTCATAAGCGCGACAGTTCTTGAAATGCGCAAAAATCTCTTTCGACTGCGCATGCATCAGATAAAAATCAAAATAGTCCACGCCGCAGATCTTGAGCTGACTTTCAAAGAAGGGACGTATATCCTCTTCCGTTTTAAAAAATGTTTTGGTCAGCTTGTTTGCCAGAATATAGGTATCTCTCGGATATCTGGCGACAAGACAATCGCGCAGAGCCTTTTCGCTCTTTCCCTCGAGATATCCGTGCGCCGTATCGAAATAATTGAAGCCGCTTCCTATAAACGCATCTATCATTTTATTGAATTCGTCATAATCGACTTTATCTCCCTGCATCGGCAGACGCATACAGCCGAAGCCGAAATTTTTATGTACTTCGTTAAACATGATTGACTCCCTTTGATTTATGATTTTCTCACGATGATTTTATTTTCCAGCCCGCTTGCCGCATGATACGTTACCGTGATGCGGAAAAGCCGATCCGTCTGCCAGGCGTTGATCAGCTTTTTGTCACCGTCAAACGGCATGACATCGTATGAAATTCCGTCATTTTCCCCGCACTCCAAGACGTAGTCTCCGAAAGCGACCTTGCTTGCATATATCTTCGGCTCCGACTTTGTCATGAAGTGCTCGGAAACCGTATTTTCTCCCTTCTCGAAAGCAAATTTATCGCAGATATGCCATGCACCCCCTTCAAACCACAGCTTGCGCGTACATTCTTTCAGTCCGCAGGGGGGATACGCATTCTGAAAGCTGACGCTTATCACGCCGTTTTGCATATCGAAGAAATCGGCGCAAAAATCACTTCCGTCATGCTGGGAAATGCCGTTGATGTCAGGCAGATTATGCCAAGCCGACTGCATCGTCCATATCTCATAGCGGTGCTCATTAAAGGTATTGGCAGTATACGTCCCGCAGCCAGGATCAAGCAGGACAGGCACTGCACCGTCATACAGTATGAAGCTGCCCACATCATTGTGATTGTGCCTTTCGCCGTTGTGACCGCCCTTTACGGCACAAAACCATTTGTCTTGCCGCATATATGCCGCCTGCATATGAGGATAAATATAACTGTCAGATGCCGTCATGCAGTCGCTCTCGGATAATTCGTCGGCGAAAATGAGCATATGGAGCTCTCTTTTCACATAGGAGCTTCTCTTTTTCGCGTCTAAGCTGTCGGCATGATAATCCTTGTAAAGCCGCTTGGCAAGCTCACACATTTTCGCATCATTCACCGTTTTTCCGTACTGATACAAAAGCGCCGCCGTATTGGCAGAGATAATGGGATTTCCGTCCGCAAAATTGACGTATCGACCATCTGCAATATACGTAAAATATTCGTACTGCATGATTTTCTGTATCTTTTCATCGGTAAGAAAATTGAGCTTTTTGCCGCTTGCCGCGTACAGCTGATAAATAAATTCGAAAAGCGTGCCTCCGGATACCGTCCAATAGTTGGGACCTTCGTCACAGCCGCCGTCTTCGGGGTAAGCCGTATAAATATTATTTATCTCATACATCATTTTGCGAAGGGCTTTATATTTTCTCGCCGAGCTCTGCTCCATCAGCAAAAATGCCGTGAGCACATTGGAGATTATCCACGGATTCCAGTTATTGACCGCGCGGTTATAGCCCATCCACCAAAAATCAGTATGCGCAAGATACGGATCGAGAATCCTGCGATTCATCTCATATTCTATTCTGGGAAGTATCTCGGGACAATAGTCATACAGCTCATCGTAGAGCAAATAATAGCACAGGGAAAGCGCGGCGGCCGTTTCGCCCGCAAAAAGATCAATATAACATTCCTTGGCATCGGGGAGCTTGTCGGTTTCGCCGGAGATCGGATAATGCGCGGAAATGCCCCAAAAAGTTTCTTCGCATATGAGAAAAAGTCCATCCACTATATCGGGAATAAACCTGCCCTTATATTCGCAAAGCTCGCCCAACAAAAGATTTGTAAGCGCACTTCTTCTGGCAAAGCTCGGTGTCTCCTGACGTATTCTGTTTCCCTCCGTGCGAAAAGCTATGTAATCCGACGCCTTGATAATCGGCCATGAATAATTCAGATATTTCTCCGCGTTCTCGATATAGCTTTTTTTGCTTTTGGCTCCCCAGAACTCCCTGTCGGAGCCTCTCGGAAATAACGGAGCGGAAAAATCATAATCCTCTATTCTGTTTTTTTCCAGCCATTTTCTGAACATGATCGCATACCTCCGATGGTTCTTTTTATTTTCTTGCAGTCATATACCTGCTTCCCTTAATCTGCACGTTTTTTGTCCGCTCATAGTATACAGGAATGCGGCGGAAAAGTCAACATATAAGAATCAAAAAGGAAATCGCTTGTTCAAGCAAAAACCGCCAAAACGGACATGGAAGAAAGTCATAACCACCGGCAAAAGCCTCTACGGAACCACCCGCTTAGCGGGTGATCGTCCGAAATCAAAAAAGACCGCACGGATTTTCACCCCTGCAGTCTTAATTTCAAAACATATAACACGAAACAAAATCGGTTATTGCGCTGTGAGGAGATCGCTCGGAATCTTTTGAAAAAAAACAGACCCGTGCCTCCGTCTTTTCTGCGCGCCTCATGAAAAAAGCAGATCTCGCCGCCAAGAAGAGCAATATCGGAAAGCCGCCGTTTTCGGATATCATCACCTTGCAACAGCTCTTAAAGCCATCATCGCTTACGGTGCAAAGCAGACTGCTTTTCATCAAATGCCGAGGCGCAGGCGCAGGATACCAAGGATCAGCATATGCGCGGGATAGAAGCAATAGTTAAGCAGCTTGTTCTGCTTGCCGCGCTCGTCATTATATGTCAGTGTCAGCCCGAAGCCCAGAAGCGACCATGGCTCGGTATACATGGATGCATAGCCGAAGGGTACCGCCAAAGCCCGCACATCATGAAACAGATAAAAGAAATAGCCGATCAGAATGGCGTGATGCTCATAATCGAGACTTAAATACACGGAAACGATACACATGAGTGCAACGATGAGAAGCGATACGATATACCAAAGCACTTTCGCCCGATCTTGCATTTTCCCCTTCAAAATGTCTATTATCCAAACGGTGACAAGCACCAAAGCCAAGGTAAACATCACGTTGTTCCAGCTCATATTGAAGAAAGACGCCGTCGTAAACATATCAAAAGGAACCTCTGATATCACGCCGAATAACAGCAGATACAGCAGATATTTCCTACGGTTGCGGCTCTTGAAATATCCCTCCACCACAAAAAAGCAAAAGAGCGGAAATGCAATTCTTCCGATGATGTCAAAAAGATTGCTGACAAAAGCGAGAAATCCGCGGTTTGAAGTCAGATACGGATAGATCAACGACTTGTTTACATGGTCTGCCAGCATCGATATCATGGCTATCAGCTTGAGCTTCGCTCCCGAGAGAATCCGAATTTTTTTGAAAAATCCGTTGATCTTATCGATCATCGTCATAACATTCCTTTCATTTTTGTCTCAAGGCAAAAGACTTACTCGTTTGACGATCTTCATTTGTCATTGTTTTTTAAGTATATCAGATTATTTGGCTTTTTTCAACTGTTTTTTTGATGTTGACAAAAGACGCGCGCGAAGATATAATCTAAAATATAGATCTCAAAAAACTATGGAGTCTGCCATGACGGAAAAATACGAAAATTTTCTCGACCTCGTTTTTTATCAGATATATCCCCGCTCCTTTTATGATTCAAATAACGACGGCACGGGGGATCTTGCGGGAATAACTGCAAAGATACCGTACCTTGCCGATCTCGGCGTAAACGCCGTATGGCTTTCGCCGCATTATAAGAGCCCCAATAATGACGGCGGCTATGATATTTCGGATTACCGCGCCGTGCAGAAAGAATTCGGAACGATGGAAGATTTCCGAGAGATGCTTGACGAAATGCACAGACACGGAATAAAGCTCATCGTGGATTTCGTCCCAAACCATACCTCCACGGAGCATTTCTGGTTTCAAGAAGCCAGAAAATCCAAAAACAGTCCCTACCGTGATTTCTATTTTTGGGCGGACGAGCCGCAAAACGACTGGGTGGCGTGCTGTGAATCCGCATGGAAATACGATGATGTTGCGGGGCAGTATTATCTGCATTGCTTTGACGTGACGCAGGCGGACCTTAACTGGGAAAATCCGAAGGTGCGCGAAGAAATGAAGGCAGTCGTCGATTTTTGGATTGACCTCGGCGTGGACGGCTTCCGTTGCGACGTGATCGATATGATATCCAAGGACTGGGAAAACAACCGCGTCAACAAGGGTCCCCACCTCCACGAATATATCAACGAAATTTTCGGCAGAGAGAAAACGGCTCATCTTTTTACCGTAGGCGAATGTTGGGGCGCAAACATAAACAACATCAAAGCTCTCACCGACGAAAACAGAGGCGAGCTGACCACGGTATTCCAATTTGAGCATATCAACCGCAACTGTAACGGGCGCTTTACACCGAAGGATTTCACGCTTTCCGAATTTCACGATGTTTTCGCAAAATGGCAGAAGGTCACGCAGGAAAACGACCTGCTCTACACTCTTTTCATCGAAAATCACGATCAGCCGAGATGCGTTTCCCGCTTCTGCGGCGACAAGAAGCTTCGCTATGAATTTGCCACGATGTTTGCCACGATGCTCTACGGCATGCGCGGCGTACCATTCATCTATCAAGGGCAAGAGCTGGGCATAACAAACTGTTGCTTTGAAAAAATCGAAGATTTCGACGATATGGAAACGACAGCATTCTACCGCGCTTACAAGGATAAATACGACGAAGCGGAGCTTTTCGACCGTATCAACTTCGGCTCGCGCGATAATGCGCGCCATCCCATGCCATGGAGTGCCGGCGTGAACGGCGGTTTTAACACAGGCGCGAAGCCGTGGCTTGCGCTCCATCCCGATTATAAAGAAATCAACGTAGAAACGGAAGCCGCGCGGGCAAAATCCGTTTATCGCTATTATAAAGACCTTCTCGCTCTTCGCAAGGCGGAAAAGGTACTGCGCCACGGTAGCTTCGAAGATATGACCGGCGAGGCAAAAAACTATTTTATGTACCGCCGTATGCTTGACGAAGAGGAAATGCTTGTCGTCTGCAACTATGAAAAGACGTCGTCAATCCCTCTGCCCGCGAATATAAAGCGCATTCTGGGAAACTATTCCGAGCATGCGGACAATACGTTTGCACCGTACGAAGCGGCAATATATAGAATTGAATAAAAAATACAGGCAAAAGAATGGGAGGAAAATCGCTTCCGGGCGTTAACAAATGAATCTTTTTTTGACAACTTTATCTCAGATCGCATTTCTTTTCGGTTTTATTATCATAGGCTATATCCTTGCCAAATGTCGCGTATTGCCGGAAAACTCGGCGGCTGTCTTATCCAAGCTTGAAAATTATATCTTTATACCGGCACTCGTGCTGAAAACCTTTATTGAAAACTTTACCGTCGAACAGCTCGGCAAGGCGTGGAAGCTGTTGCTGATAAGCTGTTTGATAGAGCTTATCGTCATTCCGCTTGCAATTTTTGCTTCCAAGCTGGTGACGAAAGATAAATATACCCGAAAAATTTACACCTACGGTCTGGCCTTTTCGAATTTCGGATTTATGGGAAATGCAGTCGTTTCCTGTCTTTTTCCGGATGTTTTCTTCGAATATCTGATCTTCACCCTGCCGCTCTGGACTCTGATCTACATATGGGGTGTTCCGCGGCTTCTGATTGCGGATTCCGAGAAAAAGCATACGTTTGGAGAATCCCTGCGTTCCTTTATCAATCCCATGTTTATCGCCATGCTGGCGGGAATGCTCATCGGGCTGTCACGCCTTTCAATGCCGCAATGGATCACATCGCTTATAAGCATATCCGCAGATTGTATGTCACCCATCGCCATGATCCTGACAGGTGTTGTCGTATCTTCGATCTCCCTGAAAAAGACATTCACGAATGTAAGAATCTATATCATTTCCATCGTACGTCTCGTTCTTCTCCCGATGCTCTTTATGGCAGTCGCCTCATTTTTTGAGATACCGAAGACGATATACCTTTGCGCGCTTTGTTCCCTTGCGATGCCGCTTGGTCTGAATACGATCGTCATTCCGAGCGCCTACGGTAAGGATACCACCGTCGCGGCGGGTATGACGATCATATCCCATTTGCTTGCGATCATAACTATCCCTCTCATTTTTGCGATCGCCAATGTACAGTGATTACTCTGATGAAGTAAAAAGCAACCAGATGGCCAATGTACTTTTCGCCTGCCGGAAAAATACGAAAAGAACAAAAAGAGGAAGGCGTTCATCTTTGAAACTCCTTCCTCATACGCGACTTGGTCGCAGGAAGCGCGCGTGGCAAATAAGTACGGCAAAAAGACAAAGCAAAATAGTCGGGTCTGTCTCTCACCCGGCTTTATCTATGCCACGCATGTAAACACATCACACGAAATAGCCGAGCAGATTCGCGTATGCGAAAATACACGCCCGCATATAAAGAAGCGGCGGGCGTGTATGAAGTCTGTGCGCCGGTACAGCCGAAACGTTCGCGGTGAGTGGCAGTCAATATCGAGAGCAAGCCATTTTGCGGCTGAAAGCGGATTGTATTCACAAAACTTTTCCTTTGCGGTTTAAACTTACTCTATTTATGTCATAAGCTGTTCCGCTCAGTTTCATAGATCTGATTGCCTTAAGCTTATCTCACTTCGATCAGATCATATTCTCTTGTTCCGTAGCCGAGAGCGGCGGCGGCCTCGATGGTGTGGATACCGTTCCGACTTTCGATCCGCTCCAGCAGATGGGGCTTCCCGGGGTCAGAGCAAGCATATACCAGATCGATGCATGCTTGGTCAATGGCGATGGGATCTGCAGAGGCGAGCACTCCGATATCCGCAATACAGGGATCCTCCGCGACAGCGCAGCAGTCGCAGTCCACACTCATGTTTTTCATCACATTAATATACATCAGATTGCCCTTGAAATAATCGATCACGGAGCCTGCCGCATCCGCCATGGATTCCAGGAAGGAATCGTGATCGGCAGTCCATATCTTCTCCGGTTCACCGGCTCCGTGGATATAGGCCTTACCATAGGAAGAAGCCACACCGATGGACAGCTGCTTGAGCGCACCGCCGTAGCCGCCCATGGGATGTCCTTTAAAGTGAGACAGGATCAGCATGGAGTCATAATCAGCCATGCGCTTTCCCACGTAATTCTTTTGGATCACCTTGCCACCCGGAATCGCCAGTTCCAGATCGGGGCCTTCCGCATCCATGATGTCGACAGGAAAATACCGGCTCCATCCGTGCTCCGCGATCAGCTCCCAATGCTTCTCTGTCGTATTGCGTGCGCCGTCATAGGCGGTGTTGCACTCGACCACCGTTCCTCCTGCATAATCGATAATGGTCTTCCAAAAATCGGGACGCAGGAAATTCTGATTTCCTTTTTCTCCGGAATGAACCTTTACCGCCACCTTTCCGGGCAGCGCTTTCCCTACCAGCTTGTATAGCTCCAACACCTTTTCCGGAGTGATGGTACGGGAAAAATAAACAGTTGCTTTCATAGTTACCTCCTGAACTTATATCGACTTATTTATCAAATCCATGTTTGTAATGCAACTCACGTAAGAAGTCTGACATACATGGATCTTTTTGTATATTTCTTACTTGCCCCTTTTTGTAGGGGTTTTTGAATATTTTCATTTCCTTTTTCACATAAAAAACAATTCTGCACGCATACTATCACAGAGGTGATGAAAATGAACCCCATCTGGAATATTTCGGCACAGCGCCCGCATTTTGAGAGCTTGGGCGGTGATATCCGCGTCGATGTTCTTATCATCGGCGGAGGGATAGCAGGAATTTTATGTGCACATGCGTTGGAAAATGTCGGCGTTGACTATGCTCTCATTGAAGCAGATAAAATATGCGGCGGAATAACGCAAAACACCACAGCAAAAATAACCGTTCAGCACGGCATGATTTACGACAAGCTTATTCGTGAATTCGGAATCCTCAAAGCGAAGCTTTATTACGAAGGAAACAATGATGCACTGCAAGAATATCACAGACTCTGTGCCCAAATTGACTGCGATTTTGAGGAAAGCGACGCTTATTTATATTCCATAGACAACAAAAGCAAGATAGAAAAAGAAGCCGAAGCATACAAAAAATTAGGAATAAAAGCAGAGCGAACAAACAAGCTGCCGCTTCCGTTTTCTGTTGCAGGGGCGTTATGTATCAGCGAGCAAGCTCATTTCAACCCACTTAAATTTTTATACGAAATTTCGAAAAGATTACGGATTTACGAGAGTACAAAAGCAATTCGGTTTTCTCCTGGCTTGGTCAGTACCAACCGAGGAAAGATACATGCGAAGAAAATCATCGTTGCCACGCATTTTCCGATTATCAACAAGCACGGCGGATATTTTGTAAAAATGTATCAGCACCGTTCGTATGTACTGGCATTAAAGAAGACTCCTCCAATGGAGGGCATGTATATTGATGAAAACAAAAAGGGGCTTTCGTTCAGAAGCTACGGGGAGTATTTACTTCTCGGAGGCGGAAGCCACCGCACGGGTAAAACCGGCGGAAACTGGCGTGAGCTTGAAGAATTTGCCGCAGAGCACTATCCGGATGCAGAAGAAGTATGCCGTTTTGCCACACAAGACTGCATGACACTTGACGGTGTTCCCTACATTGGCAGATATTCGCAAGGAACTGAAGCCCTTTATGTGGCAAGCGGATTCAACAAGTGGGGGATGACCTCTGCCATGCTGGCATCGATGATACTGCGTGACGAAATATTGGGAAAATACAATCGCTATGCCGAGGTTTTCTCTCCGTCAAGGAGCATAGTAAGACCACAGCTTGCCCTGAACATTTTTGAGACGGCAATCAATCTTTTGACGCCTACGACACCGCGCTGTCCACACTTAGGCTGTGCGCTGAAATACAACAAAGCCGAGCACACATGGGATTGCCCTTGCCACGGCTCAAGATTTACAAAAGACGGAAAACTGATTGACAATCCTGCCACAGAGGACAAATCGGGGCTGAGTCAATAAAAATTCAATGAATATGTATCTTCCCCCGAACAGAGTGACGCAGTCCGTCGGGTCGGTAGGTACAGCTCGTTATTCCCGTGCCGCTTACCGTATATGTCGCCTGCATATTCCATAGATCATATGTATAGGCGCCGGCATAGTTGCCGTTTGATATAGCCGTGAGCTGATTTCCATTCGCATCATAGGTATAGCTCTTTACCTGTGAGGAGCTTACCTCGGATATCAGTCGGTTGTTATTATCATATGTATATGTCGTAGTCGTACCATTGCGCGTGACGCTTGCCCTATTGCCTGCCGCATCATATGTATATTGTACCATGCGGAAATCTGTCATGTCAAGCATATTCTCCGTTTTCAGCCTGCCGAGTCCGTCATAGGTATATGAGGTCACGCCGCCGCTCATTCCAGTAACGGTTTTCAGATTCCCGTCAAGATAATATGTATATGTATCGCTCTGCTGAAGCGTATCGCCCACAGTGGTGCTCATGGTTTTCAGCAGATTTGCCGCATTGTAGGTATATGTAACGGTACTGCCGTCATCCTTTATTTCACTTGTGCGATTGCCCACCGCATCATATGTATATCTGACAATCGGCTCATGTGAGATTATTTCCGTATTCCATGAAGGCTCAAAAAAGCTTCCCTCGCCCAAATCGTGACCGCCAGGGCGCACATAATATATGGTAGTAAGTTCGTCTGATGCGCCCTGAGAAGACAACCACTTTACATATACCGTGTATTCGATCTCATTATTGTCATTGAATATATAGATGCGTTGCGAGTAGTCGCTCGATGTCAAGCCGCTTGCAGGATATGTAGTTGTCTGCGAATAATCGTAGACATGGCTTTCTGTCTCAAGCTCCTGATATATTCCGAATGTTCCGGAAAAGTTTGTTCCATCGTGGGTAATTGTTCCTCTATGGTAAACACTATCCAGTTCATCCCATTCCCAATCGGGCAATACATAGTAATACTTCTTTGTATTCGTACGTGTATCTGTGATCTCAATACTACTTACCTCGGGAGGCGTATCCGACAGGGTGAAGTTCATATCATATTCACTACCGGATGACGGTACTACATGCCACTTGCCGCTGTAATCGGGATAAATCGGTGTAGTGATTTGCTCTTTAACGTACATAGATGTCATTCTGCCGAGGGCATCATAACTATATCCCATCCAGCTGACGAGCACATCGTTTCTGTAAAGCTTATGGTCGGTACGCAAATCGCTTGAATTATAGAAATATTCGTTTCTCGTCGAGATGCTTCCGCTTATTTCCGTTTCGGTAACATTTCTGCCACATGCATCATAAGTATAAAGCAATGTTACGTTTTCATTCTGCTTTGAACGTACAGCGCCTGTGGCGGTATATGTATATGTTATCGTCTGTGTGGTCTTGCCCGTTCTTTCTGCCATGTCCGTGACAGGGCGGAGCAGGCTGTCGTATGTATAGCTGAACGTTGTGCCGTTTCGGTCATGCTTTTCGATAAGCGCTCCGTCGGGACGATATATATATGTCTCCTCTGCACCGAGAGCATCTGTTATTTTTATCTTTCTGCCGAACAGGTCATATGTATAGCTCGTTGTCTTGCCGCCCGATGTCATCGTGAGCATATTGCCCGACGCATCATATGTATATATACTGACAAGCGCCGCATTTTCTCCGTCATATGCGGTAGCGGAAATAAGATTGCCCATATTATCATATGTATTCACGGTGCGTGAATATGTAATCTCGTCATCATCTGCGGAATCGTTGCGATGGCGCTCCTCGATAAGTCTGCCGAGTATATCATATTCAAAATACGATATGCCGAAGTCTTCGCCCTCAAAAGGCATGGTCTCGCTTATTTTTCTGCCGAGCACATCATAAGTATATGTCGCGGTATTGCCGCGTGCATCAGTAGCTGTGAGCAAATTTCCGCGCGAATCATATGTTTTCGATGTCACGTTCCCAAGCGCATCAGTCGTACTCGTCACATTACCCATGCAGTCATATGTATATCTTGTAACCGCGCCCGATGATAGAACTAGCGAACGGACATTACCGAAATTATCGTATGTATATCTGTCCGCGTATTCTGCTGCTCCGTTCATACGCGTTTGGCGAACGATAAAACCTCGCTCGTCCGCATATTCCGCAGTTATAACGGAGGGTGCATTGCTGTCGCCGACTACAGTTGTCTGAGTTTTGAAAAGATTATCTGACGATATGGAATATGCGATGTTTGTACGCATAACTATCGCATTTTCCGCATCATATTCGGTTTTTGAAATAAGCCTGTCAAGTGTATCATAGGCATATACGATCATGCCGCCGTTGTATTTTATATCGGAAGCAAGTCTGCCGTATTCATCATATGTATGAGATTCGAGTACAGTCTCTCCGTGCTTCACCATAAGCAGATTACCGTAACCGTTATATACATATGTTAATGTAAGTCCGGAGCGCGAGGTTACTGTAGTCGTATTGGATATTATGTCATAAGAATATGTCTCCGTGCTTCCGTTTGGATATGTTACTGAAGTGAGTCTGCCGCGCATATCGTATGCGTAGGCGGTCATATTTCCCGCTGCATCTGTTTCCGTCAGCTTTCTTCCCGCTATATCATATGTATAGCCTTCGCTGTATTCGGTGCTTTGAATACTCAAGCCCGTAAGATACGGTATATCCGCTCCGTATGTATAGCTCGTTACTACATTGAGCGTGCCGAGATGCTCGGTTTTTGTCGAAATATTGCCGCGTGAATTATATGTATAGTCAAACTGAGATATCAGGACATCGTTTGAAAGAAGCTTTTCCGTTGCCACTGATTTATTGTCCGCAGTGAGAACATATTCCTTTATCACGATAGTCGCACTGTCCTGCCTTGAAGTCTCCTTTGTTACAAGAGAGTAAAGCTGGTCATAGGTATAAGAAGTTATTTTGCCGGAAATATCGTTATGAGATGTTATATTTCCTTTTCCATCATAAATAAAGCTTTCGTATGATGTACAGCATTTGCTTCCTCCCGAAGCATAGTTTTTGTATGTGATATTGCTCTTTAATTTGCAGTCATTGTAGTCAGACAGCGTTTCACTCAGCAGGATTTCACCTGACGTCTGCTTTAGAGTCTTGCTTTCGTTGATGCAAAGATTCTCATTGTTAAATGTATAGTGTGTTACCTTATTCCCGGATATGACATCATTTGTATATGAATCGTAACCGCTCCAATATGCTTCTCTTTCCTCTTCGCTTATCCCGGCAAGATACAGCATCGTATAATAAGATCCGTCGATAAAATAACTATACGAGTTTTTGACGGTTCCCAAAACAGTATCGCTTCTCGACGAAATGGTAAAAGCCGAATCACAGCCATCAGTACCCCAAGAAGAATATACCTTTTCGTACGTATAATCTGTCATATCGCCGTTCGGATAAGTGACCTTTGAAATAAGGCGATATTCAGTTTCTATATATGCTATAATTCCATCTTCTATGGTATTCGCATCAAACCTGCCGTATGTTGCGGACTCGCAGATCATATTATCAAGATATGTAAATGATGTTGTTTCTCCTGCGCCATAGCTCAGAGAGTTAATCGTACGGCTGTTAAAATCCGAGCCTGAGGTTGAAAACGTTACGGTTGCATTGCCCGGGGCACTGACAGATGAAATTGCACCGGAAGCATCATATGAGACGGAAATACTTCTGCCGAAATCATCCGTTATAGCCGAAAGATATGGTCTTCCGGCAATGGTAGTAAATGAATAACTTATACGTCTCCCGTATCTGTCTTCTGAACAAATAATCGTGCCGTCGCCATCAAAATAGTATTTTGTTCCATCTTTTTCGCTCACAAGAAAGACAGCCGTTCTCCCGCAAACCGTAATATTCACGGCCTCTATAGATAAATCCGCAGTCATTCTGTTCTCAAAAGCAAGATTATTTATTCGGTAACTATTATCTCCGAAATGAAGAATATAATAAACATCTGCGTCATCTGAAGCGGTCGGATTATCGAGTCTTTCAAGCGTGGGAATATCAAATTTCCAACCAGGAGCAAGACCATTCGAATCGGAAAGATAAACCTTTGGTTTTGAGACAGGGAGAGGAGACACAAACGTTCCCTCTTCAAGTATCGCTGTCTGGTAATATACTGCATCGCGACCGTTATATTCCACTTCAATTCCTACGGCATATGCATACGGAAACATCCATGAATACTTTTCCTGCTCTGTAGCAAAATATTTTATCGAATTTTCCCCGTAATAGCTTACGTTGTTGCCTGCATCATCTGTAGTAATGAGCAATTCTCCATAGCGAGCGTAATATGATGTATTTAATGACTCGCCCCATGATTTTTCGGATAAGTTGCTGTTCGCAGAATTATATATGAGCGAAAGCGAGATATCTGAACCTCCTGCTCCGACTATCTTGGCGAGCGGAAATGATAGGGAAAGGTTGCCCGTCATCACGTCGATATTCTCGTTTTGCCCGATGCCCGTAAACATAGGTATATAGTCGTTTTTCAGATACTTTGTCATATCTGCTATACGCGTATTTTCAGACACGCTTCCCGAAGAGTATACTGTCGTTGCATCAGTTCTCGATTGCCTGTAAAATTCCGGTAACATACACGAAAATTTTTCGGATACAGCCTTGGCTCTTTTACCTATAAGTATAGTTATTTCTCCACGCAGAAGCGCATCCTTGAACTTTTTGACTTCATATGTCCGTTCTGGCTTGCTGTAATAAACGGCATCAGTCAAATCAATTTCTTCGATATACGATTCGCTTTCAAATTCGTCCGAAATCTCTTCAGTTTGTACATCTTCCTTTGATAAATCGAATGCCGAAAGCAATACAGAAAAGCCTGGCAGGGTAAAAATCATTGCAAAAGCCATTAAAAAGATAACGATATTTTTTACTGAGTTTATTACAGTACTTTTTTGTTTTTTCATCAGCGGTGTCCTTCTTTTACATTAAAATAATGGAAATCTCTAAAAATTTGTTCCCATCATAAAATTTTGCGATTCAAATGCGAAATAATGAAATCAAAGTGGCGAATCGCATTCCGACATCAAATTTCATTTATATGTTAGGGTCGGTAGCCCCGAAATTGCGGGCGTTTCCCGCAAAAGGGTACAGCTATCCCGAAACAGCCTCCTTTCGGCTTAAAAAAGAGTAGCGACAAAGGTTAAAAACCGGATTTGTCAGCCCGATATTGAACGTAGCACGTTCAATGCCTATGGAGCGCACCGTTGATCCTCACATGGACATAGTCAAAAACACATATGTGTTCGACACGACAACGAATTTTGGATTTACAGCGGTTATTCTTTTTCTGTTCCTCGGTCAAGGGCTTGTTGCGGTAGCCTTTTTCGCAGACTTCATTACGGACTTGTTGGTATAATTCTTACGATTGCAAAATGAGAAAATTGATACCTTTTGACTTTACCGGTTGTTCCGGAATTGTAAATAACAATTGCTTCATTTTGGCGGTAGTTTGACTTGAATTTATCATATATTGATTTTGGTAGATATTATGCCGAAACAATTTTTCGTACTTACAGCACAAATGATATGTTTTCAGTAATGGCGATAGAAACTTTATCAAATTACTTTTTTTATGTAGCATGTATGGACATTATCATCATGCATCATTTCTGTCGCAGTCTGAAGCGAAATTCGCAAATCAATTAATACAACACAATCTCCATTATTTCATATATCAATTAGCGTACTTATATATCTCAATAGAGTTTTCTCCTATCAATGCTACTCTGCCCATAAAATTTCCCCGCAATCGTTTTCATAGATAACACAAGTATTTTTTACCAACCTATCCGTATAATTCTATATTATCATTCATAATAAATTTTGTCAAGTATATCTTGTCACAAAGAATATTGACAGCGCGATACTTATATGATATAGTAGAATCATACTATTATATTTTTGGATAGGTAAAGGAAAAGTGGCACAAAGAAATGATATTGAGGAGAATCTCAAACGAGGGATTCTCGAAATGCTCATCCTGAGAATGCTATCCGATGAGGATATGTACGGCTATCAGATGATCAA
>URUL01000046.1 GCA_900551005.1 uncultured Ruminococcus sp. | reverse complement strand
TGCCGGTCTGGAACTTGGCATTCCTGAATACCTTGTATACCGTCAGCCGTTCCCCGGTCCTGGTCTGGGTGTTCGTATTGTAGGCGAGGTGACTCCGGAGAAAGTTCGCATCGTTCAGGATGCAGACGCTATCTACCGCGAAGAGCTTGCCAAAGCAGGCTGCGACAAAGGACTGGGACAGTTCTTTGCAGCACTGACCAACATGCGTTCTGTTGGCGTTATGGGCGATGAAAGAACCTACGATTATGCAGTTGCGCTGCGCGCAGTCATCACATCTGATTTTATGACCGCAGAAGCTGCAGAAATCCCGTTTGACGTGCTGTTCAAAGTTATGACCCGCGTCATCAATGAGGTGAAAGGCGTCAACCGCGTACTCTACGATTTGACGAGTAAGCCGCCTGGGACGATTGAACTGGAGTAATTTGGAATGCTTTAAGAATCCAGTATTTATGCGGGTTTGCAGCACTTCAAGAAGTCTTTTGATAACAAATTGATAACAGTCATAGCAAGTGCCATTATTCTTGTTATCCAGTGGTTTATGGGTAACGGAACAATTAACAGGTGGCTTGCAGACTAAAGTTCGGAGCTTGGCTCTGAACAAATTCCATATTATAAACTAAGCCCTTAGCTGTGGTTAATAACCATAGTTAAGGGCTTTTTTGTCGTTGCCAAAGCATCTGTAGGGAGCTGCCAGTGGCAGGTCCTGTAGGTGCTTATTTATCTTTCAAGTGGTCTTTGAATGCTTCCACGAGAGCGTCACTTAATTCCTGTGATGGAACTTTTGCCCAACGCTGTGTGGTGTCGAACTCTGGATAATGGTAACGCCAGTTATCGTATTCTTCTCTGTTGATTTCTTCGGAAGATAGCTTGTCTGCCTGTTCTTTCCAAGCATACAGCATTTTGAGGAGTTCATATGCTTCTCTGCCTTTGTCCTTGTTGACCTTTAAGCATACCTCTCCGTCTGCTTCACTGACAGTAAGACCGTAAATATCTTCAAGGGTAAACAGAGTGTGCATAAGACCGATATAGCTGTCTATGTCAGGAACATCAAGAGCCTGTGGAGAAACATCAAGCACCTGTGCCAATGCATTTGTAAGGTCTGCTTTCGGTTTGCGTGTACCAGTTTCGTACTGTGCCAAACGCACATCAGCACTCTTTTCTGGAAAACCGATTGCTGTACCGAGATACTTTTGTGTCATACCACGCATTAGTCTGAAAAAATGTATTCTTTCGCTGATAGCCATAATGATACGCTCCTTTTATATTTAGTGAAATAAGTATAGCAGAAATGTTTAGTGGAAGTCAAGAAAAACCGAAACAAAAATGTTTAATATTTTCTTTGCAACCACTTGACAATAGCAAATATGTTTAGTAAAATAAATTACGAATTAAACAAATATGCTTAATGCGACAACTGAATGACCGTCCGAAAAGCCAAACCGCCAAGACCTCGTCGGAGCAAGTTCCGTATCGTTCGCTTGTGTGCAAGCACAAAAGCTCATTCGCTGCACTGCTCCTCCTCTTCCCCAAAAGTCTCCGACTTTTCGGGAACCCCTATACGAGCGAGCGCCTGATGTACTGCGGTGCATTGGGACAGCACAGCGCCTGCCGACAAGCAGGAGTGCCTGTTGGAACTTTAACACGGAGAAAGCGGCAAGCAAAAAATTATTTTAAGAAAGGAAGAAAAAGGATATGGAAAACAGATTTATCCGAGCCGAAGATGTGGCTCAGGAACTAAACGTATCAAAACCTTATGCATATAAACTCATCAGACAATTAAATGAGGAATTGAAAGCAAAGGGCTTTATTACGATTGCAGGGCGTGTAAATCGCCAGTATTTTTACGAAAGGCTCTACGGAGCAGGAAAGGGGGAAATGTAAATGCCGGTATTTAAGAATGAAGATAACGGTACTTGGTATGTGATGGCAAGGTATGTGAACTGGAAAGGGGAACGCAAGCAGAAATGCAAGCGTGGCTTTGCTACCAAACGAGAAGCACAGGAATGGGAAAGAATGTTCAAATTGCAGACTTCTTCAGACCTTGATATGAGTTTTGAAGCCTTTACGGAGCTTTATATCAATGATGTGAAGAACCGTTTGAAGGAAAACACGTGGCTTACCAAAGAGCATATCATACGCACAAAGATACTTCCGTATTTCGGGAAACTGAAAATCAGCGAGATTTCCACAAAGGAGATTATTACTTGGCAGAATGAAATGCTTGCCTATCGTGATGAGAAGAAAAAGCCTTATTCACAGACGTATCTGAAAACGCTGCACAATCAGTTGTCCGCCATTTTCAATCACGCTGTCCGCTACTATGAACTGCGTTCCAATCCTGCGGCAAAGGTGGGAAATATGGGACGTGAGGAACACAAGGAAATGCTGTTCTGGACAAAGGAAGAATACAAGAAATTCTCTTTTGAGATGATGGACAAGCCTGTTTCCTTTTATGCGTTTGAAATGCTTTACTGGTGCGGTATCCGAGAGGGCGAGCTGTTAGCTTTGACTCCGGCAGATTTCAACTTTGATAAGGAAACAGTCACAATCAATAAATCCTATCAGCGTTTGAAAGGGCAGGATGTGATTACTTCTCCGAAAACGAAAAAGAGCAACCGCACGATTAAAATGCCGAAGTTTCTGTGTGAGGAAATGAAAGAATATCTCGGTATGCTTTACGGATTGAAGAAGAAAGACCGTATCTTTACGGTGACGAAAAGCTATCTTCATCACGAGATGGACAGAGGGGCAAAGGCGGCAGGCGTGAAGCGTATCCGCATTCACGATCTCCGTCACAGCCACATTTCACTCTTGATTGATATGGGCTTTTCTGCGGTGGCGATTGCTGACCGAGTTGGTCACGAAAGTATTGATATTACTTATCAGTACGCACACCTCTTTCCGTCAAAGCAGATTGAGATGGCAGAAAAATTAGATGATTTAGGGAAAGGAGATTTTGAAAATGTCAGCTAAGAACAGAGATAACAAAAATCGTTGGAGGAATATCACAGTAGGGTTTCGAGTATCGCCCGAAGAAAACGAACTCATTAACAGAGCTGTAGCTCTATCAGGATTGCCAAAACAGGAGTATTGTTACCGCCGTTGCTTAAATCAGGATGTGGTGGTACAGGGCAATCCGAGAGTGTATAAGGCGTTGAAAACGGAATTTGCCACAGTCCTTGCGGAACTGAAAAGGATTGAAGCAGGAAAAGGTGTGGATGATGAACTGCTGAGTGTAATAGAACTGATTTCCATTATTCTCGGCGGTTTGAAAGGAGAGGATGCGAATGGAGAATAAAAAAGAAATGACTATTCCAAATGTATCTGCGGCAACAGATGCGGAACAGTCACTTTCCAAATGTACTGACAATAGTATAGTCAATCAGAATATGGATTTCAAGGGGTATGAGCAAACTTTTGAAGAAATGCAGAGGGAAATACTAAGACAGTTAGACCCGTCCTATCTGAAAACAGTATCAATGACAACGCTGTATGATACGGTGTTTGAGGTACAGACACCACTCATAGACGGTCTGCTCCAAAGGGGGACTTACCTTTTCGTAGGTTCCCCGAAAGTGGGAAAAAGCTTTATGATGGCACAGCTTGCCTACCATATCAGCACAGGAACACCGCTTTGGGAGTATAAGGTGCGTAAGGCAACGGTACTTTACTTCGCTCTTGAAGATGATTACCCACGATTGCAGAAGCGATTGTTTCAGATGTTCGGAGCAAAGGAAACAGGCAAGCTGTATTTCGCAACGGAATGTAAAACAGTCAACGGTGGACTGGAAGAACAGATAAGAGGGTTTATGAGGGAACACCCAGACACAGGCTTGATTATCATAGACACCTTAAAGCGTGTGCGTGAAGCAGGCGGAGCAGATTACAGCTACGCAAGTGATTATGATGTTGTGGCAAGGCTGAAAGCGTTGGCAGACAGTTACAAGGTTTCAATGCTTATTGTTCATCATACACGCAAACAAAAATCGGAAGATATATTCGATATGATTTCAGGCACGAATGGTCTGATGGGTGCGGCAGACGGTGCATTTGTTCTCAGTAAGGACAAGCGTACTTCCAACAATGCCACACTTGATGTTGCTGGCAGAGACCAGCAGGATATGAAAATCCATCTTGTAAGGGACAGCGAGCGATTGGTGTGGAACTTTGCAAAATCGGAAACGGAGATGTGGAAAGAACCGCCCGAACCTCTGCTTGAGAAGATAGCGGATACGCTCTTTTCGGAAAGTGACAGATGGGAAGGAACTGCTTCGGAACTTTGCGAAAGGCTTGCGGTGGATATAAAGCCGAATGTACTTTCTTTAAGGCTCAGTATCAACGCAAGCAGGCTGTTTCGTGATTACGGTATCCGTTATCAGAACAGCCGCACACACGACGGAAGAAAGGTTTCACTTTGGAAAGAAACCGAGCAGACGGCGTGACAAACGGTGTCAAAGGTGTCAATGTTTTTGAGAGCAGTACGCTGTGAAAAACATTGTCACCATCGTCACACTTTGACACCGGATAAAGTTTTTGCAGGGTGCAGGTGGCTTTTTTCAAAAAGCTGCTCCTGCCCCTCGGAGAGCCTTCGGAGAACGCAAAACCTGCCTGCAGGTCGCATTTTTGATGGGTGTACCCGTCAAAAGTGCTTTTGCGTTACTTTTGGCAAAAGTAACAAAACCGAGAATGGTTGAAATTTACAGATGGGAGATGAAAAAATGCAGAGAACGATAAGTGCAATGGTCGGTAAAGGCTCGGTCAATCACAATAGCCGAAAGTTCCGAGCAGAAAATGTAGACGGAACTCGTACTCATCTCAATATCGACTACTGCAATGAAAATATAAAGACAGTTTATCACGAATTGTTTGATGAAGCATTGGAAAGATACAATGCCAAGCAGATAAGGTCAGACCGAAAGATAAAAGATTATTATGAAAAAATCCGAAGTTCCAAGCAGGAAAAACCGTTCCACGAAATCATTTTACAGGTGGGCGGTAAGGGAAATATGAACGCCGATACGGAAAACGGAGAACTGGCAAAGCAGATTTTAGATGAATACTATCAGGGTTTTCAGGAGCGAAATCCACAGCTTCGGGTGTTCTCGGCTCATCTGCATATGGATGAAGCTACACCACATCTGCACATAGATTTTGTACCTTTTACCACAGGCAGCAAGCGTGGACTTGATACAAGAGTGTCACTAAAGCAGGCTCTTGCAACGCAAGGTTTTAAGGGCGGCAGTCGTGGCGATACGGAGTGGTCGCAATGGATACAGTCCGAAAAAGAACAGCTTGCGGCGGTGATGGAACGTTATGGGATTGAGTGGGAACATTTAGGCACACACGAAAAACATCTTTCTGTTTTGGATTATAAAAAGCAGGAAAGAGAAAAAGAAGTGGCGGCATTAGGTGCGAAAATCGAGCAGAAACAGATTGAATTTGATGTGTTGTCGGAACGAGTATTGAACTATGATAAGGCAAAAGACGAGCTGTCAAATCTTGAAATAGAGCTTGATACTGCACCGAAATATCAGTTGCCAGAACCAGAGAAATTTATGACTGCAAAGGCATATAAAACCAAAATGGCAGAGCCGGTTGTAAGGAAATTGAAGCAACTTGTCAAAACGGTGCTTGCCCGCTGCTTTGAGGGGTGGGACAACTATCATAGGCTGAATACAGCGAATGCACAGTTATACCGCACCAATCAGCGTTTGGAGAAAGTCAATGAAAGATTGACCGAAGAAAACAAAATCCTAAAAGCAGAAAATAAAGATTACAGCCTGCTCCGTAAGGTTTTTGGTCGCAAACAGATAGATGATTTGTTGGAGCAGGCAAGAACAGTTAAAGGTCGCAAGCGTGATAATACACGATCACGATAGACAAAAATCACAGGAGGAAAAGGAAAATGACAAAGACAATTTTTGAAGAAATGGGCGGAACTTATAGACAGGTGGGTGATTATTTATTGCCGAACATCACAGTACCAGCCGAAGAAGAAATAGAGCCGATTGGTTTATGGGGGAAACGACATGCAAGGCATTTAAAGGAACACTATAAAGTGTTATATATGAACCTGCTGACAAGCGGAAAGCTGCATAGTTATCTTGCAGAAGTCGATAAGCAAGCAGAGGATATGTTTCTTCGACTGGTAAAGGAATATGCCGACAGACAAGATGTGACGGAACAATTAAAGAAAGATAATCCCTACGAATGGATTGGAAGAATGAATAATATTCAGGCTTGTGTGAGGGAAGTTGTAGGAACGGAGTTGATTTACACATAAGCGTTTTACGGTATGGTGCTCCTGCGTTTGCTGGAGTGCTGTGGTTGTGGTTGTAAAGAGGTTGTGAAAGATTGAATTTCGTAATGGTTGGATGTATAATTAGGAAGTGAAAATTTTAATTTGCACTTCCATAAGGTGAAATGTATTGACACAAAAAATACAGTATGATAGTATTGCCATTAGAAGAAAGAAAGGCACATTTTGTGTAAGGTGAGGAAATGATTAATAGATAATTTGATTTAAGTAAGACACATATAGTTATTGAGCCTGTAGAGAATAGGTTTGTTTTGTGTACGCTTAAGTTGGATTATCGCAAGAGGCATTTCCTTTGTTTTCCTTTTGGAAAAGAAATAAGGGTCTATTTAGCGAGTCTATTTTTGCGTATGCAAAAAAGACTCGTTTTTGTGTGTTCAAAATAATAATTGGCTCAGACTTCGAAAAGGAGAAACTTTAATGTTGCAGATAAAAAAATTAAATTTAACACATAAAAAAGACCTGAGAATAATTCTTAATGATTTCAACCTTGTGCTAAATGATGGAGATAAGGCAGTTATTATTGGAGAAGAGGGAAATGGGAAATCGACATTAATGAAGTGGATATACAATCCGTCGCTTGTAGAAAACTATATAGAAGCAGATGGGGAAAGGATAATGGGACACGAACGTCTTGGTTATCTTCCGCAGGAGATGCTCGATGAAGATAAGGAAAAAACAATATACGAATATTTTTCTGAAGAGGAAATATTCTGGGAGAAAACGCCTAAAGAATTGTCTGTTATTGCGGGAAAATTTGGAATGAAAAATGATTTTTTCTACAGTAACCAGACAATGGGTAGTCTTTCAGGAGGCGAAAAAGTCAAGACACAACTTATGAGGCTTTTCATTCGCGATGTTTCTGTGCTGTTGTTGGACGAACCTTCCAATGACATCGACATTGCGACGCTTACATTACTGGAAAAAATCATAAATGACTGGAAGCACATTGTGCTTTTTATTTCACACGATGAAACGCTGATAGAGCGTACTGCCAACATGGTGATACATATCGAGCAGATTATACGAAAAACAAAGGCGAGATATACCGTGGCAAAGCTTCCCTATAGACGCTATGTGGAAGAACGGCTTCATAAATTTGAAATCCAAAAACAGCGGGCACTGAGTGACCGTAGGGAGAAAAAGATTCGCGATGAAAAATATCAAAGAGTTATGCAGAGTGTACAAGGTGCATTAAGAAGTTGTACCAGACAAGCACCGTCTGTTGCCAAAAACTTAAAGGACAAAATGCATACGGTTAAGGCAATGGAACGAAGATTTGAAAAAGAAGATGAAAATATGACTCAGATGCCGGAACAGGAAGAAGCAATCTTTGTCAAATTAGGGGATGAAAACTCACACATTCCCGCAGGAAAAACGGTCATAGAATATGAACTTTCAAAGCTTGTGACTCCGGATGGCAAAAGAATTTTAGCAGAAGGAATTCATTTAAAAATAAAAGGTTCAGAAAAAATCTGTATGATAGGAGCCAACGGGGCAGGAAAAACGACTCTTCTAAAAAAGATAGCGGAAGAACTCCTAAATCGGAATGACATTAAAGCAGAATATATGCCTCAAACTTATGAAGACCTGCTGGATTTGGATGTTACACCGGTTGATTACCTTGATAAAACAGGAGATAAAGAAGAGCGTACAAGAATTAGAACATACCTTGGTTCACTTAAATACACACCAGATGAAATGGAGCATCCGATTCGGGAGTTATCAGGCGGACAAAAGGCGAAAGTGCTTCTCTTGAGGATGAGCTTAAGTGGTGCAAATGTTCTTATTCTGGATGAACCGACAAGAAATTTTTCACCATTGTCCGGTCCGGTAATAAGAAAAATGCTCCGAGAATTTCCGGGGGCTGTCATTAGCATTTCTCACGATAGAAAGTATATTGAAGAGGTGTGCGATAAAATATATCAGCTAAATCCTAATGGATTACAGCTAATTGGTGATTGATAACAAAAAGGATGAAAGACTGACAAATTTCAGGCTTTTAGTGAGTTGGAAAGCATACAAAGATTTGAATTTGGAGGATAGATTATGGTACGTACAGAAGATGCATGTGAAATTATAAAATATGCTTTGCAAAACGAAATTAAAGTATATTTAGATGGCGGATGGGGTGTTGATGCACTTCTTAAAAGAGAATCAAGAATACACAATGATATTGATTTGTTTGTTGAACTGAAACATTATCATGATTATATTTATGTGATTAAGCAGCATGGATTTGAGGAAGTAAATACTGATTATACAACGGATGGTCATACTGTCTGGAAAGATGATAAACAAAGAATCATTGATTTACATTGTTTTGAATTTACAGATGACGGAATTGTTTATGAGGGAGATATATTTCCATCAAAAACTTTTTCCGGTATTGGAAAAGTTGGAGATATAACTGTTTCTTGTATTGAACCATTGAGTCAGGTAATGCTTCATTTGGGATATGAACACGATAAAAATGATGTGCATGATGTGATGCTGTTGTGTGAAACATTTCAAATAGCAATACCAGATGAATATAAGGAAAAGTAAAATTTCAGTTTTGTGTTGAATCTCTAAGCAAAATAGCTTATAATTTGACATGCTACATATAGTTATTATCCACAGTTATCGAGTAGGTGTTATCAATGCCGATAACAAAATGATAACATTAGCTCGTATAGGCAGGATAATATGGATATATCAAATAATCAAAAGAACGAGAAACATTACAGAGAATAATTCCTAAACAAAAAGCGTTAGTCTTTGTAGAGTGGGAATAATTCCCTTTGGTTTAGATGTGCCGAAAAAACCAGTCTTTATGTGGGTTTCGGGACTCGGCACTTTTCGAGTAACCGTTTTTGCAACAGATGAAATAGTAACACTTGGCTTACAACTAGACCTAAAAATCGCATAATTTTTAAGGCTTCTGCCCTGTTATGGGCAGAAGCCTTTTACATATTCGATAAAAATTCCGTTTTGACATACCGTCAAGGCGGAGAAAAATATATTAAATGAGAGAAATTTTCTTAGCATAAGCATGAAGAAATCATAGAACAACTTGCCTTATATGTTTCTTAGCAACATATAAGTTCTCGCTTTTCTAAGTAAAAACACAATATTTCGAAGCGGCATAGCTTGCTGTTATCATAGCTGTAGGTCGAGTGTTATCAGTCTCGATAACAAACCGATAACACTGCCGGTATAATCATGATAATTCGGATATCTCAAATAATCAAAAACGCCGCGAACAGTACGCTCTTTCTATGTAAAAGCTTTTTTGCTGCTTGCCGTCCGTTTATTCGGCCGACGCAAACTCCTTAAAATGATTATATAACTGATTGACATTGAGGCTTGCTATATCGACAAGCGAGTATTGCCGTTGCAAATATTTGACGAACTCGCAGCCCAGATAATAGCCCACGTCGCTGTGATTTTTGTAGCTGCACCAATCCCCGAAGAAATCCTGCGTGCTGATATTTTTGTCGACGCGGCGGAGATATTCACGCTTTATTTCGGCTTCGTTTTCCTTGCACCAATCGAGCCAACCGTTTTGATTTTGATGATAGTATCTGTCATCTTGGCATAAAATATGTTCGCAGACCATGGCAAGTCCCTCTTGATAGAGCTGAGCTAGTGAATTTTCGCCCTCTGACCGAGCCTCGGGATAGAGATTCCCGTAGGTTTTATGCCATATGTGGCCTATTTCATGAAAAATCAGAGCCTGCATGGCGGATTCATCCTGCCAATTCAACTCGATAATTTTTTCTATTCCGAGCAAAACCGCGTCTCTGCCGTCAAGCGATGTCGCCCAGCCCGCGCCGTTGCACAGCCCCAAATAGAGAATAATATCCGTCTCGACGCCGTTTTCAAAAAGCCGTCCGATATTTTCCGCAAGCTTGTCGGTCACGGCGACAAAGGAGTCGTTTGCCGCAAGCGCCGCGTCCCTGTTGAGCAGCACATTATTGACTACGGGCAGCACGTCGTTATTGAAATCATATTCCCTCGAATTCCGTTCGCATTTTTCGCCAAGCTCCGGCGAAATCGCACGGGCGTATACTCTCCATGCATCCAAATCAAAGGCGCTGTTCTTAAAGCAGCCGGGTATTTTATCAAAAGTATTTATTATTCTCATAGCTCTGTTCCTACGATTCTCTCAAATTATTTTACCTGCTTTGACATATGTATTTCGCCGCTGCACTCGAAGCCGATGGCGGAGTAGAGCTTTTGCGCGGCAGTGTTATCACTGCCCGTCAACAGCTCGAAGCTGTGGAGCGGGTATATTTTTTTGCAGTATTCCTGCGCGAAGGTCAACATTTCCCGCGCGACGCCCCGCCCGCGATACTCGGGACGGACATAGACCTCGGTTATCTCGGGCATATATTCGTCGTAGCAGAACGATTTTTTCAGCTGAACGCAGACGAAGCCGGCGAGCCGTCCTCCGTTGCCGTCCGCAACGATGACAATCTCGCGCCTGTTTGTAAGAAGCGAGGCGCGAATGCTTTCTTCCGTAGTCTTGCCCTTGCCGTTGAACTCTGCATTGAGGCGCTCAAGCTCTCCTGCATCGCCGACTGATGCCAATCTTATCATCTTATTATCTCTCCCCGTAGTTTTGTGTCCGCATTATAGCATATTTTTTCCAAAATGTAAATGCTCGGAGGAGGTGAAAGGCTGCTGATGGGCTGTGAGTGTTAGGCGGATAGGGATTTGCGGATATAAGTATCGGCGACGGTCAACCGCCGTAATATTGGAAATCATCACAACCTTGCTGAAGCTGAAGTTATCCGCCCGCGAAGTTCGCACAATTTTAATGATGTGAAACTTGTAGGGTGCGGCGACTCGACGCGCCGATGCCGCGATAGCGGCACAGAATTTCCGCAAAGTTTATTTTATATACCGCCTGATTTTGAAGTCTACATATCTGCAAACAACGGAAAGATTGTTTTTCCCCACAAAATCAAAATCCCGCCCACGGAAAAAACACAGGCAGGATTTTTTGCTTTGAATACGGGTTTATATTATTCTCTTCTTCCAATTTTCGCCGTCGCGCTCATAGAAAAATTCGGTCAGCGACGGGTTTTCCATGACATGAACCATGTCGATGAAATCCTGCGAGAGCTTATACTGCGTCAGCTCGTCGCGCTCGATCCAGAATACTCTGCCTTCGTCGGAGTCTTTGAGCTCGCCGCTGAAGCGGTCGGCGCGGAAAAACAGCACTATGTAGCGCGTGCCGTCGTCGCGGATAAAATCGTTGATTCCGCATACCGTCGGGCGGAAGATATCAAGTCCCGTCTCCTCTTTAACCTCGCGGCGCACGGCGTCGGTGAACGCCTCGCCCGGCTCAACATGACCGCCGGGGAAGGTTACGCCCGGCCAGTCCTTATTCACTCTGTCCTGCACGAGTATCTTCGTGCCGTCGCAGATCATGCACATCACGGTAAGCTCAGCCTTTTCAATGTTTCCCATTATGTTGCCCTCACTTTCTCTCGTCTTCGACGAAGCTGCTTTCTATGGTCATAACGGCGTAGTAGTTCTCGCCGATCTCGGTCGATATTTTGTCGCTTATCAGCTCTTTTATCTGCCCTTTCGTGAACGGATATTTGTGCGGCACGACGAGGTCGAAAATGAGGTTGGTGTGCGTAGGACCTTCCACCATTCTGAAGTCGTGCATCGTGAATCTCGGGTCAACTTCCTTTATCAGCTCGCCGACCTTTTCGCGCAGGGCGTTTATATGTTCGTCATCAACGACTATCGGATCCATATGCAGGACAATGTTTATGGCGAATTTCTTCTTTATGTCGCGCTCGATGCGGTCTATGGTGTCGTGGCATGCCATTATGTCACAGTCGGACGGCACTTCGACATGGGCGGAGGCGAACATTCTGCCCGGTCCGTAGTCATGAACCATGAGGTCGTGGACGCCGTTAACGCCCTGGTATGAGAGAATGTCGTTCTCGATCTCCTGCACCGTCTCCGGCGAAGCGGGCGCGCCGAGCAGTTCGTTCATCGTGTCCTTGAATATGCCTATTCCGGTCGCGATGATGAACAGGGCTACTACTATTCCCATGTATCCGTCGAGCGGCACAGAGGTAAATTTCGAGAGAATAAGGGCTATCATAGATACAGTCGTCGCCGCGGTGTCACTGACGCTGTCCATAACGACCGCTCCGACGGCGGTCGAGTTTATCCTTTTGCCGATATTTCTGTTAAAAACCGCCATCCATATTTTGACCCCGATTGAGGCGATGATCACTATGAGCGAGGTCACGCTGAACTGGAGCGGCTCGGTATGATGAATTTTATCTACCGACGAGCGGATCAGCTCGCCGCCCATGAGCAGTATGATAAACGAGACTATCAGCGCGCAGACATATTCTATTCTGCCGTGACCGAACGGGTGCTCATCGTCGGCGGGCTTGTTTGCCAGACGGAAGCTGACGAGCGTGACGGCGGACGAGCCAGCGTCCGAGAGGTTGTTCGCGGCGTCCGCCGTTATGGCTATACTGCCCGTTACCGAGCCGACAATGAACTTTGCGGCGGTCAGCAGAATGTTGCACAGTATGCCGACGATGCCGCTGAGTGTGCCGTAGCGCGAGCGCACGGCAGGGTCGTCGGTTTTTTCGCTGTCCTTGATAAAGAGTTTTATCAGAAGCTTTGTCATGATAACCTCCGGGGGTAGTTGAGTGAATACATGGAAGTGGATACAGGTTAACGGTTGCCATTGTTCGCTGTCAGTTCGGATTGACCGTTAATCAAGCTAAAACGCCGCTTGGCAGTTGCTGTTTTTAATCAGGATTCCAATAGCCGAGTCGCAGTATTTGATAAGCTGATTGAGAGAAGCGAGTTTGCGTGCCTTTTTGTGGGCACAGTTTGCTTTTCTTTTGCAGGCGTTTTCTTTTTCAAATAAAAAGAAAATGCCGAAACGCGGGAAGTATAAAAGTTTGATTATAGATAGTGCGACGCGAAGATAGAGTGCAAATTCTACAATTTCATATCGTGACGCTCACGCGTCAAAGGGTCGTCGAGGTCGCCGACCCCTACAAAATACGCGGCAATAGGATTGTACGGATTTCGCGGGCGGATGATATCCGCCTCTACAAGATTGTGCTGATTTGCAATATCGATTGCTTGCCTATCGCCGACATTTATAATTACAAATTGCTGCTTTGCTTCGCCCGCTCTTTTATTACCCGTTCTGTCTCTCTGCGGGGCATTCACAAAATACTTTTAGCAAATTTCTCAACCAAACCACACGGAGATATGATATGTTCAGAAAAATGAGACGCGCTGGACGCGAACTGCCCGAGGGGCAGGCAAAAGAAATACTTGAAAACGGCTCTTACGGCGTGCTCGCCCTCGCGGGCGACGGCGGCTATCCCTATGCCGTGCCGCTCAACTATGTCTATGACGGCGAGAGAATATATTTTCACTGCGCCGCCGAGGGTCATAAAATCGACGCCATAGCGCGGGACAATAAATGCTCGTTCTGCGTCGTCGAAAACGGCGGAGTGATCGAAGACCGCTTCACCACAAAATACCGGAGTGCTATAGCTTTCGGAAAAATATACGAGGAGACCGACGGCGAGCGCAGGGAGAATGCTTTTCGCCTGATGATGCGGTCGCTGACTCCGTCGGTAACAAATGAAAAGCGCGAGGAAATGTCGCACTGCCAAAAAGCGCGTATTCTCGCAATGGATATAGAATATTTGATCGGCAAGGGTGCGAATCAGTAAAATACAATCTGCCGTCAATGAGGGGTTAAATCAATGAAAAAGAAAAATATAATTTGGCTGTGCGCCAATATAGCGGTGTTTGCGCTGTTCGCGTTCTTCCACAGCGTGAAATTCGTCGCGGCGGCAGCGGTCGTCTATTCCGCGGCGAGCATAGGATTTTTGACATTCGATATGTGCCGCGGACGCACGGAGAGCATCTGGTGCGCGCCGATGGTGCCGGTGGCGCTCATGATTTTCGAGACTGAGATAAACAACGCCATCGACTCGTTCGGTCCGATGCTCTGCGTGAGCATTATTATCGCCATTGTGCTGACTATAGTCGCCTATATGATATGTAAAAAGAAGTTTGCGGGCTTTTCCGTCGGCGGAGTGAAGCAGGCGCTGTTTGTTCTGCTCGCCGCGCTTTCTATAATGGGCTGCGCCATGACGCTCAACAATACGTTCACACGCGGCGTACATAATGTCAACACGGTCGTTATCGAGACTGACGACGATATCCGAACCGCGTTTTACGACGGTCCGCACAGAATCCGCGTAACCCCGTGGAAAGGCGCGGGAGTCGATGCGTGGATCGACCTGCCAAAGGAGCGCTGCGGCAAAGTCGAAGTCGGCGATTCAATTGAGGTCAAGGTCGAAACAGGACTTTTCGGCGTGCGCATCTGCTCGCTGACCGAATAACAAGGAGATAATATGCAGGATCTTTCAAATATCAATACTATAAAAGAAATACTCTCGGCTCACGGATTCACTTTTTCGAAGTCGCTCGGTCAGAACTTTCTGATAACTCCGACCGTCTGCCCGCGCATGGCGGAGGCCTGCGGCGCGGACGAAAACACCGGCGTTATTGAGATAGGCGCGGGAATCGGCGTGCTGACCGCGGAGCTTGCAAAGAGGGCGAAAAAAGTCGTCTCTCTCGAGCTCGACACGCGCCTCATACCCGTTCTCGCGGGGACGCTCGAAGATTTCGACAATGTCGAAGTGCTCAATGCAGATGTACTCAAGACCGACCTGCACGAACTCATCGCGAGCCGTTTTAACGGAATGCGCGTCGTAGTCTGCGCGAATTTGCCGTATTACATCACGTCGCCGGTCATCATGAAGCTTTTGGATGTTCGTTTGCCCATCACGAGCATCACGGTTATGGTACAAAAAGAAGCGGCAGAGCGTTTGTGTGCACAGCCCGGCACGCGCGAGTGCGGCGCTGTCAGTGCGGCCGTGCTGTATTACGACGAGCCGGAAATTTTGTTCGAGGTCAGCCGCGGCAGCTTTATGCCCGCACCGAATGTGGATTCCGCTGTCATCCAGCTGCGTATTCGAAAAGAACCGCCTGTGGATGTGCACG
>URUL01000045.1 GCA_900551005.1 uncultured Ruminococcus sp. | reverse complement strand
GTATGCGGAAGGAGTTCAAAAGAGGAAAGCCTTCCTCTTTTTGTCCTTTTCGTACTTTTCGGACAGGCGAAAAGTACATGGCGCTTATTGTTACTTTTCGGACAGGCGAAAAGTACTTTATGTTTCATGTACTTTTGCATGACCAAAAGTACACGAAGCACCAAGCAATTATTTCAGTCTATTTTCAATAGGATGGAAATATTACAAATGCAACATTTCATTAACAATCCAAACTCGCAAAAATATTTATAAATTTTGTAAATCAATTTATATAAAACTATTGACAAATTATAAAAATCGTGGTATAATGTTCGCGTGATTGGAAAAGAATAAATAAAAACAGGAGGCACATATGAAAAAAAGTGTATATTCTCTCGTCCTCTCTGACGAAATAGTAGATGCAGTAGACATTCTTGCATATAAAAACGGAACAAGCCGCTCCGCCATGGTAAACAGTATTCTCGCGAACTATGTTTCATACAAGACGCCGGAGATGCGTCTCGGCGAGATATTCAAGAATATCGAAAATATTCTCTGCGTGGGAGACGAATTTCAGATACTCGCACCCCCGTCCGATACAATGCTGAATCTGCGCTCCGCCCTTGCGTACAAATACAATCCGACGGTGCGCTATAGCGTTCAGCTCTATAAGACAGCGGGCGATGAAGGCATAGGTGAGCTTCGTGTCTCCATGCGCACGCAAAATGAATCGCTCATCTCAGGCGTTCAGGGCTTTTACCGCGCTTGGATAGCAGCAGAAAAAGAATATCTCGGCGATATCGAATATAAAATCGAGCGTGACAGATTTTTCCGCAAGATTTACTACAAGAGAGAGAACGGTATTCCGGCAGAGCAGATCATTTCCGATTATATCAAGGTTTTTGACAAAGCGATGAAAGAATATTTCCGCCGTCTCGATGATCCCGAGAGCGCCAGAGCCGCTGTAAGGAAAATATATAAAGAGAGCTTCGCCGAAAATTGATTGGTCGATTTAACATAACGAAAATGTAAAGAAGGTGTTTTTATGAACATGCAAAAATTCACTCAAAAAAGTATAGAAGCATTGCAGGCAGCGCAGAATGAAGCGCTCTCCAATGCAAATCAGAATCTCTGTGAGGAGCATCTGCTCTATGCTCTGATTTCACAGAAGGAAGGAGTCATCCCCAATCTTTTTGCAAAATGCGGCGCCGATATTTCCCGCATGAGTGCCGAGCTTGAGAATAAGATCGCCTCCCTGCCGAAGGTTACGGGCGGCGGCGACAACCTCTATATGGATGCTACACTCGCCTCTGCTCTTGCCGAAGCGGAAAAAGAAGCCGACGCTATGAATGATAGTTACGTTTCCGTCGAGCATATTATTCTCGGCATGATGGATAAGCCGAGCGAATTTATTAAGAAGCTTTTCCTCAATTATGGCATCGAGCGTGAAATATTCTGCTCCGCTCTCAAGGAAATACGCGGAAATGTCCGCGTGGATACCGATAATCCCGAGGGAAAATATGATGTTCTGAAGAAATACGGCAAGGACCTCGTAGAGCTTGCGCGTGCACAGAAGCTCGATCCCGTCATCGGCAGAGATGACGAGATAAGAAATGTTATCCGTATCCTTTCGCGTAAGACAAAGAACAATCCTTGTCTTATCGGCGAACCCGGCGTCGGCAAAACGGCTATTGCCGAAGGACTTGCTCTCCGTATCGTACGCGGAGACGTTCCCGAGAATCTGAAGAATCGCGAGATATTCTCACTGGATATGGGTGCACTCATCGCAGGTGCAAAATTCCGCGGTGAATTTGAGGAACGTCTGAAAGCCGTTCTCGAGGAAGTCAAGGCGGCTGAGGGCAAGATAATCCTTTTCATCGATGAGCTTCATACGATAGTCGGCGCAGGCAAGACCGAAGGCGCTATGGATGCCGGTAACCTCTTAAAGCCTATGCTGGCTCGCGGCGAGCTTCACTGCATCGGTGCAACAACGCTCAACGAATACCGCAAATACATTGAAACAGATCCCGCTCTCGAGCGTCGTTTCCAACCTGTCATGGTAGCCGAGCCTACAGTTGAGGACACGATATCGATCCTACGCGGACTGAAAGAGCGATATGAGGTCTACCACGGCGTAAAGATCCATGACAGCGCGCTCATCAGCGCCGCCGTTCTCTCAAACAGATATATCTCAGACCGTTTCCTACCCGATAAAGCGATAGACCTCGTAGATGAAGCCTGTGCCATGATAAAGACCGAGATGAACTCCATGCCCACAGAGCTTGATGAGATCTCCCGCAAGATCATGCAGCTGGAAATAGAAGAGGCCGCGTTGAAGAAAGAGACTGATCAGCTCTCGGCAGAGCATCTTTCCGATATACAAAAGGAGCTTTCGGCGCTTCGTGCCACCTTCTCGGAAGGCAAGGCAAAATGGGAAAGTGAAAAGGAGGGCATCGACAAGGTCGCAAAGCTTCGCGAGCAGATCGAGGCAACCAATGCGGATATCGAGCGCGCCCAGAACATGTACGACCTGCAAAAGGCTGCCGAACTCAAATACGGCAAGCTTCCCGAACTTCAGAAAGAACTCGCAGAGGCAGAAAAGAACGGTCAAAACGACGACGGAAACACGCTTCTGCGCAATTCTGTAGGCGAAGAAGAAATCGCAAAGATCGTTTCACGCTGGAGTGGTGTGCCCGTTGCCAAGCTCATGGAGGGCGAACGTGACAAGCTGCTCCACCTCGATGATATTCTCCATCGCCGCGTAATCGGTCAGGATGCCGCCGTATCAAAAGTTGCGGATGCCATCCTCCGTTCACGTGCGGGAATAAAAGACCCTCGCAGACCGATAGGTTCATTCCTTTTCCTCGGTCCGACAGGTGTCGGCAAAACAGAGCTTGCAAAGGCTCTCGCAGAAGCGCTATTTGATGATGAGCACAATATGATAAGAATTGATATGAGTGAATATATGGAGAAATATTCCGTATCACGTCTTATCGGAGCGCCTCCCGGCTATGTCGGCTATGATGAGGGCGGTCAACTCACAGAAGCTGTGCGCCGCCGTCCCTACAGCGTAATACTCTTCGATGAAGTGGAAAAAGCGCATCCCGACGTTTTCAATGTACTGCTCCAAGTGCTTGATGACGGCAGAGTTACTGACAGCAAGGGCAGGACGGTAGATTTCAAAAATACCGTTATCATAATGACCTCAAATCTCGGCTCCGACATTATCCTCGACGGCATCGGTGAGGATGGCGAAATAAGCGAGCAGGCCCGCGATGGCGTAAATGCTCTGCTCCGCCGCACGTTCCGTCCTGAATTTCTCAATAGGCTCGATGAGATAGTATTCTACAAGCCGCTCACAAAGGATGACATAGGCAAGATAGTGGAGTTGCTCTTCAGCGACCTTGAGAAGCGTCTCTCCGACAAGCACATCAAGCTGGCGATAGACGAAAGCGCAAAGAACTATATCATTGATACGGCATACAGTCCCATATACGGTGCACGTCCCATAAAGAGATTCATCCAGTCCGAAGCAGAAACGATCATTGCAAGAAAGCTGATCGCCGACAATCCCGCTCCCGGCACGCAGTTCTGTCTCTCAGCGGATGAAAACGGACTCATGGTCACAACAAAATAATAAAATTAAGCAGGACACTTTTGTGTTCCTGCTTATTTTTTCGTTAAAGTAATGGCTGTCACTTTATATTAAAAGTAGCAATAATTTAATGTACTTTTCGCTTGTCCGAAAAGTACCCCTTACTTATTGTTACTATTGATATAAAGCGACAATTCTATACTCTCCAGACAAATTAAAAGCCATCTGCATACATGATGCAGATGGCTTATCATTAAACAAAATTTACTCGAGCGCACTCGGAGTAAAACCGAATTTCAGAAGCTCGGAAAGCGTACGAGATTCGGTTTTTTCACCGGAAAGGGTATAGATAAGGAAGCTGTCCATATCGCAAAATTCCGCCATCACCTGACGGCATACCCCGCAGGGATATGCCGGACGGGAGATATCATCCCCCTTGCCGCCGACAATGGCTATGGACAGGAATTTGCGTTCGCCTTCGCTTACTGCCTTGAAAAATGCCGTACGTTCCGCACAGTTTGTAGGCGAATAAGCCGCGTTTTCTATATTGCAGCCGAGATAGACCTTGCCTGAGACGGCGAGAAGTGCCGCTCCGACACGAAAGCCCGAATACGGTGCATAGGAATGTTCTCTTGCTTTAGCCGCAAGAGCGAGCAATTCTTTCGGATCCATATTGTATTCCTTTCCGTTTATGCGTTGCCCTCCGGGAGGCTTGAAAACCATATGGCTCGAAGGGCATGATGCTCAAAAATGCGAGCCTCAAAAACAGTGAAGCTCAGAAGCTGCCTCCTCTGCCGCCGCGCGAACTGCCACCGCCATAGGAGCCGCCCCTGCTGCTTGAGGATTCTGTTTCGATCTTGGTTTTTGTCACGGTGCTGTAGAGATAAACGTCCGTACGCTCGTCAAGATTGAAACTGTCTTTCTTCGCATAGCTTGTTGCATTATGGCCGGGTTTGGCATTATTCATGCATGCGGACATAATTCCCGTCACTATCAGACCGATAGCGATGCCGACGAAGATAACAATGACTTCTTTTGTCAGCATGCTGAGTTCGGTGCCGTCCTCCGAATACGAGGGATCGGGCTCATGATACTCGGCATATTCCGCGATGGATCCTATGAAGCCTGTGGCGGCAATGTACCAGTCACTTTTCCGCAAGCCTTCCAGTGCCGCTTCTTCTATCGCGTCCATTGAGGAGGAATAGAGATGATTCATTTTTCCTATCTGGCGAATATAATGTTCTCTGGAAGAAATGTCTACCGCAAGAATGATGGCGTCACTCTCCGGATCGCAATTGTCATCATAGAGCCTGTCGGCACGTGCCATAAGCTGATTCTTGCTGAGGGATGAATTCGTGAAAATGATACCGATAGAGGCGCCGTTTTCTGCCGCCGCATTTTGGGCGAGCGTCCTGATATTGTTTATTTCATCACTCGTGAAAATGCCGTCCTCTATATCGATGAGCGAGACGTTCTTTAGATTTGCTTCTGCAAAACACGGGATACACAAAAGTGTAAGGCATGCGGTGAGAATAACAAGAGATAAAAATTTTTTCATTTTCATACGTCACCTCACAGAAGCAGGAAGAGCTGAGCTATGAGAGCTACAGCCGCAGCGATACCGGCGGCCCATGCCGCAAAGCGCCCCTTGGAAATGGGCAGCTTGCCTACGAATTTTCCTGTTTGCCCGTTCATGGCAAAGGTATATGTTTTGTCGCGGTATTTGGTATTGAGCATATAGACAGGGAAGAGTGCATATTTGATATCGCCATTGTTTGTATTGATGTTTGAGCTTTTTATGGTGATGCCCGAATATCCGATCACAGTAGAGCGAAGCTCCTCCTCGAGACTTGTGCGCACACGTTTTGCGGCGCGGGGAGAACATTCCTCATCGGATACGTCATATTTGTCGGCAAAATAGCCGGAGAGATATGCCGTGCCGAAATCTACCATTTCATTGTAATTGAAAGGCTCGATCGAATCCATATAGGAATCATCCATCTTTTGGGAGGCGTCCACGGGTATTTTTTCAAAAGCCATTTCGCCGCTGCGTGTAACGAGATAATGGCTTACTTTGGTATATTGATAGTTGCCGCTTCGCCATGAGGAGATACGCGTGGCATCAAATCTCATTTTCCCGTTGGCATCACAGTCAAAAAGCCAGAAGGGAACATAGATTCCCGTGATTTTATCGATATTGTTTTCTTCCTTGAAAAATTTTGGAAGCAAGGGCTTTCCCTTATAAAACTTTTTCAGCGCGTCTTTTGCCGCTTGCTTATCAAGCTTGAAAGGAATGATGTAATCGGGGCGAAGCATCCCGTCTATGCGTTGCTTTAAGATAACCGGATTGCCGCAATAGGGGCATTCCGTAGCAGCCAGATTGTCATCGCCTGTAATCGCCGCGCCGCATGAATTGCATATAAATTCTGTTGTTTCCTCTTCTGTCCGGTGGGTTTCATATTTGTCCCATTTTGCATCGGACGGGTTTTGCGCCTCGACTTCGATTTCAGAAAGCTGCTCCAGCTGTTCAACGGAGAATTTGTTGTCGCAGTATTCACAGACCATCTCGCCTGTTTTATTGTCATATTTCAGCCCCGCATTACAGCATGGGCATTTATATTCAAGAACGGTATTGTCAGCCAATTTCATTCCCTCCGTTATTCCTGAGTTTTTGCGCCGGCTTATTTCGCGTCGTTATCATCAAAGGGGTCGCCGCATTCGGGACAGAATTTCGGAGGCTTGCTCGGATCTTCCGGCTCCCAACCGCATTTGTCACAGCGATAGATCTTGGCTCCGCTCGGGCGCTTTGCGCCACATTCATGGCAGAATTTACCCTTATTGAAGGCACCGCATTCCGTGCAGTACCAGCCTGCCTCTGCGGGCTTTGCTGCGCCGCAATTATGGCAGAATTTTCCTGTATTTTCAGCGCCGCAGCTGCATTTCCATGCGCCTGCTGCCGGAGTTTTCTTTTCTTCGGTTGCTTTTGCCGCCTGCTGTCTTGCACTCATCTCAAAGAGATTTCCTGCATTGATACCACCGGCATTCTGAGCCATATTCATACCTGCAAACGCCATGAAAGCACCGCCACTGCCCTGGTTTTTTGCGGCATCCTGCATAGCCTGCGCCTGAGCGCCCGTGAGGACAGCCGCAGCCATGCCCGGATCTCTGAGAACGGCACTCTTCTGATACTGTTTGATCATTTCTTCGTCTTCCTGCGAAGCCGTAACGGAATTTATGCCGAAGGAGAAGACCTTGATGCCTCGAAGCTCGGTCCATTTTTTGGAGAGAACTTCATTGAGTGCATCTGCTATCTCGACGGTGTGACCGGGGAGCGCACTGTAACGCACGCCCATCTCGGAGATCTTCGCAAAAGCAGGCTGGAGCGCTGTGAGAAGCTCAGTTTTCAGCATGCTGTCGATCCTGTCTCTCGTATATGAGTCGGTAACATTGCCCGATACATTCTTATAGAAGAGAAGCGGGTCTACGATCTTATAAGAATATTCGCCGTTGCAACGGATGGAGATATCAACATCAAGTCCGATGTTCTTATCCACAACGCGGAAGGGAACCGGACTTGCCGTGCCGTATTTGTTTCCGGGGATCTCTTTTATATTGAAATAATAAACTCTCTGGTCCTTGCCGGTGTCGCCGCCATATGTAAATCTTCTGCCGATGGTCTTGAAGGTATCAAGAATACTTTTTCCGAGACTGCCGGTGAAAAGGCTCGGCTCTGTCGATGTATCGTAAGTAAACTCACCCGCCTCGGCACAGAACTCAACGATCTCGCCCTGAGAAACGATGATCATGCACTGGCCCTCGTTTACGGCAATACCGGAGCCGTTTGATATGATGTTTTCTTCACCTTTTGTATTGGAAGAGCGGCGTGAAGTACGCTTCTGACCTTTGGCAACGAGAACCTCTTCTGAAAGAGAATCACAATAGAAAAATTCCTTCCACTGGTCTGCCAATGTGCCGCTGAGAGCACCTGCAAATGCTTTGATAAGTCCCATAGTAAAAATCTCCTTTTTGTTTATTTCTGCTGTTTTCCGCGCAGGAGGATTGTTTTTATATATAACTTTATTACAGTATATCATGCTTTTATGCTTTTTGCAAGAAAAAAATAAAAAAAGCATTTTTTGGCGAAAAGGACAAAAAGAAAAGCATCTTGAGTTTTGACTCGACTTTTTCAGCCGGCTTCACCATCCCGGGCAATCCGCTTGGCTTCAAGGCATGACGGCTTTTCTGTTTTACAAAAGGGAATACATATAAAAAAGTTCGCAAAGCAAAAGCTTTGCGAACTTTTATAAATGATGATCGATTACTGGTCAGCAACCTTCTTGACATTGGAACGGTAACTTTCAAGGAGGTTATTCGTTGCATTGGATTTTGAAGCAATTGCCTTGGAGAACATGTTCTTGCCTGTGCTGATGTATCCGGCAACAGTAGATGTGATACCCATATTGCCGAAGTAGTCAAGATCCCAAACGCGAGACTTGAATACGATGTCGAGCATTTCGCCTGCACCGTCATCACAGAATACCTGCGTCTTGTAATAGTTTACATACTCGGGATATACGAGCTTCTGAGAATGGAAAGCAAATACTTCGAGGAAGTTTGCTATATTGTTAAGGTCGGAGATAGCAGCGGATGTACCGAGTCCATATGCACGGTTACATACCATGGTGTAGTACTCTTCCTGAGATTCATTGTACTTCGGGAAAGGAACGCAGGAGAAGTTAGCATTTTCATCGGTAACAAGCATTGCAGCCTGGAGACATTCGGAAGCAAAGAGAGCCTGACCGTTTGTGAAGGAAGCACGTGCTCCTGCAATGCTACTGATAGCTGTATAGCCTTCGTTATTGACAAGCTTTGAAGCTTTATCGATAGCTGCGGAAAGAGCAGCGATGTCAGTGTTTTCCTTGCTGATAGCAGTAAGCTTGTTTGTAGCGGTATCTCTGACAGCACCTCTGCCGCCGATACCGAACCAAATTGCATTATTGATATAGCCGTTGGCATATGTTGTGAGACCGAATACGTCGCCGTCGTCATAGTTCATCTTCTGGTCGCCGTTTACGTCGTTCTTAGCCTGCTCCATGAGACTGAGCATGACGTCGATTGTCCACTTGCCGTCCTTGACTGTCTGATAAAGGTCAATATTTGTCTTGCCTGCAGAAACGAGCTGCTCATAAACATTCATATTGAAGTAGAGCATCCAGGAAGCATCATAGCTGATGAGGTTCCAAGCGCCGGAAAGCTGATAAAATCTGTTTACACCGTCATCGTTTACGTTTAAAGTATCAATGAGCTTCTGGTCAAACCAGTCGTGTGTAAAGTCGATGTCGAGCTTACCGTAGTTTACAAGATTTGTATTTGCAGTGGAGAGAGTGTACTGATTTTCAGCAAAGTCAACAGTGTGCTTACCTGTCTGGATATCTGTGGAGATAAGACCGTAGCCGCTGGTTTCACACTTGATCTCTTTTATCTTGCAGTTATAGAGAGATTCAACAGTCTTTGTTCTGTTTATGGAAGCTTCTGTGATGATATTGTCTTCGCCTGTAGCCTCGGGAGCGATGGAATATTCATCCCAGTCGCCGATGCTCTGAATAGCAAATACAAACTCTCTGCCGTTAAAGTTTACGTCCATGAAGTCAGGGTGCTTTGTCTTGCCGTTGAGCTCGTCACTGCCTGTATTGCCTCCGGATGTAGTGCCGCTGGGAGTTGCTGAAGCGGAAGTGCTGCCGGAAGAAGCGGTTGTGGAATCGCTGTCGGAAGAAGACGCAGTTGTGCCCGCAGTGCTTGAAGAAGTCGTCGTGACGGTGGGGGCGTTCGACGATGACGTCGTAGTTTCGGGATCGCCGCCGCATGCAACGAGAGAAACTGCTACTGCCAGCATTGCGATTGCAATGAGAAGTGAAAGAATTCTTTTCATAAAATACTCCTTTTCAGTTTTTCATAATAAGGGTTAACCCTATATGTTTAAAGTTATTATAGCATTTTTCTTTGGATTTGTCAATAGTGTTGATTCATAAAGCATAGTATTCCATGCATTTATACCAAACAAAAAGTACAGATGGCTACTTTTAATTGCAGCTTTTTGCATACAAAAAGTGACAAGCCATGATCTTCCTTATGACATCATGGCTTGCCGTCATAAATTATTCTGCGGAGGATGATGCGGAAGCTTCTATATAGCTTTGATAAGAATTAAGTTGCTCGGGTGTCGCACCGAATAAAATATAGTCAATTTCGACCGTATCTCCCGCTTTTATGAGTGCACGTGAGTCCAGCCGCGAAAAATATTCGCCGAACTCATCATAATCCGCAGCGGTTTCATTTTCCTCGAATTTATTATTGAGAAAAGCATGCGCATAGGAGCACGTCGAGCCGAGCAGATGAAAACGAAGCCCGGTCACGGGGTAATTCTGTTTCCATGTCCAGTTATTGCCGGGAGCAATGCCGGGGAGCATAACGCCCTTGCCGGAGGGATACGTTGCGGCATAAGTGATGTCGTATATATAGGTCCTGTATTCGGACTGATGATCTCGTATTCCCATCACGGCAAACTGCGTGGTGGCATAAGATGAGGCGTTATTGAAAGCCATGGCGATTTTGGTGTTGTCACCGGGATTTTTTATTCTGATCTTCATATACTGATGCCCGCCGCCCCATTTGTCCTCAACGCCGACATTGTCATAAGAATGGGGATAGCCTGACCACGTGCCGTAGCCCGAGACGAGCTCGCCTTCAAAATCATAGTCGGGCAGGGCATCAAACATGATGGCAAAGGTGTTTATCGGGTAGTAGCATTTGTCACTTCCGCGCAGAAACCATTGCGAATCGGAAAGTGTTGCTGTTTCGCCTGCGGCTTGGAAGATGCCGTCCTTTTTTGCCGTGATGATCATGGAATCTTCCGTGAAATCTACGGAAATCGCCTCTTCATCGTATGCGAGCCTCTCTAATATGGATTCATGCGTGGTGAGACCTTTGTCGACGGCATAGCTTTTTGTGCCGAAATCAAGTCTTGCGAAGAGAGGACGCAAGGTGGTCAAAGCGACTGAGTCGGAGGTGGTGCCGAAAATAGTGTCGGAATTTGTCCACGAGCCTGTACCGGATGACATCTCAGCACTGCCGCTCATTCCGGTGAATGTGTCACCCGAATCGGTGACGGACTGCGAGGTATTGCTTGTGTTTGCCGTGCCGTCGGATGAGCCGCCTGTCATGGGATTCTGCTCGCCACATGAACAGAGCAGCATGCTTATGCAGAGCAATATCGAAAATATAGCCTTTTTCATTGAAATTCCTTCCTTGTGTGAACTATATGGTATTTTTATTTTAAGCGTATAATGCGCATTAAAATTGTTTGAAGAAAGGATACTGTTTATGCGTGAGAACCTTTTGCAAGTTTTTCCTTGAATTTCAAATAAAAAATTTTCCTTTTGCCAAAAAAAGAACGGTCCGAAGACCGTTCTTTCAAAAAGCATTTTAAATTATGATTCGGAAGCGCGCTCGAGATTGCTCTTGTATTCCATGAGCTGCTCGGGAGATACACCGAATACGATGTAGTCAATCTTGACGAAATTGCCCTTCTTGATAAGACCGCGTGTATCGTATCTTGCAGCAACCTTAGCCGCTGTGATCTCTTCGCCTGCTGTCCATGATGTGACTTTGCCGCTGCCGTCGCTTGCGATCATCTTGCCTGTGCCGTCATCGACAGCATTAGAGCCTGTTGTAGCAAAGGTAGCGCCGCTGCGTGCAGTGCCGGAAACATAAGAGGCAAGAACACCAAAACGGATGGCTGTTACAAACTGAGAAGCGCCCTGCCAGATCCAGTTGTTGCCGGGGCCTACGCCATTGTCATCTGTGATCTCACTGGCACCTGTAGGAAGGTTGACTTCTCTTGCGATATCAAAGATAGCGACCTGATATTCATCATAATCTGCGCTTGCCTTGCCGGGGGTAACATCCATAGCGCAGACAGCTGTTTTGTACCAGGTAGCCAGAGAGGTACTTTTCCAATCAAAGCTTATCTTGGTATTCGGACTGCCATTGACAAAACGTATCTTCATATACTGATGGTAGCCGTTCTTTCCCATACCTGCATGGATCTCCTGCGGATCTTCAAATGTATAGTCGGCGGAGATGTCATCAAAGAGGAGGGAAAATGCGTGACCATTAGATTTCATTGAGCTGTTGTAGTTATAATCCAAGAGGGAAGTAACGATGATATTATCTTCATCGTATGTTACAGAGATGTATGTCTTGTTGTAGGTCAGGTGCGATGTGATGTATTCATGCGATGTGAGATTGTTATCCTCTGCATAAGTCTTTGTACCGAAATCGAAACGTGCAAAAACAGGCTCTGTGAAAATGGTAGTCGTTGTTTCTGCCGTGGTAGTCGTTTCGGTAGTGGTAGTTGTTTGCGTTGTTGTGGTTGACGTTGTTGTCGTAGTCTCTGTCGTGGCTTCCGTTGTTGTCGTCGTTGCATCGGTTGATGCAAGAGTAGTCGTGGTTGCTTCGGGTTCATTGCCGCAAGCAACTGTCGCGAGAACAGCTACAAGCATTGCCGCAACGAGAAAAACAGATAAGATTTTCTTCATATAGATTCTCCTTTTTATTTTGATATGCCCGACTATCGGGTATATTACGTTTATATATTCTATCATTTTATGCTTTTTTTGTCAATTGTACTTTTTATCGAACAAAAATGAGAAATATTGTATATTTTCACTAAAAGGCGCTGCTTTTTCCACGGCATACAGCTTTCTGATATTGAAAGTGTTCATGACGGGGAAAGCTTCAAATGCGCAAAAAAAGACGCCATCATGTGATGGCGTCTTTTGAAAAATCAATGATTGATTATTTGCTTGCTTCGTAAGCCTTTTCAGCTGCGCTCTTGTATGTGAGGAGCTGATCGGGTGAAGAACCGAATACGATGTAGTCAACCTTGATTGCGTTGCCGGCTTTGATAAGACCGCGTGTATCAAGAGCTGCAAGAGCCTTAGCGCTTGTCAAAGCTTCGTTAGCGCTCCAAGATGTAACCTTACCGCTACCATCAGCTGCAATCATATTGCCTGTACCGTCATCAGCCTTGTTGTTTCCTGCTTTTGCAAATGTAGCACCGCCACGAGCGTTACCGCCAGCTGCATTACCGAGGAGGTGGAAACGGAGACCTGTTACGTACTGAGAAGCGCCCTGCCAGATCCAGTTGTTGCCGGGGCCCTTGCCGTTATCAGGTGTAAGTTCGTTGGCACCTGTAGCGAGGTTCATTGCGTTGAGGATATCGTAGATAACTACCTGGTAGTTAGCATCGTTATTGAGGTAATCGCTGTTAGCCTTACCGGGAGTTACGGGAATGCAAGCGACAGCAGTTGTGTAGTAAGTAGCCAGAGATGTGGACTTGTACCAGAAACCGATCTTGGTATTCGGGCTTGCATTAACGAAACGGATCTTTATGTACTGGTGGAAGCCTTTCCATTTGCCTTCGACACCTACGTTAGCGCTGGAGTAAGGATAGTTATCCCATGTACCGAAGCCGCAGTGGATTTCCTGAGGATCTTCAAATGTGTAATCAGCTGAGATATCGTCGAATACAAGAGCATAGTTGAGCCTGCTGCTCTGCATTGTGCTGTAGTTGTAATCCTGTGTAGCGTATACGATGATGTTATCTTCATCATAATCGATCCAGAGGTAAGAAGAGTTGTATGAAAGGTGAGAGGTGAGGTACTCGTGAGATGTGAGGTTGTTTGCCTCAGCTTCTGTCTTTGTACCGAAGTCAAAACGAGCATACACGCCTTCGGAGGTACCGGATGTAACGGTAGCTATAGTACCGGATGTTGTAGTTGTTTCAGAAGCCGTTGTTTCTGTAGTTGTTGTTGTTGTTGTTTCTGTAGTTGTTGTTTCGGTCGTTGTTGTAGTTGTTGTTTCTGTAGTGGTTGTTTCGGTCGTTGTTGTTTCCGTAGTAGTGGTAGCCTCGGTGGTCGTCTCAGTAGTTGACGAAGCAGTGGTATTGGAAGTTGTTGTGCTTTGGGTCGTTGTTTCTTCAGGATCACCACCACATGCAACCATAGCAAGCGCAGCAAAGAGCATAACTACTACGAGAAAGAGTGATAAAAGTCTCTTCATGTGAAAAAATCTCCTTTTTTAAATTAAAGAATTTTTTTACCGCGCAAGATATCGTCTGAAAAACACCTCGCACCGTGATTACTAACATTTTAGCACCAAATCTCAGTTTTGTCAATAGAAATTACAAAAACAATCTAAAAAAAATCGTCTCTTTTCGAGAAAAAACAACCTTTTTCATGAAATAAGTCAAAATTTTTCAGACAGTTGATGCGAAAATGAAGTAATATTTCCGACAGATAAAAGTCTTTCTTTGAAAATCAAAGCCCTATTCCCCCATCTGTCGCCCTCATTATACTACAAATATATTCAAAAGTCAATAGCAATATTCTGAAAAAATGGATATATAAGGAGGGGAAAAAGCAAAACCGTCAGAGCGGTGGTTTTGCTCTGACGGTTTTTCGGAAGCCTGTTCAGTCCTCATAGTCTTCGGTGCTCAGTGAATTTACGGGTATGAGAGAAAGCGGGTTTACGCTTACGTCATCCTTGTATATTTCAAAGTGGAGATGCGGAGAAACGGATATCTCAACGAGCGCCGTATCGCCGACGGAGCCTATCATATCGCCCGCGTCGATCATCTTGCCCTTTTCAAGTCCTTCGGGAATGACGGTCGAGAGGTTGCGGTAAACGCTCTTATAGCCGCCCGCATGCACGATCGTCACGCTTTGCCCCATCATCGGGTCCAATACGATATCCTCTATCGTACCTGCCGCCGCCGCATATACGGGAGAGCCCGCATCCGCCTGTATGTCTATGCCGCAATGTATTCTGTAGTCTTCCATCGTCGGGGAGAAAACAGCAACGTCCGCAGAGTAGCCGTATGCTACGGTGCCTGCCGTAAGCGGGCAGAGAAAATCCACGGTGGGAGTAACGACGGGATTGTCTTCTCCGCCTGTCGTGCCGGTGGTCTCCTCCTGCTTCGTCGTAGTCTGCTCGGTATTCTTTGTTGACGATGTCGTATGCTCGGACGGCTTATTTTTTCTTCCCACGGAAAAAGCGATGATCGTAATGCAGAGTGTGGCGACGAGGAGCAGCGCAAGCGCTATGGTGAGTCCTTTGTTCAGCTGTCGTTTTCTTTGGTTTACGTTCATTTTCAAAATTCCTTTCTGCCTTTCGGCGCCGAAAATCGACTGTCTATATTTTCGCCCGAAAATTCCTCTTTATACAGTTTTTTCAAAAAACAGGAGCCGGATAGCTTGAAAAATGCAAAAATAAGTCCCGATATGCCTCGCTTTGCGCATTTTTACATATCGGGATGAAGCTTATTTTCCAAGCAGGCAGTGCCGCCGCTTCTTTTTGGGGCACATGAGCATCGCCGTGAAATATATCATCACAGAGAAGCCGACGGCGGCTATCAGGAGATCGCAGAGGCATATATCGCAGTCCATATCAGCCCCTATGTGCAGTTTTCTTTTGCCGGTTCCGAAATCCGCGCGGCAACTTTTATTACAGCGGACGGGGACATTCATGCTTTTCAGCTTTTTTACCGCCGCACGTATTTTTGTCTCGACAGGCGAAAGAACTTTATTGAGATCCGTAAAATCACATCCTTTCGGAAATACTTTTCGTTTTCAGTATTTCCGGGATGAGTGCGATATATGTTATTTTTTTATCGAGGCTTTTTTCATATAAATGTAAATTCTTACTAAAGTAAAAATGACGGCGGCGAGTATCAGAGAGATGACGGCAATGATGAAAATCGGACTGCCGAGTATTTTTTTCATATATGCTTTTGCCGCCAGAGAGTCGCTTCTTTTTACGGAATATTTTGTCACGATCTCTGTCTCGCCTACCGCTTTCCCGTTTACAGCCACGGTCAGCTTGCCGACGCACGTTCCTTTTTCTGCGGGCGCTTCTATGGATTCTTTGTCAAAGTGCGGGCGAAGCTCCACTGCAGACATATCGAAATCCTTCGGCAGATAAGCATAAACGGCGGATGCGGGAGCGAGAGTTAGGCTGCGGGAGTCGTCGCAGA
>URUL01000044.1 GCA_900551005.1 uncultured Ruminococcus sp. | reverse complement strand
CCGGCGAAGGCGGTGGCCAGACCGTCGCCCAGCAGGGTGCGGTGCAGACCGGGATTTTCAAGCAGATCCTGCTCGATGATGCTGGAGAGGTTCTTGTGATCTGCTATATGTTCAGCAAATACCACGAATGCTACGGGAATATAGGCTGCTGCTACGGTAGCTATGTAAGCGCCGTTGATACTCTTTACACCCTTGAAAGCCTCAATAAATGTAAAGTCGGGATACCACTGCATATCCTTGAAGGCGGAGAAGTTGATTATCTGAAGTGCGGCTGTATCTGTTAAATTGCCGATGAGCGTGAAGATTGCGGCAAGACCGTAGCCTGCTACGATACCGATGATGAAAGGAATCATTTTTGCCATCTTCTTGCCGAAGACAGAGCAGATGATGACTGTTGCGAGAGTTACGAGACCGCAGAGGATACAGAGATAAACGGAAGCGTTCTGTACCGCTACCTCTCCTACCATATGAGTTACATTGCCCTTCTGAAGGTCGCCTATCGCATTGCCGGCGAGGGAAAGACCGATGATGGAGACTGTAGGACCGATTACGACTGCGGGCATGAGCTTATTGATCCACTTAACGCCTGCAAACTTTACGATGACGGCGAGAAGCACGTAAACCAAACCTGCAAATACCGCACCGAGAATAATACCTACATATCCGAGCGCAGCTGAGGCAGCACCTGCAAATGCAGAAAGCATGGAACCGATGAATGCGAATGAGGAGCCGAGAAATACGGGGCTTCTGAACTTTGTGAAGAGCAGGTAAACTATCGTACCTACGCCTGCGCCGAAGAGCGCTGCCGAAGATGACATGCCGTTCTGTACGATTGCGGGAACAGCAATCGTTGCCGCCAAAATGGCAAGCAGCTGCTGGAACGCGAAGACGAGCGTTTGCCCGAATTTCGGCTTGTCTTTTACACCATAAATTAGATTCATTTGTTTTTCCTCCGTGGTTTGATTTATAATTTAAGCGCTATGCGCATAAATTCATTCGTCAAGCAAGCTTATCTCTACGGTAAGCTCGTCATCATATGGGGGGATCTTGAGAGAGATTTTTTCCGAGAGAGAGGTCGGTATATTCTTGCCGACATAATCGGGTTTTATCGGAAGCTCACGGTGACCGCGGTCTATGAGCGAAACAAGCTGAATGCGCTCCGGTCTGCCGATATCAAAGATGGCATCTATCGCGGCACGAACCGTTCTGCCTGTAAATATTACATCATCCACGATGATGATGTTTTTTCCTTTTATATCAAAGTCTATTGTGCTGCCGTTCAGCTTTGGCATATCGGAAAGCTCTGACAGGTCATCGCGATAGAGTGTGATATCGAGCTTGCCTACGGGGGCTTCCACTCCCTCAAACCGTTTTATGTTTTCGGCTATGCGCTCGGCAAGCGGAACACCGCGACGGAGCACGCCTACCAGTGCGACCTTTCCGAGGTCCTCATTTTTTTCTATTATTTCATGTGCTATGCGAGCAAGCATACGCTCTATGACAGAGGAATCAAAAAGTACTTTTCTCATGATAGCTCCTTTTTACAAAAAATAAAGCCTTGCCGCAAGATCGGCAAGGCACAAATGTACATAACTATACTATATGTATCATGTATATCGCCCCTTGTCGACCTCTCTGTGCCGAATTAAAAAGGTTCTCTTGAATTTTCTCGTAGATTATATCACAAGTTTCGGCTTTTGTAAAGGGGTTTTTTCAAAAAAAATTCAAAAAAATTTAAAAAATTTCGTTGTACGCTTTGAGCCGCAGGATATTGACTTTTAGTGCGTTCACGTGTATAATAAAGAAAAAGCAGAAAAAGGTTTATTATCGGGAGATCTATATGACTAAGAAATTGACTCGCCGCAAGGCGAGAGAAAGTGCGGTACGACTCGTTTATGCTTATTCGGTGAATAAAGACGAAAATCTTGATGATTTTTTCGAGCTTGCCGTAGCCGAGCATGAGCTTGAGGCAGATTCTTTTACGAAAGAGCTTTTTTTCGGTGTTTGCAGAAATTGGGATAAGCTGGATGCTGTTATCGCCGATAATGCGACGGGCTGGAAGATAGGCAGAATATCGAAAATTTCGCTTGCCGTCATGCGGATATGCGCATATGAGCTGCTCTATACGGATGTACCGAAGGAAATAGCTATCAACGAGGCTCTCGAGATAGACAAGACTTATGACGACGGCAAAGCCCCTTCCTTTATAAACGGAATACTCAATGCCATAGCAAAATCGAAAACAGGCGCTGTATCCGAAGAAAACTCTGCAGACGGCGATGCATCGAAGGACGTGGAATAAATGAGAGTTCTCGGCATAGATACCAGCAACTATACAACTTCGATAGCGGTTGCCGACGAAACGGGATACCGCCACAAGAGAATGATACTTGAGGTTAAGGCGGGAGAGCGCGGACTGCGGCAGAGCGACGCGCTCTTTTTGCATACGGTGAATCTTCCGAAGCTCTTTTCGGAGTTTGCTATAGGGAAGATAGACGCTGTTTCGTACAGTGAAAAGCCGCGCGATGCACAAGGCTCCTATATGCCGTGCTTTCTTGCGGGAAAGTCAGCGGCAACGGCGGCAGCTGCGGCGGCAAATGTACCGCTTTTTGCCTTCTCACATCAGGCGGGGCATATCATGGCCGCTCTGAAAAGTTGTGAGGCGGGCGAGGATGCGCCGGGAAATGAATTTCTCGCATTTCATATTTCGGGCGGGACGACGGAGCTTCTCCACGTCATGCGGAAGAGCGTCGGCTTCCATATTGATATAATAGGCGAAACGCTGGATATAAATGCAGGTCAGCTTATCGACCGAGCGGGAGTGCTTCTCGGGCTGAGATTTCCTTGCGGAATGGAGCTGGAAAGCCTTGCGGTGCAAGGAAAAACAGTCAAGGTGCGCACATGTGTCAAAGACGGGAACTGCAATCTGTCGGGAGCGGAAAACAAGCTCATACAAATGCATGATGCGGGAGAAACGCCGGAAAATATCGCAAGATACACGATAGACTTTGTCTGTGAGACGATACTTTCCATGAGCAGATATGCAAGAGAAAGGTATCCGAGTCTGCCGATCCTATATGCCGGCGGAGTCATGCGCGATAATATCATAAGAAATAAACTTACGGGCGAGATGGAGAATATTTATTTTGCCGAGAACGAGCTTTCCTCCGATAATGCCGTGGGTACGGCATATCTCGGGCTGGAAGCGCTGAAGGAGACGAGATGAAAACGGACGAAAGACAGGTTTTTACCGTTACTGCGCTCAATGAATATATCAAGCTGAAGCTTGAAACGGATGAAGCGCTGATGCGCGTTTTCATTCGCGGTGAAATTTCGAATTTCACAAATCATAGATCGGGACATTTCTATTTTACCGTCAAGGATGAGACGAGCCGGATTTCCGCCGTCATGTTCCGCTCGAGCGCGGCAAAGCTTGCTTTTGTTCCCGAAAACGGAATGAAGGTCATAATAGGCGGCAGAGTGAGCGCCTATGTGCGCGACGGACAGTATCAGATATATGCGGATTCGCTCGAGCCGGACGGCATTGGGGCGCTCTATATTGCATATGAACAGCTGAAAGCCAAACTCGGTGCGGAGGGGCTTTTCGACGAGGCAAAAAAGAAGCCGCTCCCGCGATATCCCATGCGCATAGGTGTTATCACCTCGCCGACGGGTGCTGCCATACGCGATATCATCAATATCCTCGGCAGACGCTTTCCCATAGCGGAGGTGGTTCTTTATCCTTCGCTCGTGCAGGGAGAAAGCGCCGCACCTCAGCTGATCGAGGGCTTGCGGTATTTCAATGACAAAAAGAATGTGAATGTCATCATTATCGGACGCGGCGGTGGCTCTCTTGAGGACTTGTGGGCTTTTAACAGCGAAGCGCTTGTCCGTGCCGTCGCGGCATCGGAGCTTCCCGTGATTTCGGCAGTGGGGCATGAGATCGATTTCACGCTTTGTGATTTTGCCGCAGACAGGCGCGCTCCGACACCGTCGGCGGCGGCAGAGATTGCCGTTCCCGAGAGATACGAACTGAAGCGCAAGCTCGGAAATGTTACGGCGCGGCTGGAGCTACTCGAGTCAAAGAAGCTGGAGCTTCTCCGCGGAACGTTGGACAGGCTGAGAAAGAGTCGCGTGCTCACAGATCCGCGCAATGTTATAGATGACAGAAGAATGGCTCTCGGCATCGCAGAGGATAAATTATATAATCGCATGACATTTTTGCTGGAGCGGAAAAAATCGGCTTTGGCAGGGAAGACGGCAAAGCTTGATGCGATGGACCCGCTTTCTGTACTGTCCCGCGGATATGCGGCGGCATTTTCTGCGGATGGCACGGTGATCAAGAGCACTGCCCAGGTGGAAAAGGGCAGCGATATATCGCTTATGCTCTCGGACGGCACCGTCAAGGCTACGGTCTGTGATATAGTTACAAACGAAAAGGAGAAGATATAAATATGGAAAATGCGGAAAAGAAGATGAGCTTTGAAGAGGCGCTCTCACGTCTTGAGGAGATCGTTCGCGCGATGGAAAACGGAAGTGCAAAGCTCGATGAATCACTTGCACTTTTCGAGGAGGGCGTAGGACTGGTTAAATTCTGCACGGCAGAGCTGGATAATGCCGAGCAGAGAGTGAAGATCCTTCAGGCGGGCGAGGACGGTAATCTCGCAGAGAAGGATTTTGTAAAGCCCGAATAAGCTGTGATTTTATCGGAGGAAATATATATGAAAGAAAAATGCATGAAAATTGATATAAAAAGGATGCTTTCCGATAATGCCGCGGCTGTTGAAGCCGAGCTTGAAAAATATCTGAAAACCCCTGATGCGGCGCTGGAAACGCTCTTTTCTTCCATGCGCTACAGCGCTCTCGGCGGAGGGAAACGCATACGTGCCTTTCTTGTCATGCAGTTTTGCCGTCTTTTCGGCGGTATGGATGCGGCGGCTATGCCTTTTGCCTGCGCGATGGAATGTGTTCATGCTTCCTCGCTTGTGCATGACGATATGCCCTGCATGGATAATGACGATTATCGCCGCGGCAAGCTGACCAATCATAAGGTTTACGGGGAAGATATCGCGCTTCTTTGCGGTGATGCCCTGATAACGAAAGGATATGAGATTGCCTCCGAAAATGCCTTTGTCGAGCCGAAGGCAGCACTTTCCGCTACAAATATGCTTCTTATTTGTGCAGGTGCCGTCGGTATGATGGGTGGACAGGAGATAGATCTGCTTGCAGAGAAAGAAGCTCCTGACTTCCCGCTTCTTTTAAAGATGCATGACAAAAAAACCGGCGCTCTGATGAGAGCATCGGCGCTGCTCGGATGCCATGCGGCGGGAATATACGTTTCTACGGACAAGCGGCTTCATGATGCGGCAAAATATGCTACGGGCATAGGCTTGGCTTTTCAGATAATCGATGATATTCTCGATGTTACGGGAGATGCGGCACTTCTCGGAAAGGCTACGCATGCCGATTCCAAGCAGGGAAAGACGACCTTCCTTTCATTTATGGATATCGAAAAGGCGCGTGATTATGCGAAGCGCGAAACAGAAGAGGCAATAGCGGCTATCTCTGGCTATACGGGAAGCGAAATTCTCTGCGAGTTGGCAAACTATCTGATCGAGCGGCAGTATTGAGGGAAAGCTTCAAAACGGTGCATTTTGCTCTTGATACAGAGGAGAAGGCTCAAAATGAATTTGCAGCCTTCTCCTCCGACGGCTAATTGTGCCGTAATAAAACGATAAAATTTATTTTTTGCTATTGACATTTCAAGCAGTTTATAGTATAATATATACCGCGTTTGGCAGAGATTATATATTTCGGGGTGTGGCTCAGTTTGGTAGAGTGCTTGGTTCGGGACTCAATCACCGTTCTCTGCGTTGTAAATTCCAAAAACGCTGAAAACCCTTGAAAACACTGACTTTTTCGGCTCTCCCGAATGCCGAAAAATCATCAATTTCTCGGTCTGACCACATGTTTGACCACTTACAAAAAAACTAATAATTTTACCATTTCGAGGTGTAGCGAAGGTGGTATCGCGCATCGTTCGGGACGATGAGATCGCAGGTTCGAGTCCTGTCACTTCGACCAAAAAACAGCCGAAAACAAGCCATTTTGACTTGTTTTCGGCTGTTTTTCTATATATTTTTCACAAAATCGGCTATTTTCAGTTGACCACATGTTTGCCCTAATTTCGAACCTTTAGACTGTTGTTTCGTCGCAATTTTTCCTCTGTTTCAGAAAATCCCTTTTCTTTGCTTCCACCGACGCAATTTTTGAGGGCTGACAGATTGATTCCTGCCGACCCTCGCTCTTTATCATCATCCCGACAAATTGGAATTTGTCATTCTTTTATTTCATTTTTCTTACGCAATTCGGGAATCATACAAGCCACTGCGAAGGTTGCGGCAAGTGCTTCGGCAATCGTGACCGCCCACCAAATTCCGTCGCTCTCCATAAAGAGAGGCAGAACGTACAGAAGAACGGACGAAAGAACAAGTCCACGTAAGAGTGAAATAATCGTTGCTGGAGTTGCTTTCGTCACCGATTGCAGATATGCCGTAACAAACATATTGATTGCCATTGGGAAGAAGGATATGGTGTATACACGAATGATATGCGGAGCAATCTCTGCCACCTCGGGTGTTACCTTCATAAACAGCTTGATGATCTCCGACGGAAACAGAGCGCATACGGCAAAGCTGATAACACCGAACACGACCGCAGTCCGCATACCTATCTTAGCAATGATATGATAGCGTTCTTTCTGTTTTGCACCGAAATTAGCCGAAACAATGGGCTGTGCCGCTTGACCGATTCCTTCGAAAATGCTGAGGAACAACGCCGCTATCGTACACAAAAGTCCGTATACGGCAAGAGCCGCCGAGCCGGAGTATTTCATGATCTGATTGTTGATGATAAATGTCACCACCGTCATTGCAACCTGCGGAAGACCCGCGCCGAAGCCAATGACGCTGATCTTCTTCACCGCTGTGAACCATTTGAACGGCTTTGAAAGCTTCAACGAGGTCTTACCGAGTAGAATATAGCTGATCAGCAGAATGCTCTGCACCACAGAGCCTGTTACGGTTGCAATTGCCGCGCCTGCCATTCCCATACCAAGAGGAAAGACGAGAACAATATCCCCGATAATATTCATTACGCCACCTATGAGTGTGACGGTCATTACAAATTTGGGTGCGCCGTCTGTACGGATAAAGCAACCGAGGTAGGACACCAACACGAAGGACGGAAACGCTCCAAAGATCCATTTGCCGTAATCCAAGGCATAAGGAAGAAGAACATCATCCGCACCGAATAGACGGTAGATCGGAACTTGAAACACAACGCCGAGTATCCAAAGCACGAGTGTGACGATACCGACGTAGAGCAAGGATGCGGTATAGTAAGCATTGCCTTTTTCACGGTTGCCTTCGCCCCTTGCCTTACTCATCAGCACAGAACCGCCAACACCGCAAAGGAGCGCAAGAAAAATCGCGATAGAAAAGATAGGCAGCACAACGGCACAGGCGGCAGTTCCGTTGGGGCCGCTGTCCTGACCGATAACGATGGTATCTACAAAGCTGTATATGGCTAACGCAACCGCTGAGCTGACGGCAGGAACGAGGAATTTCCAAAACAGCTTTCGGGGATTATCCTTGAGAAGATCCATTTTTCATATCCTCCTCAAATGCTTCCTTCAAGCTTGCTCCAAAGAATTCGAGAGCCTCAATAAAGGTATCGGAATATTGATCCAAGGTTTTGGCGAGAGCTTTATCCTCGGCACGATAGACGAACGCCATAAACTCCTTTGCGTATGCCTTGCCTGTATCGGTGAGCGTGATCTGCATCTCACGGCGTTTTCCGGGAATAGGCGTAAGCGTAAGATAGCCCTGCGCTTCCCATTTTTTTGTGATGGTATTGACCGTCATTTTCGGCACGAGCCATTCATCACATATTTCCTTTTGAGAGTGGGGCTGACCGTCGTCGAGCGCATACATGATGCAAAGCTCGGCATCGGACAATCTCTTTTTCTTTTCGCTTGCGTAATATGCCTCGTCGATGTTATACAGCGCGAGGATCAGCCTTTTGGCATTTTGTCTTGTGTTATTCATAAGCCCTCCAATAATACGAACTCGGACTTATATTTTATAATACGAACTCGTACTATTGTCAATAGATAAAACGAAAAAGGTGCCAACGAATGACACCTTTTCTTGACAAATTCTTATTTATCGATGAGTTTATTATATCATATTTTTATGAACTTTTCAACCGATTTAGCTTTTCTTTGCTTCCTCCGATGCAATTTTTGAGGGGCGACCGTTCGTGGTCGCCCCTCTGTGCGTTATGCCGTTTTTGCTTTTTTCTTGAGTTCGGAGATTTCCTTTTTCTTTTGCTCTATCATCTTGGCAAGCTCCGCTTCGCATTCTTCTCTCGTCCTTGCGTAGACGTTGAACTTCTTTCTCTTGCCATCGGGGAGTCTTGGGAAGTAGCTTCCTTCCCACAGGTGATCGTTGATCTGATACACGCATCCTGTGCCACTCTTGCGTACCTTTGGCTTCCACGGCTCGAAATTTTCCTCAATTTCGCTCGTTTGCGGTTGCCTTGGCTCATCCTTCACTTTGGGCATTTCTGCGTTTGTACCGCCGATTTCTCGGTCGATTTTCACCGCCGCTTGCGCTCTCATGGTGTCGGTCACGTGGCTGTATATGTTCAGCGTCGTTTCCGAGCTTACATGTCCTATCATGGCGGAGAGCGGTTTCACATCCATGCCGTTTTCAAGTGCCATCGTTGCGAAGGTGTGGCGCAGGTCGTGGAAGCGAACATGCTTGCAATGCGCTCTTTCAAGCATGATGCGGAAGCGTTTTGTGATAGCCGTGGGATTTCTCGGCTCTCCCTCTTTTACGGGAGATGGGAAGATCCAATCGTATTTTGCCGTCTTTTTCATCTCTCGTAGCAGATTGAGCATGTCGGGCGGAAGGAGGACGGTTCTGATCGAGCTTTTGGTTTTCGGTACGGATATGCCCTTGGTCGTAAGCTGCCGTTTGATATTCAGCTCGCCTGTTTCAAGGTTTAGATCTCGCCACTTTAGTCCGAGTATCTCACCTCGGCGCATTCCCGTGGTCAGCTCAAGGAGGAACATCTCGTAGTAGCCTTCGTCGTAGGCTTGGTTTAACAGCCTTACGATTTCGTTTTGCGTTAGCACCTTCATCTCGCCGTTCTTCTTTGGCGGTAGCTTGCAACCGATTGAGGGGTTTCTCGTTATGAGTCCTTCCTCAACCGCCTTTTCAAGTGACGATCTGCAGAGTGCGTGACAGGAGCGTACCATTCTGTCGGATACGCCTGTGCCTTTCAGCTCCACGTTGACTTTTCTGCCTGTGCGTTTGAGCTTTGCGTAGAATTGCTGTAGGTCGTTCTGCGTGAGCTTGGAGAGTGGTATTTTACCCACGCTCGGGATGATGTGACCGTATATACGGTTCTCATAGGTCGCCTGCGTTGTCGGTCGGAGCTTGGGGCTTGAGAAGTATTTATACCAGAAGTCTATCCATTCTCCGAAGGGCATGTCCGGCTTCAGCTTTTCTGCGGTTCTTCCGCATTCTTCCTTCAGCTTTTCGAGTCTTTCAACGCACTCGCCCTTGGTGTGAGCGAGTACACTTTTGGTCTTGGGTTTGCCTTTATCGTCGTATCCTATGACGACTCTGCCTTCCCATCGACCGTCATTGCGAAGGCGTACTGTGCCTTCGCCGTTTTTTCGTTTTTGTTTTGCCATAGTCTTATTCCTTTCTCATAAAATTTTGCATCATTCTGCCTACCACATCGGAGGCGTTCTTTTGCATATCGCTTGTTACATGGGTGTAGGTGTCGAGTGTGAAGCTCGCATCGGTGTGTCCGAGCAGACCCGATAAGGTCTTGGCATCGACACCGCCCTTCATCGCATGGGTTGCGAATGTGTGCCGTAGGTCGTGGAAGCGTATCAGCGGTAGCTCGGCATGCTTTAGTAGCGTTTTCAGCTTCTTATACGCCGAGTCGGGATGCAGAGGCTCACTCGGATTCATATAATGAGGGAACACCCATTCGTTTATCGCTTCCGTCCGTTTTCTTTCAAGGAGCGACTGCACACTCGGCGGCATGATAATTTTCCTCACGCCTGCTCCTGTTTTCGTTTCGCCGACGGTGATGCCGTTTCCTCGGCTTCTGCCTACGGATCGCTTGATGCACAGCGTTCCGTCATCGAAGTTGATGTCACTCCACTTAATACCGCATATCTCACCTCGTCGAAGTCCTGTCATGATCTCCACGTAGAAGAAGTCATGCCAATACGGCTCGTGCTTGATGATTTCCATAAATCTGTCGAGTTGTGTATCGTCAAGCACCTGCTTTTCGGTATAGGTTTTCTTCGGGATGGTAGTGCCTTTTGTGGGATTGCGAACGATAAGGCGTTCCTTGACTGCCATCTCCAAGGCTTCGTGGAGCATGAGGTGGATTCGTCTGACCATGCTGTCCGACAGCTCATATCCGTGCAGAGGATGGGGCTTCACTCGACCTTCTTTTTTGATCTTACTGTAGAATTTTTGAATATCCGCTGTGGTGAGGGATGTGAGTGGCTTGTCACCGAGGAAGCGTTTCACTTGATGCTCTATCTGTGATCGGTAGCCTGACATGGTGCTTTCTCTTATCGTGAACACCATATACTCGTCAAGCCACTTGTCCATCCACTCGCCGAGTGTCATTCGGCAATCTTCGGTGAGGTCAACATCTCGGTAGAGGTCAAGAAGCTGATGGAGCTGCTTGAGGGCACTCTTTTGTGTCTTTGCGAATGCCGACTTATACATGGGTGAGCCGTCGTTCTTGTGTCCGATGATGATACGGGCTTCCCACCGTCCGTCACTTCTTTTTCTGATAGTGCCGTCACCTTGCGGTCTGCGTTTGTTTGCCATAAAAATCTCCTTTCTTTTCGTATTTTTTTGCGCTTGTTTTTGCGTACCACAACGATACCACAGGTTCGAGAGAATATCCAGCGATTGTCTGCAGAATTATCATTTTGTTATCAATTACCTTTTTTGCCGTTATTAAGAGCCTCGGCGCAGGCTCTCGCCTTTGCCTTTCGCTCGTCTGTCGGAGGAGGAAGGATGCGGAATGCAAACCTGTCCTTCCGTATCTCAAAGGAAAGACCTCCCACCTCGTTGTCATCGGTCTGACGGCAGAGAGAAGGATATTCCTTTGCGTATGCGGTCAGCCTGTTCTTAAGGCTCGTGTTATAGGTGTTGATAATCAAAATATCGCTTGCTTCATCGAAGAATATTTCTGTGGTCTTGTGGGTTTTCTTAATTCCTGTTATCATTGAATATACCTCGTTTTTTCGTAAAATTATGGCGGTTTGTACCGCCTGAAAATGCCACTTTTCTTTGTGGCAGAGCCCCAATTGTGCCTACGGTCGATTGAGGCTCTTATAATCGCTAAAACGGCATTTACCATGTCAGCGAGTGTCCTTGCGCCTGCTTCTTGGCGCGGATTTCTCTGCGTTGCTTCTTGTCGATGCCGTGGTAGTTGACCTGATGCTCTTGTGCGTACATATCCTCGGCTCTGTCGTCGATGATATTACTTGCGTAATAGAACAGATCGCATACGCCTATGACGATCTGTGCGTTGAGATTATTGTTGATCGCCCTGATCGCTTCCTTCGCAGGCTCGTAGCCTTGCTCGGCTGCAGAGTTCATATACTCTTTACCTGCTTCATAGTCCTCGTACTGATAATAAAGCAGTAGTCCGACTCTCGTCTGTGTCCACTCATCTTCCACGGCGGAACGCTCAAACCACACTCTTGCTTCTTCTCGATTGCCTTCCTCGAACAGTATCTTGCCGTAGGCATATTCTGCTTGGTGGCAACCGTGTTCCGCGGCTCTCCTGAGATACTCCTTCGCATCCTCGGGAGATTTATCTCGAAGGTACTTGGCGTACTCATACTCAGCATAGCCGAACTTTGCATCTGCCGCCATGCGAAGATATTTCATCTTATCGCTCGGCGTTTCATCAAACTTTCCGTCACGGTAGGCTTTATAAATGAGATAAGCGGAGAGCGAATTTCCTTCGTCCGCCGCCATCCGTAGCCACCATTCTGCGTTCTCCATATCATCCGTCTTTTCAAGATAATATCTGCCGAGGCGATAGTAACCGATGGGATCATCGTATGCGTTGGCGTAGCGGTAGAGGTAATCGAAATCGTCTGCGTGTTCCTTCAGCTTGGAATAATCATGAGCCACCGCATAGTCGGGCTGTTCGGGTGGAATGTGAATATCTCGCACTGCGCTTACCACAGCATTGCGGATCGATTTGAATTCCTCATTTTCCTCTATCGGAATTTTATCGGGCATCGTATCCGTATAGGTGCAGACGGTTTCACATTTATATCCGTACCACGCATCGTAAAGCTCCGAGAGCTGCGGATCGTTTTCAAGCATTTTTACGATTTCATTGACGAGAGCTTTCGTTTCTTTTGGAAGGTAACCGTACACCTTTTTGCCTTTATGCTTCTCTAACTTTTCGGAGAGCAACTGCATTTTCATCACAAGCTCGGGAGATACAGCGTGGTCGCCGTTTTTAATTTCGGCGACCACTTTTGCGATAATATTTTTATATTTTTCTTTGAGATCATCACGCACCTCGGTCTGCTTTTTATAGATTGAGGTCAGCTCCTGACGGAATATATCCGAAGCAAAGGTCTGCTTGAGGTTGTGGATACCTTCCCGTGAGAGGAACGGTTCTCTCGGTTCTTTCGACCACACCATAATGTGAACGTGAGGATTTTTCTCTTTGTTATGATAGGCAGCATACCAACGGAGATTGCTCGGAAGGATGTGCATCTCCTTTGCGATATCATTTCTGTGAGAGCGAAGAAGATTCAACCATTGCTCCGCAGAATTATATCCAAGGCGTTCCGCATCCTCACGTTTGAGAGAAATAATAATACCCCAAACGTTTCCGGGATGCTCGTCTATCTCACGGCTGATAGCGGAGAGATTTATTTTTTCGCCCTCGTCGGAGAACAACCCGTTTGAGCCTTGCCGCTCACCGATATATCCGAGCATACCGCCACGGAGAATTTCAACTCCCTCGCGCGTTGCAATATACTCTGCGTATCCACCGCGTGACCTTCCTGATTCGGTACGATGTCCGGGCTTATAGTAAGGAGCTTTGAGAATTAATTTTGCCATTCAGTCCTCCTTACTTGAAGCGTTCTTCCATACGAATCGCACCGTTGGTTTCGGAGACCTCACGGATAGAATCGCGGCGCATCGCGGCGAGATAATCTTCATCATAACCGCCGCCGTCCTCGTCAAGAACGATCTTGGCAAGGATGGAAAGGTCAACGGCAATCTTGAAAAGATTTCTGTTGATGCGTTCCTCACTGTCACGGATTTTTGCGCTGATAACTGATTCAAGCGCAGGTGTTAGGAAGCGTTCGCTTTGTTCCTTTTCGAGCCACGAGCAATAAAAGTCGATGGCATCACGGATGAATGCGTTACGGGAACGGCATCCAAGTTCGTTTGCAAGGCGGTCGCAACGCTCCCATTGAGCTTCGGTTAATGCTACGCCTTTTGAAGTCTTTTCGTTATTTTGTTTCATAGTGGTAATCCCTTTCTGTGATTATTATTTTGATTGACGCGCCAAGGGCAGACAATGCGTATTCCCTTGACACACCTTGTGTTTTGAGGTGTCAAAGACCGATATTTTGGCAAATTGGCGCGAATAGACAACCTTTGCCTGCGTGAACGCGCCTATGCGAATTTCTCCAAAAGTCCTTGAAACACCTCGCTTTTTTGCCATTCACTCGGCGTTGCCGTGCGATGTGATGCGCCGTGGATTAGACACGGCTTTATCCTGCTAAAAAAATAAGGGGGCGAAAAGCCCCCATAGGTGGTCGGTACACGGCTCACTTATTGTTGCGCTCACCGTGGAGCTCTGTCGTATCTCGTCTGCTCATCGAGCCACTCGAGGAGCCTGTCACGGGGGATGATGGTTCTGCCCTGAACGATCTTGAGCTTGGGGAAATTGTCCTCACGTACCAGCTCGTAAGCGCTGGCACGGGAGATACCGAGAAGACCTGCCACTTCCATTACGGTGAGGAACATGGGAAGCTCATCTCGATTCTTATACATCGACTGCTTCATTCGCCTTACCTCCTTTCTTCTCATATTTTTTCATAGCATTGTTGAAGTGCATCTTCGCTTCTGCCTCTCGGAGTTGTCGCTCGAAGTATGCTTCCTCTATGGGCTGTATCGGTTGCAGAGTATAGAGGAGGCTGCCGTTATGAGCCCTGCCGTCACGGGTCTTGACCATCGTCGGCTCGGTGAGGATGAAGCCCTTATGCTCCAGCCTGTCCACGTATTTCTTGACGGTGTTGTTGCTCATACCGACGGCGCTTCCGATGGTGCTGTAGCTCGGATGGCACTGGTAAGTCTTTCTGTCCTCGCAGTACATCAGGAATGCGAGAACGGCGATCTCTCCCGAATCAAGCCCCAGCCGAAAGGCGGCTTTGGGCATCGGAAAGAAATCGCCGGGGGTGTCACGTTTGTTTTGATAATGGTGCAATAAAAATCTCCTTTCATTGGGAATAAAAAAGAGCGCCGAGAGAATTTCTCGACACTCATGGGTGTGTTGTTTCTGTTATTTGATCAGCAGATGTCCGTGAGGAAAACCATAGATATCTTCCGTGCGGTATCCTTCGGGAACGCTTTCGGGATCCACTCTGACAAGGTCATAAGGCTCGAAGCCCTCGACCGTTTTGATCTTGGAAAGGAGCCTGCGGTTGTCCTCGTAGAGCAGGCTTGCGAAGAGCAGATACCGCGCCGACTTGATATCGTATTTCGATTTGTCGGGATGGTCGATCTCGTCAAGAAGCATGCAGAGGATATGATCGTTCGCCACGTTCTTGGAGACGATTTTGAGGCAGGCCTTATAGACCTCGTTTGCCTCATCGCAGAGGATGAGCTTCTCATCATCCGAGGCTTCCTTCATGGCAGTTTGCATCGCCGTGATCTTGGTGTGAGCCTCCTTGACCGCCTTTATAATATTCTGCTTCTTGTGGGTATCGTTTGCGCCTGCATCGCTTGCATCAAGCTCAAAGAGATCTGACAGAGAGAGCGTCCTTGTGTAGGCTGCTCTGCCGGGGAAGGCATCCACCGCGTCGTGAACGAAAGCCATGGGCGCTTCAAGGTGAGCGCTGTTCTCACCAACGTCGGGCGTTTCATCTCCCACGATATACTTGTAGAAGGCAGGCAGATTGCCGCCGTGATCCCTCTTATAGTTCTGGCGGTAATGGCGCAGGCGTGAGAGCACCTTGGTGGAGTCGGCAGAGTACAAACGCTTTGCCTTGTCGATCTCCATGCCCGACAGTACGGCGAGGATACAGATGTCGTGATAGATATCCATCGGGTGATGGTCGCCCTGCTCGGTGAAGAGCCCATCCCAGAGTAAACAGTTGAGGAACTGGGAGAGGTTAACAATTTCTCCAATCTAATTTTTGGCGATGGTCTGGTCAAGTGACGCGAGGCTTCTCGGCTTGTTCTCATAGTCGGTCTTGCCGATAGCCGAGACGGGGCAGTTTCTGGCGCAGAGACCGCAGCCGATGCACAGATCCTTGTCAATTTTGAAGCTCAGCAGCGCCTTACATACGCCTGCGGGACACTTCTTGTCGACTATATGCGCTATATACTCATCGCGGAAGAACTTGAGGGTCGCAAGGACGGGGTTGGGAGCCGTCTGACCGAGTCCGCAAAGGGAGTTTTCTTTGATGTAATGGGCGAGCTCTTCGAGCTTGTCCAGATCCTCGAGCGTCGCCTTACCGGCGATGATCTTTTCGAGTATCTCCTGCATTCTTCTCGTGCCGATACGGCAGGGGGAGCACTTTCCGCAGGACTCATCAACGGTGAAGTCAAGGAAGAACTTGGCTATATCGCCCATGCAGTTGCTGTCGTCCATGACGATAAGTCCGCCCGAACCCATCATGCAGCCGATGGCGGTGAGGTTGTCGTAGTCTATCTCGGTGTCCA
>URUL01000043.1 GCA_900551005.1 uncultured Ruminococcus sp. | reverse complement strand
TGGCCATATCGCTGTAGCCGGAAAAGTCGTAATAGATCTGCAGCGTGAACGCGGCCGCGCCCAGCCAGAAATACAGCACTGACTGCTCCTGCGAGGCGCGGAAGCCGGACACCAGCTCGCCAAGCAGATTGGCAAACAAGATCTTCTTTGCCAGCCCCAGCACGAAGCGCCGCGTCCCGGCCGCCGCGTCCGAAAGCGTGTGGGTACGGCTCCGCAGCTCCGGCGCGATATCGGAATAGCGGACGATCGGTCCGGCGATGAGCTGCGGGAACATGGCGATATACGCTGCCAGATCGATCAGGTTCCGCTGTGCCGAGACCGTCCCGCGGTACACGTCGACGGTATAGCTCAGGATCTGGAAGGTATAGAAGCTGATACCTATGGGCAGAGCAATTTTGAGCAGAGGAATTTCCGTTCCCACGAGAGCATTTATATTGGATATGAAAAAGTCCGTATATTTGAAGTAGCAGAGCAGTCCAAGGTCGACGACCAGTGATAGAATAAGCGATATCTTGGGCATGATCTTGTTATTCTTGCGGCGAAAGAAATCTATCGAACGTGCACAGAGGTAATCCCATATTGCCGTGAATACCATGAGAAGCACGAGCTTTTTTTCGCCGTAAAAATAAAAGAACAAGCTGAAAGCAAGGAGTACATAATTTTTGACCTTGCGCGGTGCTATGAAATAAAGAAGCAGCACCGCAGGGAGAAAATAATAGAGAAAAGGCAAGCTTGAAAAGACCATTTTCCTTTAAAAACCTTCTTTTTAACCTTTCTTTTGTTTTTTTCGGATGTCAGACGATTTCGAAGTTTTCTTCTTTTGCCGAGTTTTCGGCAGTCTCAGAATGAGAGCGGCACCTGCCTTGATGTATAGCATTAGGAAGATGCCGCCGCACAGTGAAAATCAGAATGAAAAACCGTATTAGCCGAAGTTCTTGGCAAGACGTGTGCCGGACACCTCTTCGAGAACATTATCAAAAGAGTTTGCAACCTTTTCGCATATGGCCTGTGAGCTCATAACGAGAAGAACATAGTTTCCATTGTCCACTGTTATGAGATGGTCAGCATTGCGGCAAACCCACTTCTGCATGTCTATGCCGTTGAACATTTCTTCTTTTACCTTGTCTGCATCCTTGGAGTCCTTGAGCTTGACGATAACCATAGAGAACGGCGTGCCGCCCATCATCATATTTTCATTATATACAGCATCCTCTTCGACAAGAGCAAGGCTTGCATCTAAACCTGTGTAGTAATTGGACTCGTCTTTGCTGTTTGCATTGAAGTGTGTGGGACCTGTGAGTCTGAGTTCAAATTCCTCTCCGCTGAACTCGTCGATGACCGTGACCTTTCCGCCCATGTCTTCCAGTACCTTGTTCATCAGGTCTTCTACAGCGTAATCCGTATTCTTTATTTCTACGGGCTTTTGAGTTGTTTCTGTTGTTGCTTCGGTCGTGGCAGCAGAGCTACCGCTTGTTGTGTCCTCGGGATTCTTTGTTTTGCCGCATGAAACGAATACGAGAGCGAGCATGCTTATGATAAGAAGAAGTGATATGATTTTTTTCATTTTAAAACCTCCTGAAAGTCTCCTTGCGACTTTCGTTTTTTATTTTTGTTTTTCCGCTTTTATCGCGGATTCCGTCTATTAGTCGCGCGATATCCGTTTTTTACTCACCGATTTTTCAAAAAGTAAGAAAAAAATTTTTGTGAGTATTTTTTCATCGAAAAAGGCTTGACAAATCGAATTGTTTATAATAATCTTATTATGTATTATTTGGAAAGGAGTATGCAGAATTTGAAAATAACATTCAGATGGTATGGGGAGAATGATCCCGTTACCCTTGACAAGATCAGACAGATACCGTGCATCACGGGAACGGTTACTGCCGTTTATGATGTCGCTCCCGGTAATGTATGGCCGCGTGAGAGCATAGCGCGTTTGAAGAAGCTCTGTAATGACAAAGGGCTTGAGATGGAGGTTATCGAGAGTATCCCTGTTCATGAGGATATCAAGCTTCGCCGCGGAAATTATCAGGAGTATATTGATAATTATAAGGAAAATATCCGCCGCGTTGCCGAGGCGGGCGTGAAGTGTGTATGCTATAATTTCATGCCTGTTTTCGACTGGACTCGCTCGCGCCTTGACCAGCCGCTTCCCGACGGCTCAAATGCGCTTGTTTACTATGCAAAGGATGTAAACAAGATGGACCCCACAAAACTCGCGCTCCCGGGCTGGGACGCTTCCTATACGCCCTCGGAGATGAAGGAGCTTATCGATGCATATAAGGAGCTCGGCGAAGAGGGTCTCTGGGAAAACCTTGAATATTTTATAAAGGAGATCATGCCTGTAGCCGTAGAATATAACGTCAATATGGCTATACATCCGGATGATCCGCCGTGGCCCATTTTCGGTATTCCGAGGATTATTACCAACGAGAAGAACATAGATCGCTTTCTCTCCCTCTATGATGACAAGCACCACGGACTTACGCTTTGCAGCGGAAGCCTCGGCTGTACAAAGTCAAACGATTATACGGCGATGGTTCGCAAATACGGCGCGATGGGAAGAATCCATTTTGCCCATGTGCGCAATATCAAGATCCTCGATGACGGCGGATTTGAGGAGAGTGGACATTATTCTCCCTGCGGCTCGCTCGATGTTGTCGAGATACTGAAGGCTTATCACGATGTCGGCTTTAACGGCTATCTGCGACCCGACCATGGAAGAATGATCTGGGGCGAGCAGGGTAAGCCCGGTTATGGGCTGTATGACAGAGCGCTCGGTGCCATGTATATGGCAGGCATCTGGGAAACGCTCGAAAAGCTGAAATAAGTTAAGCAAATGGGAAATATGAAAAAAGTTGCCGTTATAACCGGGGCTTCAAGCGGCATAGGGCTTGGAACGGCGCGCGCTCTCCTCTCAAGAGGCTATACCGTTTACAATCTCAGCCGCAGTCGCTCGCCCGAGCCGGCTGTGATCAGCATAAGATGCGATGTCTGCTCGGAAAATGATATCGCGGATGCTTTTATCAGGATAGCTGAGGAGAGCGGGGGCATAGATTTGCTTATATGTAATGCGGGATTTGGTATCTCCGGAGCTGTCGAATTTACCGAAAACGCAGACGCAGAGAGGCTTTTTGAGGTTAATTTCTTTGGCGTATACAGATGTATAAAATCGGCTCTGCCGCTCCTTCGCTCAGACAAAAACGAAAAGCGGGCGGGCAGGATCATCATGACGAGCTCTGTGGCGGCGGTTTTTGCCATACCTTTTCAGGCGTTTTATTCTGCTTCAAAAGCGGCGGTCAATATGCTTGCGTTTGCTCTTTCAAATGAACTTTCGACCTTCGGTATACGGGTCTGTACGGTCATGCTCGGCGATGCCAGAACGGGCTTTACCGATGCGCGCGAAAAGACCTTGGCAGGAGACGAACTATATCGCGGCGCGATCTCGCACAGTGTCTCTGCTATGGAGAAGGATGAGCGCGGCGGCATGAATGCAGACTTTATAGGAAAGAAAATATGCCGTATCGCAGAGAAGAGAAGAATGCCTTCGAAATGCGTAATAGGCGGCAAATACAAATTCTTCGTTTTTCTCAGCCGACTACTGCCGCAAGGACTGCAAAATAAGATCGTCGGAAAAATGTACAAATAAAAATGGATGCCCGAAAGTGCAGACGGAAAGGCAAATTGGTATTCTTGAAAAAATGTTCTATGATAATCGAGCTTTTCGGAAAAACCGGGCTATATAAAAACAAGGGGCTCCTCGCGGAACCCCTTGTTTTTATATTTCATTTTTTATACTGCCGAAAAACTTCATATTCACCTCCGAAGCAATACTTATTTGTGCAAACTATTAAAATAATTTATATCAAAAACTTTATATAGTGTCAATAGTGCAAAAAATCTGCGGAAAGCGAGTTCCGCAGATTTTTTACTTATTTCACTGTAAACTTATGGTATGATTTTTTGCCCTTCTTTACGATGAGACCGTCTGCAAAAGCAGTTTTTTCAAAAGACAGGTAAAGGTCAGAGACTTTATCTTCTCCTACGAGTACGCCACCTTGCTGAACGAGACGTCGTGCCTCGCCTTTGGAAGGCGCAAGCTTGGAGAGCACGAGCATATCGAGGAGAGCGATCTTACCGTCCGTGAAGTTTTCGTCGGAAAGCTCTGTTGTGGGCATATCGGCAGATACTCCGCCGGAAACGAAGAGAGCTTTTGCCGCTGCGAGTGCTTTTTCCGCCTCTTCTTTACCGTGGATCATCTTTGTCAGCTCATATGCGAGCTTTTCTTTAGCACCGTTGATGGCACTGCCCTCAAGCTTTGCATATTCTTCTATTTCCTCGAGAGGCATAAATGTGAGCATCTTCATGCACTTTACGACATCGGCATCGTCGATATTGCGCCAGTACTGGAAGAAATCATAAGGGGTTGTCTTATTCGGATCAAGCCAAACAGCACCGCTTGCCGTCTTGCCCATCTTCTTGCCTTCGCTGTTCATGAGCAGATTTATCGTCAGAGCATATGCGTCTTTGCCTGTCTTTTTTCGGATAAGGTCTGTTCCGAAGAGCATATTTGACCACTGATCGTCGCCGCCGAACTGCATATTACAGCCGTAATGCTCACTCAGGTAGTAAAAGTCGTAGGACTGCATTATCATATAGTTGAATTCCAGGAAGGAAAGACCGCGCTCCATTCTCTGCTTGTAGCACTCCGCGCGGAGCATGTTGTTGACAGAGAAGCATGCGCCCACGTCGCGCAGAAGCTCAACGTAATTGAGCTTTAAGAGCCAGTCTGCGTTATTTACCATGATAGCTTTATCATCGCCGAACTCGATGAAGCGCTCCATCTGGTGCTTGAAGCATTCTGCATTGTGGTCGATATCTTCTTTTGTCAGCATTTTTCTCATGTCGGTACGTCCGGAAGGATCGCCTATCATTGTCGTACCGCCGCCTATGAGAACAACGGGCTTATTTCCCGCCATCTGAAGGCGCTTCATCAGACAGAGCGCCATGAAATGACCTACGTGAAGGCTGTCGGCTGTGCAGTCAAATCCGATATAGAATTTCGCACCTCCGTTATTGATCAGGTCTCTGATTTCTGTTTCGTCCGTCACCTGCGCGATGAGACCGCGCGCTTGCAATTCTTCGTAAATCTGCATTTGTTTTTCTCCTTATGATAGATTATGAAATTTATTTTTCAGGCAAATAAAAAATCCTCTGCCGGAGCAGAGGACGAAAAATCGTGTTACCACCTCATGTTCGCATATACCTCACGGGATATGCCTCTCTGGGTTTCCATAAAACCCACGCGCTTTAACGGGCGCACACGGTACAGCCTACTTGCTTTTCACTTTCGGTGTACGGCTCGGGAATGTATTTCGTCGCCTGTTTTTTCTGTCTTGCACCGACCGACAGCTCTCTGCAAAATACCAAAGCGCCTACTCTTTCCTTCATTGCCTGTATACGCGCAGTATACCATAAGAAACGGATTTTGTCAAGTGTAAAATACAAATTTGTTCCGATATGAGACGGTGAAAAATAAGACCGCAAAAGCAAAATATACAAATGTATAAGCGGGTACGCCTTCTTTTTATGCGCGTATTTTTATATTATACAAGAGTATTATTTGAAATATTCTGAGCCGCATCAAGCATTTCGCGTGCTGCGGTGAGCGTCTTTTCAGTAATCTTTTCTCCGCCGATGATTCGCGCTATCTCATTTACGCGGCCGTCGTGCAGAAGCACTCTTGCACTCGAAAATGTGCGACCTTCCGTCTCCTTTTTGGAAACGAGGAGGTGTTCTGCCGCTATGGCGGCTATCTGCGGCGAATGCGTGATGCAGATTATCTGCGATGTCTGCGAGCTTTGACGCATTTTTATGCCGATTTTATATGACGTTTTTCCCGAGATGCCCGTATCAATCTCATCGAAGATAAGCGTCGGCGTTTTTTCCTTGTCTGCCATCGCACATTTCAGCGCAAGCATGATGCGGGATATCTCACCGCCGGAAGCGATTTTGGCAAGCGGCATGAGCGGCTCACCCTTATTTGCCGAGACGAGAAATTCCACCTCATCGCAGCCGTTCGGGAGAAAAATCTCGGACTATTTCACCGATCTCTCAAAGCTGCCATATTCCATCTCGAGAAAGGCAAGCTCAGAAACGATTTTTCGGCTGAGAACAGCGGCGGCGTTCCTCCGCTTTTCCGAAATCGCGGAAGCGGCTGTAAGAGCTTCTTTTTTCAGACCTTTCAGCTCTTCGGTGAGGTCTGCTATCATATCGTCGGAGTTTTCTATTTCGGAGAGCTCTTCTTCCGCTTTTGCGCGGAAATCCAGTATCTCTTCTACGGTGGAGCCGTATTTGCGCCCGAGTTTTTTCAGCTCCTCGAGACGCTCCTGCGTTTTATCGATCAGCTCGGAGGGATTTTCTGTGCCGATATCGCACTTTTTGTATATCGTTTCCGCTATGTCCTCGAGGCGATAGCGTATGTCGTTTAGCTGCTCGGTATATTCGGCGGAATTTCCGATGATATCGGAGAGCGCTTCCGCTGCTTCGGCGGATCTTTCTATGAGATCGCAGGCGGAAAGCCCCTTTTCGCTCCGATAGAGTGCACGGTAGATAAGCTTGGCATATTTCGCTGTTTTTTCCGCGTTGGCAAGAAGCTTCAGCTTCTCCTCCAGCGCGTCCGCTTCTCCTGCTTTAGGCGATACGGCATTTATCTCCGCTATTTGGAATTTCAGCATCTCGATGCGGCGCACCTTTTCCTTTTCATCGCGGTGCAGACGGTTGATCTCCGCTTTGATGTCGCGCATACGCTCGTAGAGCAGAGAATATGCACCGATATCGCTTTCGGTATCCGCAAAAGAATCGAGAATATTGATGTGATTTACGGGATCGAGCAGATACATGCCCATATGCTGACCATGTATGCTTATGAGCATATTTCCGACTTCCTTCAGCGCGGAAACGGGAATGGGACGGCCGTTTATTCTCGCGGTGGATTGCCCCTGTGCACTGATATCACGGCGGAGCATGAGATTTTCCTCCCGGGGAATATCATATTTCCCGAGGACCGCGAAAATTCGGTCCGGCACGTCCGTGAAAACGGCGACGACGGAAGCTTTTTCCTCGCCGTGACGAACGAGCTCCTTATCGGCTCTTGCGCCGAGCGCAAGCTCTATCGCATCGAGAATGATGGATTTGCCTGCGCCTGTTTCGCCTGTGAGCACGGTAAAAGGTGCGGAGAAAGCGATATTTTCCGTTTTGATGATCGCGATATTGTTTATCCAAAGCTCGGAAAGCATTTTACCGCTCCTTTCATGTATTCTTTCATATTTCCGCTATGTTTTTCAGAATGCTGACAAATTCGCTTGCAGCCTGGTTGCTTACCGCAACAATAAATATGGTATCGTCGCCCGCAATCGTTCCGAGCAGAAGCTCGCTCTGCATGGCATCTATCGCAGCACCGGCGGCATTTGCCATACCGGAATAGGTACGGACAACGACCATATTGTTTGCGCAGTGAACGGCGGATATTGTCTGATGCAGGATATTCCTGTATTTTTCGTTTGTATCGAATTTGTTCACACGCGGCAGGGAATATCGGGAGCGCCCGTCATCGACCTGCAATTTTATTAAGTGCAGGCGCTTTATATCGCGCGAGACCGTTGCCTGCGTCACCTCATAACCGCAGTCACGTAGCCGTTCGATCAGCTCGTCCTGCGTTTCTATCGGATAAAGCTCGATTATCTCGAGAATTTTTTGCAGTCTGTCCCTTTTCATCTGTGATTTTCCTTTCCACTTTTGCCTTATTTTGCAAAGGCTTCTTTTACCGTTTTTTCTATATCGCCGTCGGAAACGGCAACCTCACCGCCTGTAATGAAAAGCGCGGTGTACTCTCTGTTTCCGTCTCCGCCCGTAATGGGAGAAGGACATAAGGCGCACATGGCAAGCCCTTCTTTTTTTGCGCTCTCGCGCAAGTCGCATATGACATTTTCATGGACGCGGGCGTCCTTCACGATTCCGTTTTTGCCTATATTTTCCCGTCCTGCCTCAAACTGCGGCTTGATAAGCGAGATAAAAGGGGCGCCTACGCCAAGAACCGCTCTCACGGCACCGTAGATAAGCTTTTGTGAGATAAAAGATATGTCTGTTACCGCCATGTCGATGTGACGGCAAAAAAGCGACGGCTCCATATATCTCGCATTGCAGCCCTCGATATTTTTCACGCGGGGATCGGAGAGAAGAGAAGGGGCCAGCTGACCGTGCCCCACGTCGAGCGCATAAACAAAATCGGCGCCGTACCTGAGCAGGCAATCAGTAAAGCCGCCGGTGGAAGCGCCGATATCAAGCACACAAAAACCTTTTACATCGACATGAAAAGCCTTCAGCGCCGCCTCCAGCTTGAGCCCGCCGCGGCTGACAAAGGGAGATTCCCTTTCTATTTTTACCGCATGAGCCGGCGTATCGTCGGGAATCATAAAAGAGGGCTTCAAAATTTTCTCTCCCGAGATAAATACGCCGTCCTTAATCAGAGCGCAGGCATGACTTCTGCTCCTTGCAAAGCCGTGCGTAAAAAGAAAAACATCAGCCCGCATGGCTTATTCCTCGCTGTTTTTTGAAGATTTTTTCGTGTATTTTGCTTTTTTTTCATTCTTGCTGAAAATGGAAAGTATCCTTGCCACAGCCATGACTATTTCATTGCTGAAATTAAGTCCCAACGCCTTGCCGACTGCCTTGGATCCGACGGTGAAAGCGGAAACAAGACCGCCGATGACAATGCCGAGCCAAAAGGTTCCGCTTGGAGTCGTGGCTATTTTTATGGCTACGGCAGCCGCGGTAGAACCCGAAACGACGCCGCAGATATCGCCGATGACATCGTTGCAGAAGCTGGAGACTCTATCGGCATTTTTTATCAGCTTTACTGCCGTTTTACCGGCGCGGACCTTTCGTGCCGCCATGGCAAGAAAGGGCTTGAAATCTGCCGTTGCCACAGCAAGTCCTATAATATCAAATATCACGCCGAGCGCTACGAAGAAAACAAGCACAAGGCATGAACAGAATACATTCAGATAATTCAGTCCTTCCGACGAGAGAAGGGAGAGTACCATGGATATGGAGAGGCTGGAGAGAAATGCGATTATCACCCATTTCCAGTTTACCAACTTCCAAAAGGATTTTTTCGTTTTTTTCGGACTCGCTTTAGAGTCCTTGCTTTGTCGGGCGTCGTTTTCCAAAGAAATGCTCCTTAAAAAATGAAGTGTGAAACTAAACTTTAAAAAAGAGTTCGGCGGTGTAAAAAGTAAACCTTGCGGCATAGGTCAAGTAGGCTTTCCCCCGACGCTGCTCTTCGTTGCCGATGAGAGTGGTTTCCCTTTAAAGCGAAGGTCGGAGCGTCTCCGCGTCCGCGACTTGATTGCCGTTTAGTCCGCACTGCAATCCTTTTTACACCTATTACAAACAGCCTAGAAGTTTTCCTTCATGAAGTTACCGTTTTCCTAGTCTCTTTTGCAACGCTGGTTTCAAAAGGCAATGACCATCTTTCCTCGGCCAAGGAAAGCATGGTTTGATTCCTCTATCCGCCAGAATCACTCAAGACAGGCTACTCTATCCACAGCGTCGTAAAATTTGCACCGCGTAATAGGTTTAATCTTCCAGCCGTAGTCTCTTTGCGATAGATCGGCAATTTAACCACGAAAGGAAGCCTCCACGGAAAGCGGGTCGAGCTCCATATGCCATTACGGTTCGCCCGCAGTCCTAACCTCCCAGCAGCCACCCTAAACTGGGCGTAAAAAGCAGCAACAAGGAGTTTCATCGATGTGCCCTTTAACGGATTTTTAGGCCCGTCTTCGGTAAAACGTGCTTCAACTAGGATACTGTGCCGTACACGCGATATGTAATCGCATCATAATTATATCATATTGCTATGCAATAATCAAGAGCATAGACTGAAAATTTTTATTTGTTTACAATTTCTTCGAAAATAAAATTTGCCTTTTTCCAAAGAAAAAATATATTTCTATTTACATTTTTGCTTTTTTATGCTAAAATTTACAAAACAGTAAATCATCGCTCGCATTTGGTGACGGGTGAAAATTTTCAGAGGTTTTTATGAATAGGAAAAAGATAGCCGGCGACTATACGCTGTTGACTCTCGGAGCTTTACTTACCGCTCTCGGCGTTCATTTTTTCAAGATCCCGAATAATTTCTCCACGGGCGGCTTCAGCGGTCTCGGCATGCTTCTCGGCCACCTGATGCAAGGGCTCGACACTTCGACGGTCATCTCACTGCTCAATATAGCGTCGCTTCTTTTCGGCTTCATATTCCTCGGCAAGTCGCTCGGAATAAAGACGATATACTGCACTCTCGTATATGCGGGAGCTATTCAACTCCTCGACATGGTGGCACCCATGAACACCCCTTTTACCGATGACAGGATGCTGGAGCTTTTCTTCAGCTTTTTCCTCGGCTCGGCGGGTGCCGCGATCGTTTTCAAGAAGGGTGGCAGCACGGGCGGCACGGATATCATAGCGCTTATCATACGAAAGTATTTCAAGAGCGATATCAGTGCGGCACGGCGTTGCGCCGATCTTTTGATCGTCCTTGCTTCCTTTGCTGTTTTCGATGTAAAGACGGGCTTCTATTCGCTTCTCGGTCTGCTCTTAAAATCCTTCGGCGTACAGATGGTCATAGATGCGATCAATAAGAAAAAGAGTCTGATGATCGTGACTACACATGCGGATGAGGTATCAAAGTACATCACGGAAAATATTCACCGCGGAGCTACGGAATGGAAGGGAAGCGGCGTTTTCACGGATGACAGCCGCTCCGTTATTCTCACGGCACTCTCGCCCTATCAGGCGGCAAAGGTGAGTGCCTATGCGAAAAAGGCAGATCCGAATGCCTTCATCATCGTAAACAATACGCATGAGATATACGGCAAGGGCTTTATGAACATGAGCGAATTTTAATAATATAAAAACGATTTTTCAGGGGGATAGTATGAAAAAAATCAGATTTACAAATTTGGCAGAGGATCTGCGTCTGCCGGTTTCCGAATACTGTGCCGATATCGGCATGGAAATTTCGGAGGGCGCGGATATTGCGGTTTCCTTAAGTGAGGGCGACAGCCTGACAGTCAGCGGCGCAAAGGATGATGTAAAGATCACTTACAGCCGCCGCTGTGAGATTTTCCGTGCGCTCAGCTTCCTTTCCGATTTCATCGAGACCGGAAGAGAGGTATGTGAAAAGGGAAGATATCCTCTGCTTTCTTATATGGCGGATTGCTCGCGCAATGCTGTGCTGAGCATTCCTTTTGCAAAGCAGATGATGCGAAATCTCGCGGGCATGGGCTATAACTCAATGATGCTCTATACGGAGGATACATATGAGATACCCGAGTATCCCTATTTCGGATATATGCGCGGCAGATACAGCGCCGAGGAGCTTCGCGAGCTTGATGATTATGCGTATTCCTTCGGACTGGAGCTTATTCCCTGTATTCAGACGCTTTCACACCTCGGAACAGCACTGCGCTGGCCCGATTTTGACGGCTACAAGGAGTCTCCCGACGAACTGCTGATAGGCGATGAGCGCACATATAAATTCGTAGACGCGGCAATACACCGTTGCTCCGAGATCTTCCGCACGAGAAGAATTAATCTCGGTATGGATGAAGCGGGCACTATAGGCAGGGGAGAATCCCTCAAGCGTTACGGTCTGCGCGATCCCTCGGAAATGATGCTGGAGCATCTGAGCAGGGTAAACGAGATATGCCATAAATACGGCATGAAGCCTATGATCTGGAGCGACATGTTTTTCCGCATGGCTTTCGACGGCTCATACCGCATCAGAGAGGGCAGAGTGCCCCAGGAAGTCATAGAAAAGGTTCCTGCCGATGTCGAGCTTGCTTACTGGGATTACTACAGCAGAGACAGAGCGCTTTTCAGCCATATGCTGGATTGCCACAACGATTTTCCCAATAAAACCGTATTCGCGGGCGGCGCATGGAAATGGTCGGGCTTCGGCGCACATAATGCCTTCTCCCTCGAATCGAGCAAGCTACAGCTCGATATCTGCGAGGAATACGGTATAAACGAGGTTCTTGTTACAGGCTGGGGCGACAACGGCGGTGAGGCTTCGCAGGTCTCCACGACGGCGACACTTCTGTATTTCGCCGAGCGTTGCTATCACGGTGCATCCGATGCCGAGTGGCTTGATAGACGTGCAAAGGATTGCTTCGATACCTCTTTTGACGATCTGCTTGCCTTCGACCTTCCCGATTCGCTTCCCGAGTGTACTGTCGATAAGGTAAAGCTCCCCGCATCAGCTTGTAAGACGCTTCTGTACAATGATCCGCTGGAGCGCTTTATGGACCGTCATCTTGTCAGAGAGACAGCACCCTCGGAATATGCAAAACGCGCACAGCGCCTGTTCTCGCTCAAGGATAATGCACGCTTCGGCTATGCCTTTGAAACGCTTGGCTGGCTTTGCTCTGCGCTCTCGCTAAAAAGCACGCTCGGGCTTTGTCTGCGCGATGCATACAAGGCAGGAGACAAGACTGAGCTTAAGCGAATTGCAGAGGAGGATTTCCCGAAAATTACGGAAGATCTCGAAAAATTCCTCGTTTCCCTGCGCCGTCAGTGGTATCATGAAAACAAGACCTTCGGCTTCATAGCCCAGGAGACACGTCTCGGCGGACTGATCGAGCGTATGCGCTCCATCAAGGCTCAGCTGGAGGCTTACGTCTGCGGTGAAACAGAGCGCATAGAGGAGCTTGAATTTGACGCGCTTCCGTATTCTCCGGATAAGGTCGGAAATTATCATCCGCATATAAGCTGGCGTCAGATCATGGGTGCAGGACAGCTGTAAGCAAAAATAAAGTGACTGAACGAAGGAGTTTATTCATGAATATTACTGTATATCTCGGTTCAAGCGCAGGAAATGTTCCTTATCTCGGTACCGCCGCGGCAGAGCTGGGAGGCTTCATAGCCGATAGCGGTGATACGCTCATATACGGCGGCTCCAAGAGCGGGCTTATGGGGGTACTTGCCGAGAGTGCACTCGGGCGCGGAGGAAAGGTCATCGGTATAGAGCCGCAGGTATTTATCGATGCCGGATATCTTTATGATGCTATTACCGAGCTTATCGTTACGAAGAATATGACCGAGCGCAAAACAAAAATGATAGAAATGGGCGATGCTTTTATCGCTTTCCCCGGCGGTACGGGAACACTGGAGGAGATTTCCGAGGTCATGTCTCTGGTATCGCTTCGGTGGCTTGATGCTCCTTGCATTCTCTATAATCTGAATGGATATTATGAGGGGCTTCGCACATTGCTTGAAAAGATGAAGGAGACGGGACTCTCATCGGAAGAGAAGCTGAACGGTATATACTTTGCTGACAGTCTTTCCGAGATAAAGCAGATCATCGCGGATCTCAGAAAAAGAAAAAATGTGAACTGAAAACCAAGAAATGCCTGCACGAAAAACCGTGCAGGCATTTTTGTCCCTTTTATACTTTTCGTACAGGTGAGGTAAAATATCCATAGCACCGATTCATACAAATACGGTAAATATCAGATTTATCAGCATACAGGCTGCGACTCCGAAGGCGGTAGGAACAGCTGCGGCGGCAAGCATCCATGCGGTGCTTCCCGTTTCCTTCTTTACGGAGAGCAGCGTTGTGGAGCAGGGAAAATGCGCGAGGGAGAAGATTAAGAAGCAGAGCGCGGTTTTGATATCCCATCCGTTTGTCGCGAGTATAGCCCCGACTTCTGCTGTGGCACCCGCTTCCGTGAGTACATTACCCGAGGTATATGCCATGAGAATGATGGGCAGAGTTATTTCGTTTGCGGGAAGTCCGAGTAGAAATGCCGTCAGTATAACGCCGTCCATGCCCAGCAGAGAAGCGAGCGGGTCGAAAAAGAGACATATATGGGAAAGTATGGAAGCATCTCCTATCGTGATATTGGCGAGGAGCCATATCAGAAGCCCCGCAGGTACTGCTATCATGACGGCTCTCCCGAGGACAAAAATTGTTCTGTCAAGCATGGAGCGGACGATCACGCGCGGTATATTCGGCTTGCGGTACGGCGGCATCTCTAAAATGAATGAAGAGGTTTTTCCGCTCAGAAGCGTTGATGAGAGTATCTTTGAGGCGATGAAAGTAAATATCACGCCGAGCAGTATCACGGCAGCGAGAATCAGCGCGCATACGATGGAGGGCAGTCCCGTTCCCGCAGAGAAAAATACCGTTATCACGGTCACAAGCGCGGGAAATCGCCCGTTACAAGGCATGAAAGCATTGGTGAGAATAGCGATGAGCCGTTCCTTTTCGGAATCAATAATCCTCGCGCCGACAACGCCTGCCGCATTGCATCCAAGTCCCATGCACATCGTGAGCGACTGCTTTCCGCAGGAGCCGCAGGCGGCAAAGCACCTGTCAAGATTATAAGCAATTCTCGGAAGATAACCGATATCCTCGAGCAATGTGAAAAGCGGAAAGAATATCGCCATCGGTGGAAGCATGACAGCCACGATCCATGCGAGTGTGCGATATACGCCGAAAATAAGCATGCTTATCAGCCATTGCGCCGTGCCGATGGCGGAGAGCCAACGGTAAAGCACGCCTTCAAGTTTTCCGAAGAGTGCAGAGAGCGCCTCGGAGGGATAATTTGCGCCGACTATCGTTATCCAGAAGATGACGGCAAGAAGCATCGCCATCGCGGCGAAGCCCGTGAATCTGCCGCAAAATATTTTGTCGGCACGAAGGGAAGATGTGCTTGCTTTGCCGATTTTCTTTACGGTTTGTGAACATATCATTTTTGCATATTCCGAGAAGCTATGTACAGCGGCGGCATTGATTGCGCCCGTATCGAGTCCCGCTTCGGCAAGACGGAGTCTTTCCGTATTCAGCACTTCTTTATCGATTATCTCATATTCCCGATGCTCAAGAAGAAAATCGGCATCTCCCTCGAGCAGCTTCAGCGCGAAGAATCGCTCTTTGCCTATCGGTGCTTTTAATATCGGCAATATGTTTTCGATGGCTTTTTCAAGCTCATCGGGATATTGCGGTTTTATATTAGAGGCGTTATTTTCCTGCGCCTCTTTTATGCGGGAAGGTATTTTGTCGACGCCTTCTCTTTTGCCCGCACTTGTGCCGACTACGGGAATACCGAGCATTTTTTCAAGCATGGCTAAATCTATTTCCATGCCGTTTGCCTTCGCTTCATCGAGCAGATTTACGCAAAGAAGTATATGCGGTGTTATCTCTGAGATCTGAAAAAGCAGATTGAGATTTCTTTGCAGACGAGCGGCATCGCAGACCACTATTACTGCGCCTGCACCTCCGAAGCATAGAAAATCACGTGCGGCTGCTTCTTCCTCCGAATTTGCGGAGATCGAATAGCAACCCGGCAAGTCCACGAGAGTACATCCCGCATCGCAACAATAACCGGCGGCGAGCCCGACTGTTTTTCCTGTCCAGTTTCCTGTATGTTGATTGAGACCCGTGAGACAATTAAATACCGTGCTTTTGCCGACGTTCGGATTTCCGGCGAGCGCAACCGTATTGCCTGAGATCTCGGTTTTATTGGTAATGCTCTTGCCTGTTGAGCCGCCTGTCAGTCCCATCTCTATCCTCCGTCAAAATTATTTTGCATGCGTCTTGTGCGCGAAGAGCAATAACCGTGTTCAGTACCTTGTATGCGCATGGATCACCGAGCGGACTTATACCTGCTTTTTCGACGGTAGTTCCCCTTGAAAAGCCGAGGTCCATCAGACGCCGCAGAAGCATGCCTTCTTCTTTTATATCATATATTATACCTGCCTCACCTATATCGAGCTCGGCAAGATTTTCAGCTTTTTTATTTGTTGTTTTTGCCATTTTTACGTTTGCCTCCCGTGATAATATATGCTGTGATAGATGCGCTGTTAAAAACGGAGAAGCAAGCGTTTAATGCATTTGATGCCGATATCTGACTTTTTATATCGTAAATCGCTCTTTTTCTTGCAGTCAGCAGGCTAAAATTATTATTTGCTTTCAATAAAACGCTTGACAATGAAGCGGTATTTATGATATACTGTACGGGAAATAAAAATATTGGGATGTAGCCAAGCGGTAAGGCACGGGACTTTGACTCCCGCATTCGTCGGTCCGAATCCGGCCATCCCAGCCATGATGAGTGTCTGATTTAGATGCAGGCACGAAAAAACGAGAAAAGCGGAGATTTCGAGAGATTTCTCCG
>URUL01000042.1 GCA_900551005.1 uncultured Ruminococcus sp. | reverse complement strand
CCTTCGCGAAGCACGTACTCTGTTTTTTCGAGAATGATCCCGTCACTCGGAAGGTAATTTCCGCTTTTCAGCGATTTATCGAGCTTATCATAATTTGAAAATACCGTATCGCACCGAACGGAGAGAAAAACCGTCGCTGAATCCGGCTTTATATCGTCGATATGCGTCAGATAATATTCGTCTAAGGATTGAATTTCCACGCAGCCTATGAGTACCGCTATGATGAGGACGGCGGAGACGATTGCGAGAATGTCTTTTTTCATTCGTCATCCTCGCTTTCATATGCTTTTGCAAGCAATTCCATCTCGCGTTCGCGCTTGGTAAGTCTGCCGCGGATGCGTATACAGATAAAAGCGATCATCGCCGTCGCTGCGGCGATAAGAAACACGGTCAGAAATACGGTGCGAAGGGCGGTATCCGTTTTTGCCTTTGCCGCGATCAGTATATCGGCATCTTCCACCAAGCTCTTATCATATTCGCTGAGAGACTCATATTTTTTTATCGCAGAGTTGACGGCTTTCCTGTCTGAAAGAGATATCTTTCCGATGGGGGGAAGCGCTTCTATCTCGGAGCGCAGTTCTTTTATATTCTCGCGTATCAGATCGATCTCGCCTTTTGCTAAGATGAGTTTTTCCATATATGCAGAGGAAAGAATGCTGTTTTGCACATGCGCTGCCTTATACAGGAGCTTGACTACGGTCACGTATTGCTCTCCTGTCAGCATATCGGGGAGTAAATTGACCGCTTCGGCATCGGCAGCGTCAAAGGAAACCGTGATCGTCTGCCGTGTCTCGGAATCATCGTCGGCGGCAGTCACGCTCAGTGATATTTGCGTGATATCAATGTCAAGCACTCTTGCCGCATCTGACAGAGCGTAATAGTTATAAACGTATCTGCGAACACTCTCGGGAAGAGAGAAATATTCCGCAAGCAGATCCTTGACTTCCTTTGCCTCCGCACGGTTCATATCCGATATTTTGCGGCAAAGAGCGGAAATTTTCGCCTTGGTTGCCTCACTCATTTCACCGCGAAGGTCAAAGAGTGAACGCATACCGCTTCTGTAGCGAAAGAGCGCCACCGCGGTATAGAGCGCCTGACGGTTTGCAACGCGGTCAGCCGTAGCTGATGAGGATGTAAGCGAATGAACGAAACCGCCGTTCTCGGCGCGGTAAAGCATGATTCCGTCCCATACGGAATTGCCGTTTTTAACAAAGCGGGCATCGGAAAAAGGATTGATTCCGAGAGAGCATAAAGCAGTAGCAACCTGGCAGGTGCTCTCGAGATTTCTGATGCCGAGGGCGGCAAAATCGCCGCTCTCATATTGCAGGGCAGAGAGCTGTGCGACCGCCAGATCGACTGCCTCGCGCACGGTGGATGTGCGGGCTTGGTCCGAAGCCTTATCCGTATATCTGTACATCGTTTCGTCGTTGTAGTAAGGTGCAAGCGCCGTGAGCACCATGGCCGTGATATCAACGTCGGTTTCCGTTCCCCAAAGAGCAAAGCCTCCGCAGGGAAGTTGCTCGGAAAGTATACCGATGATGATATCCTCGCGCGTGTCGCAGGAATCGGCGGGTACTTCATATCCGATGCTGTCCAGCGCGATGAGTCCCCACAGAAATCCGTTGATCCCTTGCCTGTCAAGCGGCGCGTTTTTTTGGCGGTCGTATATGCCGTCCGCAACGAGGTTTACATAGTCGGTGTCGCTGAGAGCAACAGCTGTCGGGTCGCCGCCGCACGCGAGCATGGAAAGAATGATACGATGCCATTCTGTCGCCATTGAAGCATCGAGAGAGCCGTTTTCACGATATCGTGTCGCGATGTTCTCTTCAGCCATGGCAAGATAGCCGAGACGGTCGAGCTCCATTCCGAGCCTGCTGAGAGCAAAAGCATACCAATCTGCCGAAGGTGTACCCGCGTCAAGCAGGAGCTTTCCTTCGAGAAGAGAATCGCAACTGCCGTTTGCGGCTTTCTCAAAGTCTATTATACCGCGCGCGATCTCTATTATCTCTTCACACGACGGCGTATTCTCCGAAAAAGCGCAGAGCGACATCGAGCACAGGAGCACAGCAATAAGAAAAAGGGCTGACAGCACGGTAACAAAACGCTTTTTTGATTTTTTCATGTCATCAGCCCCTTATTAAACTATATAATTTTACATTTATTTTATATTATCATAAATGTCGCAATCTGTCAATATAATGTGGCGGACAAGAGAGAATTTCATCGGATAAAAATCGCATATGCCCTTCTGTTTTTTATAAAAAGTGTTGCTTTTTCGGGCGATAGATGTTATACTATGTAAAACGCTCTGCGGAGCTTTTTTGCTGTATGATTCATGCAGCGATAAAAATTTTATTTTTCTGAAGGAATTATGCCATGTACAACAATACTGATGTAAAACAGCCGGATAGATTGGAGGATATCCTCGCCCTTCGACCCGAGGGTGCCGATATTCCCGCTGTCAAGCCGGATGATCTCTATGACAGAATGAGAGGTGCCGTGATAGGCAGATTTGCCGGATGCGTCCTCGGCATACCTGTCGAGCTTTATTCAATGTCACGCATGCAGGCTCTTGCACTTGACGGAAACATGAAATATCCCCCCGAGGATTTCTGGACGTTGACAGACGACCCCGAGCGCATTCATTACAGAGTGAACAAGCGCACGGAATATCTGCGCGACAATCTTAACGCCGTTCCCGTGGATGACGATATCACATACCCCGTGCTGAATCTGCTTCTCCTCGAAAAATACGGAAAGAACTACACGGTAGACGACATAGCCCGTCTTTGGCTTGATATTCTTCCTTATGCCTGTACGGCAGAGGATGAGGCTCTCCAGCAGCTTCGCGCGGGAACAAGAGCCGAATGTGCCGCCAATTTCAACGGCTACGTAGAATGGATAGGTGCCGCCATTCGTGCGGATATGTTCGGCTATGCCGAGGCGGGAAATCCCGTAGGCGCGGCAAAGCTTGCCTATAATGATGCATATCTGACGCACCGCAAGAACGGTATTTACGGCGAAATGTTCTGTGCCGCCGCCGTCGCCGCCGCATTCACGGCAGAAACACCTCTCGATGCTGTTCGTGCCGCTATGAAGCAGATTCCCGCGGAGAGCGAGCTTTATCAGGCACTCGAGTGGGCATTTTCCTGCGAAGATCAGGTTACAAACTATATCCACGCAAGGAAGCTCCTCGATGATAAGTTCCCGAAAATGCATCCCGTACATACGATAAACAACATGTGCGCCATCGTTTTTGCCCTCATGCTCGGCGGAAACGACTATACAAAGTGCATAGGAAATTGCGTTGCCATCGGTCTTGACAATGACTGCACGGGTGCAACCGTCGGCAGTATCGTCGGTGCTTGCATCGGTTTCAAGAATATACCCGAGCATTGGTACAGCCGCTTCAATGATACCGTGCTTACGTATCTCAAGGGCTATGAGAAGCTTTCTCTCAATGATGTCATTGACAGATGCGTAAAGCTCAACGGCTGATAAAGGCTCACGACGCAATATACATAAAAAACATATCCTCCATCATACAGAGGATATGTTTTTTTATCTGATGTTTAATTTGCATAAAGAGAACAAGGCAGATCGGGATGCTTTTTATCCGGTCTGATTTTTTACGGAAGAAACGATCGCGTATATCAGAACCGCGATAAGCAATGCTCCCTCGACAGACAAAAGCCAGCCAGTCATAAAAATACATTCGAATGCCATGCAGAGAAATAATGCGGTACAGAAAGCAAATACGATGGCGGACTGCCGATAGTGCGACTTTTTGTCCATTTTCTCCCGCTCTTTCTCTGATGCCCAAATGAATGCGTTATTGAAAAGAAATCCCTTTTCCCTGAATTGCATAATACTTATGAGCAGACAAGCGGCAGCAAGTATACCGCAAATGACGGCAAATATTTTTTCTGTCATATACACACCTCACAACCGCCTCTTTTTTGCGAAATGTACGGACATTTTTTATTTTTTCTTTATCACGAAGTGCTTGGGCATTCCTCCGACAAATACGGGCGATGTCTCACCGAGTATGAGCGGATGGATATATTCAAGACATTCTTTTGTTACGTTATTTCCGCGCTTATTGATAAAGTTGCGAGGCACGCGGCGCACGGCGTTGGCAATGCCGCTGATATCTTTGCTTTCGGTATATACGGCATAATCTACGGAATCCGTGCGGACAAAAGTCATCATCTTGCCCGTTTCTCCCGCGGAAGCGCATGCTACCGCCGCTTTCCCGATCATGACAGCTTCATCAAGGTCTGTTTTGGAGGCGATATGCGATGCACAGCGCTGGGGCAGATTGAGCTCAATAGAACGAACCTTGCAGCCGAATTTTTCTTTTACGGCAAGCTCGAGCGTTTTTGCCGTGCCGGAAAGCTGTTTGTGACCGAAGGCGTCAAGCGCGCCGTTTTTGCCTTCTCCGACGTATGTTCCGTCGCTGAGGCGTATTCCTTCCGAAACCGCAACGACTACGTTCGGATGCTTTTCGAGAGCCTTTGCAATATCCTCGAAAAACTCATCATAGCTGAAGGTGACCTCTGGAAGATAAACAAAGTCGGGAGCAATATCCGTGCAAAGAGAGGGAAGCGCGGCACAAGCCGTGAGCCAGCCTGCATCTCTGCCCATGATTTCGACTATCGTTACGGCTTTGACGGTATAAACGGCGGTATCGCGCATGATTTCCTGCATGGTGGTGGCAATATATTTTGCCGCCGAGCCGAAGCCGGGAGTGTGGTCGGTGCCGACAAGATCGTTATCGATGGTCTTCGGCACGCCCATAATGCGCATTTCATAGCCGACGCTGTTCATATATTCAGAGAGCTTGGCAACGGTATCCATGGAATCGTTTCCGCCGATATAGAAGAAGTAGCGCACGTTATAATCGCGGAAAACGTCCAGTATCTGTTCATAAACCATGAGGTTGTCTCCCGTCATATCCTTGGGAAGCTTCTTGCGGCAAGAACCGAGCGCGGCGGCGGGAGTATTCTCAAGGAGTGCGAAATCCTCCTCGCCTTTTATCAGGTCATTGAGAAGGCAGAAACGCCTGTCCAGCACGCCTTCTATTCCGTTTATGGCGCCGTAGATCCTGTCTATCTGGTCACATGCGAGAGCACCGCGTATAACCCCCGAAAGTGTGGCGTTTATCGCGGCGGTTGGTCCGCCTGACTGACCCACGACAGCATTGCCGTATAGTTTTATCATATAGATTACCTCACTTGCCGAAAATTTTCATATTTGCTACATTATACAATATATTTGCTTATATTTCAAGGGCTTTTACAAAAAGCGCGTGGATTTTTTTGCCGAACAGCAAGTATCCACGCGAAAGATAACTGTATTTTTCGATCAATATCACAAAAAAATTTTCGGTTTTCTCAATCCGAGAGAGAAGCTGCTTTGACAGCGTCAAGACGGCGCTTGATCTCCATCATGTCGGCGAGCATATCATCCTTTTTGCGCGGATCGCGCAGAAGAGCGGAGGGATGATATACGGCGCATATGGAAAAGGCCCCTTTCTCAAACCAGATGCCGTGCTCCGCGGTAATACGGAAATCCGGCTTGATGAGACGCATTGCCGATATTCTGCCGAGGCAGACGATAAGCTTCGGCGATATGGTGCGAACCTGCTCGCGCAGATATTCTATGCACAGATCCTGCTCCTCGGGCTTCGGATCCCTGTTTTTCGGAGGACGGCATTTTAACATATTGGCTATGTAGACCTCCTCCCGCGGGATGCCGACGGCGATGAGATATTTATCAAAAAGCTTGCCTGCGGCACCTACAAAGGGTATGCCCGAAAGATCCTCTTTTTCTCCGGGGGCTTCTCCGACAAACATAAGAGAAGCATGCGGATTTCCCACTCCGAAGACGGTATTCGTCCTTGTTTCGGCAAGACTGCATTTGCGGCAGTTTTCACATTCTTTTCGTATTTCCTCGAGACTTTTTGTTTCCACAGCCTGTTCCTCCGTTTTCCGGCGTCGCTTTTACAATAATATATTATCATAAACAGAGAAAAAAATCTATATGTTTTCGGAAATTTTATTTGGATATTTTCAAAGAACGGAAAGCGTGGAAACCGCACTTTCAGCACACACGGCGGTGCAGTGCTCCTTTATGTAGGCAAGTGCTTCGGGAGAGGGAAGCTTTGTTCCGAACTCACCGATAAAAAGTCCTTCGCATGATGTTTTGCTTTGCTTTATCTGATATTGCAAGGCATCTTCATATATGACGAGATAAAACTTGCCGTTTTTCTCCGCGGTATCGGCATACGCTCCGCTTTCGCCCGAATATCCGCAACGATTCAGTCTTTTACAAACGCATATCATTTGCTCAAGCTCCGAAAAACCGTACACCGACGGCTTTTTCATGCAGGTCTCCTGTAGTTTTCCTTCCTTTATGAGAGAATAATTCATATCATCATCAGGCGGAATCGTCTCGTGCAGTTTGGTTATGTAGATTTTACAGCCGCCGCTTTTATCGGGATATGCTTTTATACATATGCGCCCCTCTGCGGCATCAAATCCGGTTTTCTTATATGCCTCGTCCAGTATCTCCCATACGGCCTTTCTTGTCTTGGTATTATGATAATCAAGTGATTTGCAATCTATATCATACTTGATCATATCGAGCCGAGTCAGCATTACTCTCAGCATATCATCCTCAATAACGCGAAGTTCCATTGAAAATCGCTCCTTCCATATTTTTAAACATCCCTTTTCATTATAATCCGCAGAGGCAAAAAAAGATAGAGCAAAAAATATGGTAATTTTTCGCGCCTTCCGCCCGAAAACTCCTTTCCCTTGCGCGAAAAATTTCAGTTTTTTGCAAATAGCTATTGAAAAAAGACGGAAATATTGATATTATATTATATAAAGTATTTTTAGAAATCCGGTGATTTTTTTGCATATCAACATGTCGGATATGTTATCCGAAAAAATGAAGTCTCTTAAGGGGAATGCCGTAAGAGATATACTTTCCGCTACGATGGGAAGAGATATAATCGCTTTTTCTGCGGGAAATCCAGATCTGTCTACCTTCCCGCTCGCGGCGATGGCAGAGGCCTCTGCCGAAATTTTCGCTTCCGATCCGCAGGCATTTCAGTATGGTGTTTCAGAGGGCTATGCACCTCTTCGCGATAAGATAAAAGAGCGCCTCTCGCATAAGTTCGGCATGATCAAGGACGGCGATGAGCTGATAACGCTCACAGGCGGTCAGCAAGGACTCGACCTCGTCGCAAGAACGCTCTGCAATGAAGGCGATACGGTCATATGCGAGACGCCGAGCTTCATAGGCGCGCTCAATTCCTTCCGCTCCTATGGTGCAAATCTTGTCGGCATACCGATGCGAAAAGACGGCATGGATGTGGCTCTGCTGGAAGAAGCGCTGAAAAATAACCGTCACGTAAAATTCATCTATATCATTTCTGCCTTCCAAAATCCGACAGGCATAACGACCTCGCTTGAGCGCAGAAAAGAAATCCTTTCACTGGCAAAGAAATACGGGGTTTTCATACTGGAGGACAATCCGTATGGCGAGCTTCGCTTCTCCGGGGAGGATGTGCCGACCTTCAAGACGCTTGATAATGACGGGCTTGTGATCTATTGCAGTTCTTTTTCCAAGATACTCTCCTCCGGCATGCGCATGGGCTATCTCGTGGCGCAGAAGGATGTGATGAAGCCGATCATTCTCGCCAAGCAATGTGCCGATGTTCATACGAACCTCTTCTTCCAGCAGCTCTGTTACAAAATGCTCTGCACATATGATATGGAGTCCCATATAAAGAAGATATGCGACCTCTACGGCAGAAAGTGCACTCTGATGATGAAGCTCCTCGATGAATGTATGCCCGAATGTGTAACGCATACAAGACCTGAGGGCGGACTTTTCCTCTGGTGTGAGCTTCCGGAGAAGTATGACAGCGCTGAATTTGCAAAATTTGTTTCGGAGCGGGATGTTTTTGTCGTTCCGGGATTTGCTTTTGCCGCGGATATGACAAAGCCGTCACACGCTTTCCGCATGAACTATTCTTCTCCGAGCGAGGAGCAGATAGAGCGTGGCGTCCGTATTCTCGGAGAGGCGGCGCATGATTTTCTCGGGAAATGATCGAATCAACCACAATTTGCGGCGTATAGCCGGGAAAGGACGGGGGATACCCCGAATAGCAAAAATGGAATTTTCAAAGGATAAAAAAATCATATTTTCCGGCGTACAGCCGAGCGGAAATCTCACGATAGGAAATTATCTCGGAGCCATCAAAAACTGGAGTCTTTTGCAAGATATGTATAACTGTCTCTATTGCGTTGTCGATATGCATGCGATAACGGTGAGACAGAATCCCGCAGAGCTTCGCCGCCGCACGTATGAAACGCTTGCGCTTTATATAGCGAGTGGGCTTGATCCCGAAAAGAACGTGCTTTTCGTTCAGAGCCATGTTTCCGCTCATGCGGAGCTTGCATGGGTGCTCAATTGCTACACCATGTTCGGCGAGCTTTCCAGAATGACACAATTCAAGGATAAAAGTGCAAAAAATGCGCAGAATATAAATGCCGGACTTTTCACCTATCCTACGCTTATGGCGGCTGACATACTTCTGTATCAGACAGATCTTGTGCCCGTGGGCATAGACCAAAAGCAGCATGTTGAGATAACACGCGATATAGCTACACGCTTCAATCAGATCTACTCCGAAACCTTCAAACTCCCCGAAGTATACACGCCGAAAACAGGCATGAAAATAAATTCTCTCGCAGAGCCGACAAAGAAGATGAGCAAATCCGATGAGAATACAAATGCCTCCGTTTATCTGCTCGATTCGCGCGATGATATCATACGCAAGTTCATGCGCGCCGTGACCGACAGCGATACCGTCGTAAAGCGTGCCGAGGGCAAGGATGGGATCAACAATCTGATGACGATTTATTCCTGCTTCACGGGAAAGAGCGACGAGGAAACAGAACGCGAATTTGAGGGACACGGCTACGGAGATTTCAAACTTGCCGTAGGAGAAGCATGTGCCGATGCACTCGCACCTGTTCAGGCTGAGTTTGCGAGACTTATGGCGGACAAGGCTTACCTCGAATCCATCATGAAGAAAAATGCGGAATATGCTTCTTATCTTGCAAACAAGACGCTCTCCAAGGTTTATCGCAAGGTGGGATTTACGGCAAAATAATGTTTTCGGGCGGCAATGCTTTGCCATGCCCTGATATGGAGTTATTTTGCGGAATATACTATATTTTTCTGCTGCGGCGACGGCTTTTCTGCTTTGCTTTTTGCTGACACCGGCGGCAAGAGAGCTTTCTTTTCGTGTGGGCGCCGTAGACATACCGCGCGATAACCGCCGCATGCATAAAAAGCCGACTGCACGTATGGGCGGCTCGGCGATCGTTTTGTCATTCTTTATTTCGACGACGCTTATTTTCAGCCGAGACGGCGTTTTTCCGGAGGAATGTATTGCCGTTTTCATCGGCGGTGCCGTGATATGCCTGCTCGGCATCATAGACGATATCAAAGCATTGAAGCCTCTGATAAAGCTGGCGGGGCAGATCTACGCGGCACTTTTTACCGCATATGCGGGGGTAAGCATAGAGTTTATCGGAACGCCCTTCGGCATGATACGGCTCGGCGCGTTTTCCGTGCCTTTCACGGTGATATGGATGCTCGTTATTATCAACGCCTTTAATTTAATAGACGGGATAGACGGGCTTGCCGGAGGAACTGCCGCAATTTCTGCGGCGGCACTCGCGGGTGTTGCCGTATCATTCGGAAACTACACGTGTGCCGTTCTTTGCTTCTGTCTATTCGGTGCGGCTCTGGGATTTTTGCCGTACAACAGCAATCCCGCATCCGTTTTTATGGGGGATACCGGCTCGATGTTTCTCGGATATGTGCTTTCGTGCGCATCCGTGATAGGCATTGCCAAATCGCATATGCTGATATCCATCGGTGTGCCGCTTCTCATATTTGCCGTTCCCGTATTTGATACGGCACTCGCCATGGTACGGCGCGCGGCAAGGAGAGAAAATATTTTTTCTCCCGACAGGGGGCATATACATCACAGGCTTGTGATATCTCTCGGCTTTTCCCAGAAGAAAGCCTCTGTTACGCTCTGCCTCGTCACTGCCGTATTTTGCGTTTCAGCGGCTGTCATGAATCTGAATATGTGGCTCGGGATGTTTCTCGCATCGCTTGCTACCCTATATATGATATCAATATTCTTTTTATCCGGAAAATTCGCATGAGGCGACAGTTCAACAAAAAAGGAGGAAAAACGCATGAAAGAAAAGCTGAAAAGAATCCTTTCTTCAAACGGAGCGATGTCTCTTTACTCCGTCTTTACGATCATTGCTGCGTTTTTCCTCATTTGTCTTGTCGTTTTGCTCGTGCTCTCACATGTGGGCATTTTTGATATTCCGCATGCGGAGCATACGACCGAAAGCACGGCGACCACGCCTTCGACGGACATCGATGAAAAAACGGATTATGAATACGTTTCCATTCCCGTAAACAAGGCGACCGTGGCACGTCTTCTCGCGTCCTATCCCTTTGCCGACAATTTCTATATGGAGATATACATGACATTTTCCACGCAGGAAGGCTTCATGCAGGACAGCGTGCGCCTATGGAAGAGCGGTGAAAAATACAAGATCATCTACAATGAGGGAAGCGATCAGCGGCGGTATACTGTCATCTGCAACGGGGAAGAGGTCGTCTATTATTCTGCCGCGGGCGAGCTTGTTTTTGCGAGAGAATACAGCGATGCCTACGCTTTTGAAAACGTTGCGTATTCGCCTTCTTTCTGCTTGCTTGACGAAAAAGAATACAATATCACCGATTATTATCTGCGCGATAACGAATACGTTATCGAATACCGCATTCCCTCGCTCTCATATACCGACAAGGTACATATTTCCGCGGATTCGGGCGTTGTGCGCTCCGTGAGAACGTATTGCGGCGATATTCTGGTATCGAGATATGACGTCGGAAGTTATGAGCTTGACTATCCGTTCACGGATGTTGATTTTGCCCTGCAATGAGTGCGAACCTACAGCATGATAACGAGCACGAGAAGCACCGGTATGATGATATTGTCATTTTCTTTTGAAAAGAGAAGAAAAAGTGCCGCTCCGAAAAGAAGCAGGTCCTCTGCCGATATTTTCGAAAAGAAGCTGAGGGGCGAATAGGAGCTTTCGCGCTCGGGCGCACAGCTATCGCAGCACGGGGAGTTGCATACGGGCGGCTCGGGCCTCGGCGGTCCGCAATCCCGTCTTTCATCACCTCCGGAAGGTTCACGCCGAAAGGCTTCTTCGCTCTCACATCGCTCGGGTTCGGTATCGGGTCTGCGATTGACTTCACTCTCCTCCCGTTCGTCGCACGGTACTTTCTGCATATCGAAAAGACTGCCTCCGTAATCGGGCGGAGGAGAGGTAAATTCTTTTTTTGGCATATTTTCCGAGGCAAAGCTTTTATCGGGAATTTTCCCGTAATTCTTACTGTAAATAAGTACGCACCTCCTTTTTACATAAAGTATCCTGCCATTTCGGCAAGCTGCATCATTTTGAGGAGCTTGTCAATCTTTTCACATCTTTTGTCATCGAGATAGGGCTTGAGCGCGAGAAGAAGTGCTTTGCTGTGTGCGATATTGCTGTTTTTTCCTTTTCTTCCTCTGCGGTCCGGCGCACCGCCTCACGTCAGTGTCGCTATGGCATTTACGGCATCCGACATATCCGAGAGGTTTTCCTTGCTCTCCGGCTGTTCTCTTGTATTCTGAGAGCTTGCCTGCGTTGCTTTCTCCGGCGGTTCAGGACCTTCCTCCGCCACGGAAGCCGTTCCCGACGTCATGGTATCCGCCAGACGCTTTATCTGCGCCATCATCTCCGGATTTGACAGGATTGCATCCAGCTTATCGGAAAAATCGTTTGCCAAGCCGCTCACCTCTGTATTTCTCGTATCATCTGTTCCGTCCGCTCTTTGCCGAGCGCAGAGACGAGACGGTATATGTCTTCATCGCTGACGCCGGAGAGCATGGCACGGATTTTTGAGACATCCGGCAGATTGCCGCCCATTCCCGCTGCGCGCGCTACCTTTTCCGCTTTTTCGCGGAGGGCATTGTCATCAAGGGCGAGAAGCTCATCTACTGTTTTGCGGTTAAGTTCCATAAAAATCACTCCCATTACTGTTTTTATGTATATTATGTTGAAAATGCCGCGATTGTCACAGCGGTGCAAATAAATAATTATAAAAGAGGTATGAAATGTATAAATATACACCGCCGAAGAATTCAAAAGCCGACACCGCAGCCATCCTTCTTTTTATTACCGCTATCGCATTTTTCTTCCTTTCGGCTTTCATTTCCGTGTATGCGGGACTGATACAGGCTGTCGGCGTCATTTTCCTCGGTTTGGCGCTCTTCATCCTGTGCAGATATACGCTCTCTGTCTATACATATATGATAGAGGACGGAAACTTTGCTGTTCTTCGCACGACGGGCAGAAAAATAAGCACGATATGCAATGTTTCTATGAAGACGGGGCTGGAGATAGTGAAATATCCGCACACAGCGGAAGAAAAAGCCGAATATAAAAAGGCACATCACGATGTGCGCACAAGATTCAATTATTGCAGAACTCTCAGTCCTGAAAACGCATATGCTTTCATCATGGATTTCAACGGACGCAAGACAGAGCTTATCTTTGAGCCTGATGAGGAATTTTTACGCAGTCTCAAGCTGGTTTTCGCAAATGTACGCGGCGATTATCTTCGTGAGCTATACGGAGACGAGAATACAGACAGTGACAAATGAGCATCCGAGCATGGCATCTCGCGGAAAATATATGAAAAATTTTTGAAAATGGTATTGCAAATTGCGAAAGTGCGTATTATAATAGAGAAAAATACTCGATGAGAAAGGGAAAAACATATGACAGCACTTGAATCTGTAAAAGATATACTTTCAAAGCAACTTCGTGTTGACATTGATTCTATAACAGAAGAAACAAATATCATGGAGGATTTGGGAGCAGACTCTCTCGATATTGTTGAGATGCTCATGAATATTGAACAGGACTACGGCATCGTTATAGCCGATGACGATATTGTCGGATTTAAGACCGTAGGCGATATAGTTCGTTATATAGAAAACAATCAGTAAGTATCATTACATAAAAATACGGCTGTACGAAAATCGTGCAACCGTATTTTTTGTTTTATCCGTTATTTTTGTATTTCGGCATTGATCTTTTCGAGAGCGGCGTAGTTCGTTCGGTCGAGCGTTATCGGGGTTATCGAGATATACCCGTTGAGCGCGGCATCCGTATCTATGGAGAAGTCCTTCTTATCCTCGTGCACGGAATAACCGTGCTGACGGTATATATCTTTTTCCTCCTCGACAAATCGGTCATTATAATATCTGCCGCCCTGGCGGGTCATTCGAATCCCCTTGCTTTGCGGCGGAATATTCACATTATAGAGCGGTGAATATGAGACGAGTCTGTGCTCGCAAAAGAAAGCGATAACGTCATCGAGCTGCGCCGCGGCGGCTTCAAATGCGCCCGGGGTTGTGGAGAGTGCCACGGCGGGAATCCCCTCGGCATACGCCTCAAAAACAGCTCCCACGGTACCCGAATATACCATATCTATGCCTATATTCAGACCGTTATTTATGCCGGACAGAACGATATCGTACTTTATCCCGAGCCCGAGCTTGGCAAAACGGACGCAGTCAGCAGGCGTGGAATCTGCACAGTAAGCCGTCACCCCATCGATCAGGTCTACTTTTTTTACTTCGAAAGGGCTGTGAATATTGATGCTTTGGCTCTTGCCGCTTTGTTCGGTTTTCGGTGCGATAACAGTGACATCGCCAAAGCTCACGGCTTTTTTTGCGAGGAGCAAAAGCCCTTTGCTTTCTATGCCGTCATCGTTTGTTATCAGTATCTTCATCAGAGCCACCCCTCGTGATTTTCCTTATAATCGGCGATAAGCCTGTCCGCATCCGCAAGAAGAGCGCGCTTTTCACGCGCATTTCCGACAGAGGCACCCGCCGCGCACGCGTGACCGCCGCCGCCGTATTTTTCAGCGAGTTTGCTTATCTCGACGAAGCGTGAACGCAGGCGAACGCGAAATTCTCCCGATTCTTCCTCAATAAAAGCGATCCATATGATGCTGTCTTTTATCGTGCTGATATAGGATATGCAGTTGCTTGCCGTCTCAAAGCTCAGCGCATATTTTTCCTGCATGGCGCGCGTAACAGTGAGATATGCCACGCCGTGCTCCGTGAGCTTTACGCCTGAGGTTATATGCGCACGGAATTTCAGCTCACCTATTTCCTCTGTATAGAGGTGTGAAAAAAGCGTATCGGTATCGATACCGATATCGAGCAGTGCCGCCGCACAGCGGAGTGTATTGCCTGTGACGCTGTCATAGCGGAAACGCCCCGAATCCGTCACCATGCCCGTATAGATGCATTCTGCAGCGCGGGAATCTATCCTCATTTCATCTTTGAAGGCGAGATAAAACTCGGCAATCATTTCGCAGGAGGAGGAGCGGCTCTCCTCGATCCACTGTATATCGCCGTACGGTGCGTTGTCGATATGATGATCTATTTTTATCAGCTCCTTTGCGGCGCCGATATTTGCATTTGAGATCCGTTCATACGTGGCGGTATCGATGACGATGGCAAGCGCTCCCTCATGCTCCTCATCGGAAAGTGGCATACCCGCATTGCCGAGAAAGTCGAGATATTCCGAAGAATCGTCAGCGGCAACGAATATTTTCTTCTCGGGATACGTGAGCGTAAGAATCCGTGCAAGTCCGAGCGTAGAGCCGATGGCATCTCCGTCAGGGCGTATATGGCGTGAGATCACGATCTTTTCATAGTTTTTTATTTTTTCGAGTATTTGAAGCATGATTTCCTTATTCACTGCGCTGTAACCTCCAGATCCTCAAGATCGGCAAGCATTTTCATCGCCGTCGCGCGGTCGGGAACTGTTGCGCCGCTTGCTTTGGCATGGCCGCCGCCGCCGTATTTGACGGCAATCTGATTGATATTATATTTGGCAGAGCGAAGCTCGCAGAGAACACCGGCAGGCGTTTCGGTGAAGTTCACCCAGCTGTCTATCCCTTTGATATCCGACATCGTGCCGACCATTCCGCGCGATATCGTAAAGGTGTCTGCACCGCAGGCCTGTGCTTCTTCAGCCGTAGTATAGATATAAGCCACGCTGTTTTTCGCCCGATTTATTTTCAGCACAAACTTTGCACGAAGCTGCATCATATCGAGGTCATCGGAATAAAGCTCGCGGTAAATATCCGCAGTGGAAAAATCAACGTTCATGAGAAATGAGGCGAGAGAAAACGTGCGGGCGTTTACGCTGTCATAACGGAAGCGTCCGGAATCCGTCACCATGCCTGTATAGAGCGATTTAGCGGAAATCGGCGTCAGACGGAGTCCGCTTTCCGAGGCAAAGGCGGTGATTAGTCCGCAGCAGCTCTCAAAGCTCGTATCTACTATCTCAGTATTGGCTATTTTTTCGCAAAAGATGTGATGGTCTATGCGCAGTGTATGCTCGGCAAGAGAATATCTCTCATCCGAGATGAGTGCCTTTGCCGATGTGTCGAGTATTATGGCGAGCGCGCCGCGATAGTATTCATCGGGAATGACATCGGGTGTGCTGTCTGACATGAAGGCATAGCGTCCCGCGGCATCGCCTACGGCATATACTTTTTTACCCGGGAAATTATCGAGTATGAGATGCTTTAAGCCGACCTGTGAGCCGATGGCATCTCCGTCCGGACTATTGTGGCGGTGTATTATTATGCGGTCAAAACGTGAAATGAGCGAAAGTGCATTCTCAAACAAATTTGCCACTCCTTTCGGTTAAAGTCTATGATAGTTTGTCTGAGTATTTTAACATAAATAACGACAAAAGTCAACAGAAACAGAAAACGCGGAAAATGAAAGAATATTATTTACAAAATGCGGAAAATGTGCTATTATTAAAATGTATGAAAAAGAGAGAATACGGAGGAACGAAATGGTTAATACGGTATATATTCAAAAGACCGAGGACATAATGCAACTCATTCTCGAGCAAAAATTTGAGGAGAAAATAAACCGCAACAGGTCATATTTTCTTTACCGCGGACTTTGCCGAAGCAAGTTTTCACTGGAGACCAGTCTGCATCGTAATTGCCGCGATTTGCAGGTGTCGCTCGAGCCGTGCATTCTCCGTAATTTTACAAAATATGCGGAAATGCTGAATCCCGATCTGCGAACATCCGTATGGCGACAGATGGTCGTGGGGCAGCACCACGGATTGCCCACAAGACTTCTGGACTGGACTTATTCGCCGCTTGTTGCCCTGCATTTTGCCACCAGCTCTTTTGAGCTTGCAAAGACCGACAGGTACGACGGTGCCGTATGGAAGATAGACGCACGCGAGATCAACAAGCTGCTGCCTGAAAGATACTATGAAAAGCTGGCAAAAAACAATGCATGGGTTTTCTCAGTGGATATGCGCAGCGATGTCGTAAAGGAGCCTGCACAGTATGACCGAGATATGGC
>URUL01000041.1 GCA_900551005.1 uncultured Ruminococcus sp. | reverse complement strand
CTCTCAGTCCGGCTACCGATCGTCGACTTGGTGAGCCGTTACCTCACCAACTATCTAATCGGACGCGAGCCCATCTTAATGCGCCTCAGCTTTGGTATCTTTCCCATGCGAGAACGATACTTTATGCGGTATTAGCACCCGTTTCCAGGTGTTATCCCCCTCATTAAGGCAGGTTGCTCACGCGTTACTCACCCGTCCGCCACTAACCTGTATCTACGCTTCCCGAAGGATTAATATCTACAGCTTCGTTCGACTTGAATGTGTTAAGCACGCCGCCAGCGTTCATCCTGAGCCAGGATCAAACTCTCTAAATATTGTATCTAATCGACAGATCTCTCCGCCGCTTAAATCTTATTCAGAGCTTTTTTTCTTAGCTTCTTACTTCTTGTACTTTGTGTTCAAAGTTCTCTTAACGAGATTCCTTGTCTTTTTCGTTGTTGTTCTGTTTTCAAAGACCGTTTCGCCGCCCCCTTCCGAGACGGCTTGACCAGTATATCACACTTCTTCTCTCTTGTCAACCCCTTTTTCTAAACTTTTTCAAAAAATTGAAAGAATGCGCTTTTCAGCTGTCTGTATGTGCGGCGCTTCTCACGGTATGCTCGAGAAGTACCGCCGTCGTCACGGCGCCGACTCCGCCCGGTACGGGAGTTGCCGCAGCCACCCTCTCCAGAGCCGCCGCATAATCGACATCTCCGCAGATCCCATCGCCGTCGGCATTGATACCGACATCTATCACCGTCTGCCCTGCCGCCATATATTCTGCGCCAACCATTCTCGCCTGACCTGCGCAAGCTATCACGATATCGGCACGGCGACATTCCGCAGCGGTATCCGCCGTTTTCGTATGGCACACGGTCACGGTCGCATTCATTCCGAGCAGCAGCATGGCAAGCGGCTTTCCGACGACCGTGCTTCTGCCTATCACCGTCACGCGCTTGCCTGCGAGATCTCCCACGCCGTAATGGCGGAGCATTTCAACGACCGCCTGCGCGGTACAGGGCGCAAAAGCATTTTTATCGCCGCGGAATACGCCCGCAAGCGAGGCATCGCTCATGCCATCTGCATCTTTTTCCGGCGGAATGAGTTTTCGAATTCTCTCAGCGTCAAGATGCTTCGGAAGAGGGCTGAAAACGAGTATCCCGTGAACGCTTCCGTCTGTCGCCGCTTTTTTCACCGCCGCCTCAAGCTCTGCCTGCGATATGGTTTCATCAAAATTCAAAACCTCCGCCTCGGCTCCCGCGGCGGAAAATCTTTTTATGATCGATCGCTCATACGAAAGATCGTCCTCGCGTTCTCCCACGCGGACTACGGCGAGTTTCGGCACGATGCCGATACCCGCGAGGCGGGAAATTTCAGGTGTGATTTTTTCCAAAAGCGCTCTCGCGACCGGCGCTCCTCTGAGTTCTTCCATGGTTTTCTTCCTTATTTATTATTAAGATATTTTTTTACGTCCTCATATGCCATCTCACATATGTGAGCCGTCTTTGCCGTGAGCTTTGCAGTCTCTTTTTCCATACGGTCGGCTTCTTCGCGGTTTTTCATCAGCTTTGTGTTGGCATAGACATTGAGCGCGGCGCTTTTTGCCGCCGCTTCGCACACGCATGCCGCAACGCCCGCATCGCTGACAACGAGTCTGCTTCCCTTTTCCGCAAGCTCCGCCGCAAGCTCTGCCGCTTCGAGGCACTTTTCCAAAGCGTGAAACGGCACCTCTGCCGCACGGGCAAGCGCTTCCTCTATGATCTCATCCCTGCCGTCCGCGTCCTTCGGAAGCCCATAGGCACGGGAAAGAGGAAGAAATGCCTCTTCGTCCTCTTCCATAAGCGAAATAAACGCCGCGGCAAGGCTTTTAGCCCTCTCTGAAATGTGCTCTATATCCGCCTGATACTGCGCGTATTTCTTCTTTCCGCTCGTCAGCTCGCACACCATCGATGAGAGTGCGGATGAGAGAGCGCCGCAAAGAGCCGCCACTCCGCCGCCGCCCGGGGCAGGTGCGCTCGAGGAAAGTTCTTTTATAAATTGATCAAGCTCCATTTTTATTCTCCGATATCAAATCTATTTTTCCTCCACGGAATGGTAAAAATCCAGTGTCTTGAAGCCACGTTCCATATGGCAGAGCAAATACTTTTCACAGACAGAAGCGAAATCTTCGAGAGCATCCGGCGCAAGTTCAAAGGCGAAGATCCGCTCCGGCTTCGAATACACGGCATACCGCATGGCGATGAAAACGTCGGGCGAAGCGGGGACTATCAGATGCGCATCGCAATAGATGCCCTCCGCCTCATTTTCACGCGCCGCATACTGTTCCATATTCGCCGCATTTTTGCGAAAGCACTCCTCACAGCGAAAAGTCCCGTCGGGAATATCGATATAGTAGACGGGGAAATTATAGTTTCCGCAGCCGGCACATCCGACGAGATCGGGCATGAAGCCGGCATATGCGGCACTGCGCAGTTCAAACACCGCCTTTATCTGCTTCAGCGGCTTTTTCCCGTCACAGATAGCCCAGAAGCAATTGAGCGTCAGGCGCAGAAGCTCGGCATGCTCGTGCTCCTCTGTCGCCGCATCCGCCGCAACATCCGCAATGTAGCTCGCCAGTGCAAGCCCCTGCAGGGTGGCGCGAACATTATAAAAGCTCTCGATGAGCGAGCATTCTCTTATGTAGTATTTCTCGCTCGACTGCACAAGCACGAATTCCGTATAGCAGAAGAGCTGCGTGGCAACGAAAAAGTCGCTTTTCAGCCTGCGCGCACCGCGGCCGAAAACGGAAATGCGCCCGCGCTCAGCCGTGAGCACGGTCATCATCTTGTCCGATTCGCCAAAAGGCGTTTCACGCAGGACCAAGCCCGAGATCCTCACGGGTTGCAAGAAGCGCACCTCCCTTCGCAAATAATTTCAGAAAATATTTTTCAGTTTTTATATCCGAAGCCGGATACGAGCGCCGCCTTATCGCGCCAGTTTTCCTTGACCTTGACCCAGAGATTCAGATATACCTTCTCTCCGAAAAAGCTCTCCAGATCTGCGCGGGCACGCGAACCGATGAGCTTCAGCTTATCCCCGTTCTTGCCGATGATAATGGGCTTATGCGAGGTGCGCTCACAGAAAATTTCCGCGCGTATGGACAGCATGCCGCCCTCCTCATGAAATTCCTCTATCGCCACAGCCACACCGTGCGGTATCTCATCGCTCAGCGTCAGGAGTATCTTCTCACGGATGATCTCCGAGGCGATAATGCGCTCGGGCTGATCCGTTATCATATCATCGGGGAAGAAATGCGGTCCCTCCTGCGCAAATTTCGATATTTCATCTATGATTATTTCGGTATTTTCGCCGTTTTTCGTGCTGATCGGAACGACGGCGGCAAAATCATAGACCTCCGAGAAGCGAAGTATCGTATCGCCTATCTCGCGCGCGTTGCTCTTGTCCGTCTTATTCACGATGAGCAGTGCAGGAACATGCATGACCGTGAATTTCTTCATCAGCTCACGCTCGGTAGGTCCTATTTTGTCCCCCGCCTCTACGAGAAACAGAATAATATCCACCTCGCCTGCGGCTTCGCCCGCCTTTTCCATCATATAGTCGCCGAGCTTTGTCCTCGGCTTATGAATACCGGGCGTATCGATGAAAACGTACTGTGTTTCGCCCTTTGTCAGTATACCCGTGATCTTTGTGCGCGTGGTCTGCGGTTTGCTCGAAACGATCGATATCTTCTCGCCGAGGAGCGTATTGAGCAGAGTGCTTTTGCCTACGTTCGGACGGCCTATGATCGCCGCAAAAAGATTTTTTGTCTCCATATTTATTTCTGTCCCTCCGGTATCGCCGTATTTCTGAAAAGCCCTGCCGCGGCAAGGATCTTTTCGCACGTGTCGTTCATATATTTTTCGTCCTCTTCGCTTATCTCATGGTCATAGCCGAGCAGATGCAGCATGGAATGTACCGTGAGAAAAGCGATCTCCCGCTCGAGGCTGTGCCCGTATTCCTTCGCCTGCCGTTCTGCCGTCTCGAGTGAAATGACGATATCGCCGAGCGCCGCCACGCCGTCTATGATATCCTCCGGCTCCGGCTCGCCGCTCGTCAGCGGGAAGGAAAGGACATCCGTGGGCTTGTCCTTTTCGCGATACTCGAGATTCATTCTGTGGATCTCGGGGTCAAGCACAAATGTCACCGATATCTCCGCACCGTAAGCAAAGCTCTCGTTTTCCAGCGTTTTTTTGATCACGTCGCGCACGATCTTCTTCATGCCCGCAGATATGGCGGGAACACCCTCTCCCCGTCCGAAATAAATTTTATTTTTCATTTTTGCCATTCCTCTTTATATGATATCTGTCCCTCTGCTCGCGCTTGTCCCTGTCATATTTTTCATAGGCGAGTATGATCTTCTGCACCAATCTGTGGCGAACCACATCGCGCTCGGTCAGGTGCTGAATGGCAATGTCGTCTATGCCCGCAAGAATCTTTACCGCCTCCGCGAGCCCGCTCTTCTTGCCGTCGGGCAGGTCTGTCTGTGTGAGGTCTCCCGTCACGACCGCCTTGGAATTGAAGCCGAGACGCGTGAGAAACATTTTCATCTGCTCGGGCGTGGTATTCTGTGCCTCATCGAGGATGATAAAGCTGTCATCAAGTGTCCTGCCGCGCATATAGGCGAGCGGCGCTATCTCTATCGCACCGCGCTCGATATATTTTTGATATGCTTCTCCGAGCATTTCATAGAGTGCATCGTGAAGCGGCCGCAGATACGGGTCTATTTTCGTTTGCAGGTCGCCGGGGAGAAAGCCGAGCTTCTCGCCCGCCTCGACTGCCGGGCGCGTAAGGATGATGCGGGAAAATTCCTTATTGCGCAGCGCCGCGCTCGCCACAGCTACGGCGAGAAACGTCTTGCCCGTTCCCGCGGGTCCCACGCCCATCACGATCGTATTTTTCTTTATCGCATCGATATATTTCTTCTGCCCGACGGTCTTGGCGCGTATCGGCTTGCCCTTCGTGGTAACGCAGACGCAGTCGGAATCGAATTTTTCCGGTTCTTCTCCGCTCTTGAGCAAGCCCGCGATATATTCCGTATTTTGTTCGCTTATCTCCGTCCCCAGCTTCGCCATTCCGAGCAATGTTTCAATGGTGCGCGCGGCAAGGCGCGTCGCCTCCTGCTCCTCTCCGCGGATGACGATACAGTCGCCTGCACTCGTCTCGCTCGCCCTATTACTGACAGAGACGGAAAACGTCTTTTCTATAATCTCCGCATTCTTATCGAAATTTCCGAAGATCGCCGCGGTCTGCGCGGCACTTTCTGTTGTCACGGTCTTCTCGTACATGTTCTCTCCTCAAATAAAGCGGTCATCCGCCTATTTTTACTTCCTTTGCGATATCGATTATACATTCGATCTGCTCATGAAGCGTCAAATACTCTTCGCCGAAATCGAGCGTCGTATGGCGCGCCAGGACCTCCGCCCCGTCAAGGTCGGCGGAGCTTTTCAGCGTCAGCTCCCGATACGCCTCCCTCAGGCACTCCGTCTGCGTTCGCTTTGCCTCTCTCGTTTCATAGCAGATATATTCCGTTTCCCCCATGAAAATGGGAAGCGACACGCCAAACAGCTTGAGCCTCGTATTTCTTTCTATTATATCATAAAACTCTGCGGAAATTCTATCATTTTTGAAAACTTTTATCGATTTTCCGAAAAAATTTATGTTTTTTTCCGCGAGAACGGTGTCACTTTTTAATTTTTGCCTGTAGGCCACGGGGATTATCACCTCATATTCGAGCGTCACCCTGCCGTAAACACTCCCTCTCGCACGAACGAGCCTATAGCCCAGCGCCTGTGAGTCTATCACGCCGCTCACAAGTATCTCGCCTTTTTTCACCGTTTGCCCGGGCTTGACGGCAGTCGCTCCGCCCTTTACGTCGAGCAGTTCTATCTGTGCATCGTGCGAGGCTATGAGATTGGATGGCGGCGATGTCGCTTCTATCCCCTCGCGACCCGTGCGCTCATGGATATTCACGGTAGCGACGGTGCCGCGCATATTGATTTTGAACCATGCGAAGCGTTCATCCTCCATCGTGATCTCCATCGCTATGCGCTCCTTATCGAGTGACGGTATATAGGCGCCTATATAAAAGCCGCGTCTCTCGAGAGCCGCGAGGATCTCTTCTTCCTCCGTATTTTCCGCGCCGACTATCCTGATATCCCATACGAAAAGCGTGGAACAAAATATCAACGCCGCCGCAATGAGAAGTCCTGCCGCCAGCCCCGCCCTTTTCTTATAGCGTGACAGGTCCGAGAGAAGGGAGCGGCGTTCAATCTTTTCGCAGAGCCCTTGTGCCTCCTCGGGAAAGCGATGCGGCGTATAAAAGCTGACAAGTCCATCTCCCGCGCTTTTGGTGGGCGTGAAGGATATCTTCTCTTTCATCAGAAAAGAGAGGAGCGGTGCCGTATTTTCCTCTGTGACGGTTATTTTGCAATAGCCGCGAATATAGCGCAGAAGTCTCATTTTTTTCCTCCCTTCTCGAAGGAGACGGTGCGCAGCTCGCCCGAGATGAGCAATTTTCCATCGCCCGCCCAGCAGAGCGAGAGCCCGCAGCCCGCTATGAGAATGTCATCCGTCCTCGTGCATATTCTCGCACATTCCCTCGTATAGCTCGCCACGCCCACGCATCCGCATATTAGCAAGCGCGAATTTTCCACCATCTCAATATTGTATTTTCCCGCGCTCGGAATATCACGCGAGGAGAAAGAGATCTTTTTCATAAAAGAGGCTCCTTTGCAATAAATTTATATAGCAATATATATTCTATTACGGGAGGTGTGCCGTCATGCCGAAAAAATTCATATTTATCAGGGCCGCAGCAATACTTTTCTGCCTTGTTCTGCTCATCTGCGTGATCGTTTTTCCGGCGGAAGTCGCACAAAGCATCAAAAATTCGCTTTCACTCTGCGTGCGTTCTGTCGTACCGTCGCTTTTCGTTTTCTCCGCACTGGCTTCTCTTTTCGCCCGTCTCGGGCTTTTTTCCGCCGCAGGAAGGCTCGGAAAATACGTCGGACTTTCCCCTGCCTGCACCGCGGTCGCCGCCTGCGGGCTTCTCTGCGGATTTCCGACGAGTGCCGTTGCCGCCTGCACTCTCTTTCGTGCGGGGGAAGCAGATGCGGCGGAGCTTCGCGCCGTTCTTCCCTTTTGCAGTAATGCGGGTATGGCATTCGTCGTGGGCGCTGTCGGCGAAGGTATGCTCGGTAGCCGTCGCGCGGGATATATGCTCTTTTTTCTGCAAACTGCTCTTTCAATTGTATTTATCCTGCTTTTTTCGAGAAGCCAAGATCCGACGATACCGATGCTTCGGAGGCAAAAAAAAGAGAGTTTTTCTCATGCACTCGTCGTCTCGGTTTCGGCGGCAGGCGGCGCGATGATAAGCGTATGCGCCTTTATCGCCTTTTTCGGTGCGGCGGCGGATATACTCTGCCTCATCTTTCCCTCTGTTCCCGCGGTCGTGCGCGCGACGCTCTGCTCCGTGCTCGAAATAAGCCGCGGCTGTGCAGAATTTGCAAGGACAGACGGGATCTCTCCCGTCGTGCGAAATATCGGTATTGCCTTTTCCCTCGGGTTTTCCGGCGTATCCGTCTCCTGTCAGATAGCCGACCGCGCCGGAGAAATCTCACTCCCCGTACTGCCTTATCTTGCAAAAAAGCTCGTATTCGGGCTCGCCATGGCGGCTATCTGCGGTATTTTTTCGATTTTTGCCATATGAATTTCCATAAAACTATAGAAATATTTTTTTATATGTGTTATAATAATTTTAAATCAAAATAATAGAATATCCGAGGTGGCTTCCATGCGTAAAAAGAATAATGACTTGCCGCGTTGCTGTGCTTATTGCGAAAAGGCAACACCGCTCGAGACAGGCGATATGCTCTGCCGCAAGAAAGGCGTCGTTTCCGACACCTACTGCTGCCGTGGTTTTAAATTTGACATACTCAAGCACGAACCGAAAAAGAAGCGCGAGCTTCCGGAATTTTCACCCGTATATATAGATGACTGAAAAAGGAATATCCATGAAAAGCTTTGAAAAAGCGATAAAAACGCTTGAATTTGATAAAATACGTGCGCTTCTGGCGGAATATGCGCCGACTGCCGGCGCAAAGGAAGCGGCACTCGCGCTGATACCCTCAAAAAGTCGTGATGCCGTCATCCGCATGCAGGAGGAGACAGAGGCGGCAAAATCCATGCAGACCGTGAAGGGCATGCCGCCCTTCTGCGGTGTGACCGATGTTTCCGCCGCCATAGACCGTGCGCAAAAAGGCGCCATGCTCACCGTCCGCGAAATACTCGAGGTATGTCGCGTGCTCACCGCCGCCCGTGCCCTCACCGAATACAGAAACCGCGAGCAGAATGTGCTCGATGAATATTTCGACGCGCTCACGGCAAATAAGAGCTTGGAAAACAAGATCTCCCGCTCTTTTGACAGCGACGGGAATCTCAACGATACGGCTACAGACAAGCTGTATGACATACGCCGCAAAATACGAACCGCGGAAAACCGCGTACGCGACAGCCTGCAAAGGTATATTTCGAGCGAGCATTATGCAAAGTACCTGCAGGATCAGCTCATAACCGTGCGCAACGGACGCTTCGTCATACCCGTCAAGGCGGAATACAAGAATGAAATAAAAGGACTCGTTCACGATTCTTCATCCTCGGGTGCCACCCTCTTCATAGAGCCTGTCGGCGTAGTGGAGGCAAATAACGAGATACGTATACTGGAGCGTGCGGAGGCAGACGAGGTGGAGCGCTATCTTTTCGAGCTCTCCTCGGATATCGCCGCGAATGCGCTTCTACTCGAAATCAATCACCGCGCCATAACGGCGCTCGCGCTGATTTTTGCAAAGAGCCAGCTTTCCTTCCGCTACTCGGGCATGATGCCGAAAATAAGCGAAAAATGTATGCTGCGCTTAAATAACGCGCGCCATCCTCTCTTGAATAAAGATACTGCCGTGCCGATAAATATTACCCTCGGAGAGGATTTTGACTGCCTTGTGATAACGGGCCCGAATACGGGCGGCAAGACCGTTTCTCTCAAGACGGCGGGACTCTTTGTTCTTATGGCACAGTCAGGTCTGCAGCTCCCCGTCGGAAACGACAGCGAAATAGGAATATTCGAGGATGTTTTCGCGGATATAGGCGATGAGCAGAGCATCGAGCAGTCACTCTCCACCTTCTCATCGCACATGGTAAATATCGTGGATATTATCGGGCATCTCCGCCCGAGAACACTTGCGCTTTTTGATGAGCTCTGCGCGGGAACAGATCCGGTGGAGGGTGCGGCGCTCGCCGTTTCGATACTCGAATGTGTGCGTGCAAAGGGCGCTCTCTGTGCTACGACGACTCATTACGCCGAGCTGAAAATATATGCGCTCGACACGGACGGCGTCTGCAATGCCTCCTGCGAATTTGACATATCGACCCTGCGCCCGACATACAAGCTGGTCATCGGCGCGCCGGGAAAATCAAATGCCTTTGCCATATCGGGGAAGCTGGGGCTCTCCGATGAGATCATACATCGTGCCGAGACGTATGTTTCGGGCGAAAGCAAGCGTTTTGAAAACGCGATAGAGCGGCTTGAGCAGAACCGCGTGGAGATGGAAAAGAGAAATGCGGAGGCGGAAGCCATGCTCGCAGAGGTAAAGCGCAGAAAAGCGGAAGCCGACGCTTTCGTCGAAATGCGCGAAAAGGAAGCCGAAAAAGAGCTGGAGAGGGCGCGTGCCACGGCATCCCGCATGATACAGGGCGCGAAGGCATCGAGCGACTTCATCATGGAGCAGCTGGAAAAGGTAAAAAAAGAGCGCGAAAGCGAAAATCTCGCCCGCAGTATGGAGGAGGCGCGCCGCGCCATACGCCTGCAGCTCCGTAAAAATTCCGACATGGTAGATCCTGTTGAGGAACGTGCGTTTGAGGGCTATACCCTGCCGCGCCCGCTGAAAAAGGGCGATGAGGTATTGCTCATGAATATAAGGCAGAAGGGCGTGCTGCTTTCCGATCCCGACAGCTCCGGCAATGTTCAGGTGCAGGCAGGGATAATAAAGACGAAAACGAATATCGGAAATCTCATGCTCATAGACGGCGAAACCGTCACCTTTAAGGAAAAGGAAAAAAAGAAAAAAGCAAGCGGCAGGGATATTTCCACCGTAGTAAATTTCTCTCCCGAGATAGACCTGCGCGGTCAGTACGGTGACGACGCCTGCTTCATGCTTGATAAATATATTGACGACGCAAAGCGCAGCGGCGTCAAATCCATCCGCGTCATTCACGGCAAGGGTACAGGCGCGCTCCGCAAGGCTGTGACGGATTTTCTGCGCAAGGACAAGCGGATAGCGAGCGTCCGACTCGGAAATTGGGGAGAGGGCGATACGGGCGTCTCCATAGCCGAGTTGAAATAGTCGGGCAAAAAACAGTCGAATGAAAACGGCGTACCGAAAAAACGCCGTTTTCAAAAGCATACGGCTCCGGCGGCAAACAAGCCGATAATAACGAAAATATTAAATCGAAAGGAAATACATACAATGAAAAAACTGAAAACGCTTGCCATAGACCTCGGCGCTTCGAGCGGCAGAGGTATCATCGGGGGCTTCGACGGCGAAAAGATCACGCTGGATGAAATTCACCGTTTTCCGAATGAACCCGTCATGACAAACGGGCAATTTACATGGGATATACTGCGTATTTTCCATGAGATAAAATGCGCGCTTCACAAGTGCGCTCTCGGTGAGCATAAGGATATCGCTTCCGTCGGTATAGACACATGGGGCGTGGATTTCGGCCTGCTCGACAAAAACGGTCATCTGCTCGGCAATCCCGTTCATTACCGCGATTCACGCAACGACGGCATGGTGGAATATGCTTTCCGCACGATGCCGCGTGAAAGGCTCTATGACATCACCGGAATACAGTTTATCGATTTCAATACGCTTTTCCAGCTTCTCGCAGTACAAAAGGATTCTCCCGAAATACTCGCAGCGGCAAAGGATATGCTCTTTATCCCCGACCTGCTCGCCTATTTCCTCACCGGAAAGAAGCAGACGGAATATACCATAGCCTCCACAGGACAGCTTCTCGACGCGAAAACGGGTAAATGGAGCGAGGAGATCATCAAGACCTTCGGGCTTCCCCGCGGCATCTTCGGCGATATAGTCGCTCCCGGCACAGTCTGCGGCACTCTTCTTCCTCAGGTAAAGGAAGAGGTAGGCGAGCTCTCGGCAAAGGTCATCTCCGTCGCCGCACATGATACGGGCAGTGCCGTTGTTTCGGTCCCTGCCGCAACCGATAAATTCATCTTCATCAGCTCCGGCACATGGTCGATCATGGGAACGGAAACAAAAGCTCCCGTCATCACGGCGGATTCGCAGAAGCATAATTTCACAAATGAGGGTGGTTACGGCAATACGATACGCTTCTCGAAGAATATCACCGGACTCTGGCTTGAGCAGGAATCAAAGCGTCAGTGGGAGCGCGAGGGAGAAAAGCTCAGCTTCTCGGATCTCACGGCTCTTGCCCGCGAAGCCGCACCTCTGCGCAGCTTCATCGACCCCGACGACGCACGCTTCGCCACGCCCGGCAATCTTCCGCGCCGCATAGCGGAATACTGTGCCGAAACAAATCAGCCTGTTCCCGAGACGAAGGGCGAGATCGTCCGTTGCATACTCGAGAGCCTTGCCATGAAATATCGTTGCACAGTCGATGCAATAGACGAGATGTGCGGTGAAAGGATTCCCGCCATCAATATCGTCGGCGGCGGCACGCAGGAAAAGCTCCTCTCCCAGTATGCGGCAAACGCCTGTGGCAGAGACGTTTATACAGGTCCCATCGAGGCCACGGCTCTCGGCAATATCGCGGCTCAGCTCATTTCTCTCGGCGAGATCAAGGATCTGCGCGAGGCGCGCGCCATGATTGCAAATTCCTTTGAGGTAAGTCATTTCACTCCGCAGGACACCGCGGCATGGGATGCGGCTTACGAAAAATTCCTTACTCTTGTAAAATAATATACAAAAACTCTTGCACAAAGATTTTTTGCACCATAATCTTCAGCGCCACGCGCTTACGCGCGGCCCCATGACGGCGCAAAAATGACGTTGCAAGCACGCATTTTTCGCCCGCAACATTTCGCTTGAAACAAAAATCACCGATTTAAGGAGATAAAAATATGAATGCAGTATTTGAAAACGCAAAAAAAGTATACGGCGAGCTCGGCGTTGACGTTGAAGCCGCTATGAAAAAGCTCGAGAGCGTGCCGGTTTCCCTGCACTGCTGGCAGGGCGATGACGTTATCGGCTTCGACCATGACGGACCGCTGACGGGCGGCATTCAGACGACGGGAAATTACCCCGGCAAGGCGCGCAATCCCGAGGAGCTTCTCGCGGATATGGACAAAGCCATGTCTCTCTGCCCCGGCAAAAAGAAGCTGAATGTCCACGCATGCTATGCCATCTTCGAGGACGGAGAATTTGCCGACAGAGACAAGCTCGAGCCGAAGCATTTCAGAAAATGGGCTCAGTTTGCGAAGGAACGCGGTATGGGTATCGATTTCAACCCGACCTTCTTCTCTCATCCCATGGCGAAAAACGGACTCACGCTGACCAGCCCCGACGAAGAGGTTCGCCGCTTCTGGATAGAGCACGGCAAGGCTTGCATCCGCATTTCCCAGTATTTTGCCGAGGAAACAGGTATCCCCTGCGTGATGAACATATGGATAGGCGACGGCTTCAAAGACGTTCCCGCGGACAGAATGGGTCCCCGCGAGCGCTACAAGGATTCCATAGAGCAGATCCTCTCCGAGCCCTTTGACAGAAGCAAGGTCAAGCCCTGTGTGGAATCAAAGGTATTCGGCATCGGTGTGGAAGCCTACACGGCAGGCTCAGCGGAATTCACGCTCATGTTCGCCGCCACACACGAGGGCTGTCTCCCGCTCATGGACAACGGTCACTATCATCCCACAGAGGTCGTTTCTGATAAGATCCCCGCGCTCCTTTGCTACTTCCCTGAGATAGCACTCCATATCACGCGCGGTATCCGCTGGGATTCCGACCATGTTCTCGTTTATGACGATGAAACGAAGGAGATGGCAAAGGAGATCGTCCGCTGCAATGCGCTCGACCGCGTATATATGGCGCTCGACTATTTTGATGCAAGCATCAACAGGATCGCCGCATGGACAGTGGGCTTCAGAAGCTGGCAGAAGGCTCTGCTCAATGCTCTGCTCCTGCCAAATGAAAAGCTCAAGGCTCTCCAGGACAGCGGCAACTATACCGAGCTTCTCGTCATGCAGGAAGCCGTAAAGACGCTTCCCTTCGAAGCCGTATGGAATGAATACTGTGCACGCTTCGGTCTCGACGGCGGTGCGGGCTGGTATGAGGAAGTAAAGAAATATGAGCGCGAGGTTCTCGCAAACAGAAAATAAGCTTTAACGCCGGCAGGCAAGACCCCCGATGCTTTTCGGAGCGCATGATCTATGCACGGGCTTGTCTGCCTTTCTGATAAAATATTACTCATGAGGAAATTATCATGGAAGAAATTTTCACTCCCACAGCCGAAAAATATGATGGCAAGCTCTCCTTTTCTCCCGAGACGAAAAGAGTCTGCGCAGGCACGAATGTTCCCTACCGCTGGTATATTTTCAGAAGCGACTTGACGGTGGGAGATTTCTCCCGCGCCGTTATGCTGTTCGATGCGAAATATTATGCCATGGTCTATATAAACGGCCATGTGGCAACGCAGTATATCACGCGCGGCTATGATTTCGATAAGCACTATGATGTGCTTGATATAACACCCTTTCTGAAAAAAGGGAAAAACAGCTTCGCTCTGCTCACGCACGGCTTCCGCAATGAAAGCCCGCATGATTTTGCTCTGGAGATACGTCTTTTTGACTCTGACGGAAACGGAAGGTCCGCCTCATTTGACGGCTGGAAGTTCACGACTTATCCCGCTCTTTCCGACAGGAGTCATTTCTTCATCACGAGCTTCGGCGATGAGGAGATATTCGATGCGCGCATGGCGGATGAGCATGTTTTCGATGAGGATTATGACTTCTCCTCATGGCAGGATGCCGTTTTGATCACGGGAGACTACACGCTCGTACAGAGCGAGCTGAAGCCGCAGAGAATCAAACCCCTGCGCCCCGAAAAGCTCTGCGCTCTTGAGGTTTTCCGCGAGAGAAAGGGCTATGATTTTCACCTCGCTCCCGCGGGCAGATTTGTGATAGCGTTTCTTACGGAAATGACGGCACAAACCGATACCGAAGTCTTTTTCCGTTTTACCACCTCCGATCATCACCTGTATATAGACGGGAAACCGATAGATGCCTGCGAAAAAATAAAGATCTCCGCAGGCGTACACAAGCTGGCATTTTACATTTTATCTTATTCACCGTCCGAGCCTGAATTTCTCATGGAAACAGAGGGCGAGCTCTCCTTCTCCTCGGTTTTCTTTGAGGATGCGCGCTGGTGCCGTCTTGCCACGCCTGCCGCCGCGGTGGAATATCCGTGGAACGAATCTCCGATCAATGTCGCCGTTCCCGAGGAGATCATTGCCGCAGTGGAAGCGCCCTCCATGCGCGATATACAGGCGGACACTGCAGCCAAGCTCACTCCCGCCGAGGAAAAGAAGCCATCGCATCTCCATATTCTGAAGATACGCGAGCCGCTTCTGGCAAACGGCGGATTTACAAACAGAAGAATAGATACCGCCATGCCGAGAGGAAGACTTGATGTTCCTTCGCCTTATTCGGAGGAGGAAAGCTTTGCCGGAAGCGGCGCGCTCACGGTCACTCCTCCCGAAAGGGCAGACGGCGCATGCTTTATTCTTGATTTCGGCATGGAACGCTCAGGTCTTATTCGCTTTGAGGTAGATGCGCCCGAGGGCACAAAGCTGGAGCTTCACGGCTTTGAGCTTATTTCCGACGCAGGCATAAATTACATGGGCACGCAGAATACGATGACATATATCTGCCGCGACGGTAAGCAAAGCTATACGGCGCATGTTCGGCGCGGTTTGCGCTATGTCGCAGTATATATTTCGGATTTCCGACGTGCTGTCACCTTCTCGCATTTTGATATCGTAGATATGCGATATGACTGCAATGAAGCAACGCCTTTCCGTTCAGATGACAGATCCCTTGATAAGGCATATGATATGTCGCTTGAAACGGCATGGCTCTGCATGCCCGAGTGCTATGTCGACTGCCCGGGACATGAGCAGTCCATATGGGTAGGCGATGCCCGCGTGACGGCGCAGGTAAATATGCTGAATTTCGGCGAATATGCTTTCGATAAGCATTTTCTGCGCATCGTAGGCGAGAGTCTCGATGAGCCTTTTCAGAGTATTCAGTGGCAGAATAAGCTTTTCGATTCAACGGGAAGATTCTTTACCTTTGCCGCTTTCCCGCGTTATCCTCGAGGCGGACTTCCCGCATGGTCCTTCCAATGGCTACTCCAAGTATACGACCACTATATGACGAGCGGCGACAAGGAAAATCTGCGGTATAATTTCCGACATGTCTGCATACAGCTTGAAAACTGCTTCAAGCTGACAAACAGCCGCGGGCTAATGGAAGTGCAGGGCGCATGGAACCTGATCGAATGGGCATATAATGATCTCTCCATGTACGGCGAAGTCATCGGCAATAATGCGATGCTCGTTCTCTGCCTGAAGCGGGCGGCAAAAATGGCTGAGATACTCGGAGAAAAAGAAAAAGCGGCGCTTTTTGCCGAGAAGGCGGAAGCTTATTCCAAAGCGATAAACAAATACGGCTACAGCGAGGAAAAGCGCGCCTACATCGATACGGTGCGCGACAGATATTCGTATGAGCACTATCTCGATTTCTATGAGAAAAAGGGCAGAACACCCATCCCTTACGAGACATATGTAAAGCAGGAGCGCGTCAGTGTTCAGACAAATACGCTGGCATATCTCGCAGGACTTATCCCGAAGGATAAGGAAGCGGACGCCATGCGCTTTCTTGTGGATAATCTGGATAAAGGCTTGTTTATTTCGGGAACTCCCGCGAGAAAGACGATCGGCTATCCTACGGAGGCGGAAGCGCCGGACGGATATGTCCATATCGGCTCTCCCTTCTTTCTCTTCTTTGCATATGATGCCATCTGCAAATACGGCAGGCACGATCTCCTGCTGAAATCCATTCGACGCGAATGGGAAAACATGGTGGCGCACGATACTAATACCTGTTGGGAAGGCTTCGGTGCAGGAAAAAGCTGGACGCGCAGTATCGCGCACGGCTGGTCTGCTTCTCCCGCGATCTATCTGCAAACGGAAATTCTCGGCATAAAGCCGCTCGAGGCAGGCTTTACCGAATTTACCGTCGTTCCGCACAGCGACAAGGCGCTTACCCACGCTTCGGGTGCCGTAATGACTCCCCACGGAAAAATTTTTGTCTCATGGGAAAAGTGCGGCGAGAGCTATGATATCAAGGTTTCCGCTCCCGCAGAATGTAAATACATCAAATAAAATACAATAAAAGATCTCCCGTCTTTTGCAGGCAGGAGATCTTTTGTGTTTTGCAGGGTGAAAAGAAGCGATCATTCGAGGTACTTTTCGCCTGTCCGAAAAGTATGAAAAGCACCATGTACTTTTCGCCTGTCCGAAAAAGTACCTTATACTTCATGTACTTTTGCGTGACCAAAAGTACCAAAAGTCATCTAAGAGGTTCCCTCTTAGAAAT
>URUL01000040.1 GCA_900551005.1 uncultured Ruminococcus sp. | reverse complement strand
TATGTTCGCACAGGAGGGTGTATATTGTTCGCGCTTTGGCAAAGCGGGAAAGGACAGGGAGATATCTAAGAGGGAACCTCTTAGATGACTTTTGGTACTTTTGGTCATACAAAAGTACATGAAACATAAAGTACTTTTCGGAAAAGCGAAAAGTACTTCGGTTATTGTTATTTGTCATATAATTGCGAAAACAATATATTATTTCGACAAAAGAAAGAACCGCATCTGCAAAAGCTTTTGCAGGTGCGGTTTTCGGTTTACGCATCTTTTTTGATATATTTTATATTTTTTGTTTCTACCGTATCGAGATCTATTTTTACACCGGAGATATCCGGAATAGAGGGTGCTTCATACATTGCGGGAAGCATAATCTCCTCCATGATGGAGCGAAGTCCGCGCGCGCCGGCGTTGCGTTCTATCGCAAGGTCAGCTATCTTCTTCACGGCATCATCCGTTATTTCCAGATCAAGCCCGTCCATTTTGAAAAGCTTGACATACTGCTTGATCAGCGAATTTTTCGGTTCGCGAAGGATACGTGCAAGCGCATCCGCATCCAGCTTTTCCAGCCCGACGATAACGGGAAGTCTGCCCACCATCTCGGGGATAAGTCCGTATTTCACGATATCGTGCGGTGTCACATCGGCAAACGTCGCATTTTTGTTTTTCTGCTTCTTTTCATCGCCTCGGAAGCCGATTGCCTGCTTGCCGTTTCTCTGCTCGATGATCTGCTCCAGCCCGTCAAAAGCGCCGCCGCATATGAAAAGAATATTCTCGGTATTTATCTGAATGAAATCCTGCCCGGGATGCTTTCTTCCTCCCTGCGGAGGCACGTTTGAAACCGTTCCCTCCAGGATTTTCAGCAGAGCCTGCTGAACACCTTCACCCGAAACATCGCGCGTGATAGAGCGATTTTCGCTTCTGCGCGAGATCTTGTCGATCTCATCGATATAAATGATGCCCTTCTGTGCCAGCTCCACGTCATAATCTGCCGCCTGAATGAGGCGAAGCAGTATGTTTTCGACATCTTCGCCGACATAGCCCGCTTCCGTCAGGGTAGTGGCATCGGCTATGGCAAAGGGCACCTTCAGAAGCTTTGCCAGCGTCTGCGCAAGAAAAGTCTTACCAACACCCGTCGGTCCGATGAGCAATACGTTGCTCTTCTGAATCTCCACGCCGTCGTCCTGCTTTTTCCCTTTGAGCGTTGAAATTCTCTTATAATGGTTATAAACGGCGACACAGAGCGCCTTCTTTGCCTCATCCTGACCGATGACGTATTCATCGAGCTTGGCTTTCAGCTCAGAAGGCTTCGGAAGCTCCGCGAGAGGTGGTATACCGCCCTCCGCAGAATTTGATTCCATATAGTCATCGATCATTCTCTTGGCACGAACTACGCAGTCGTCGCATATATATATTCCCGGTATCAGCGAAGGGACAAGACCTGTCGCTTCGCTTTCGGGGATTCCGCAAAATGCGCAGCGGTTTTCCGGTTCATTTCCCTTTTTCTTTTTATCCGCCACGTTTTCCTCCGTTCCTCGGCATGGGAGCCGATTTTAAATTAAAGTCTTTTATCGATAACTTTGTCGATCAGTCCGTATTCCGCTGCTTCAGCGGCAGAAAGGAAATTATCGCGCTCGGTATCGCGCATGATCACCTCGAGGCTCTTGCCTGTGCGCTCGGAAAGAATCTGATTGAGACGTTCACGGGTCTTGATGATATGGTCGGCATGAATCTTCATATCGCTTGCCTGACCCTGCATGCCGCCGAGCGGCTGGTGGATCATGATCTCACTGTTCGGCAGAGCAAATCTTTTGCCCTTGGCACCTGCCGCGAGAAGAAAGGCACCCATGCTTGCCGCCATGCCCACACAAATGGTGGAGACATCACATTTGATGAAGTTCATCGTATCAAATATGGCAAAGCCCGCGGAAACAGAGCCGCCCGGGCTGTTGATATAAAGGCTGATATCCTTTGTATTGTCCTGAGCTTCAAGATAGAGGAGCTGGGCGACGACGAGGGAAGCCGTAGCATCGTTTACTTCATCGGAAAGAAATATGATTCTGTCATTGAGAAGGCGCGAATAGATATCGTATGAGCGCTCGCCTCTGCCTGTCTGCTCCACAACATAAGGTACTAACATAAAAAACCTCCGTGTTTATTCGGTATTTTTTGCCCTGAAATGCGTGCTTTCGCATGTCCCGGCATTTAATCAAATTCGCAGGACAAAAATGCCTGCGAATTCAAAAATCATTATTTGTCTTCGCTCTCGGAAGCTGTTTCCTCAGCGGTCTCCGTTCCTTCGGCGGAATCTTCTTTCTTTGCGGTCTTCTTTGACGTCGAGCGCTTGCGCTGCTTTGTGATGGCGGCGTTGTCACGGACGAGAAGTGCTGCCTTGCCCACAAGAACATCTTCCTTTATCGATTCGGCAGGGATACTTTCCTTTGCCTTTTCAACGTCTATGCCGTAAGCCTCGGCAATCTTTGTAAATTCCGTCGCGATATCCTCTTCCGTAGCTTCGAGGTTCTCAGCTCTTGCGATAGCCTCAAGAGCAAGTCTGGATCTAACCTGCTTTTCTGCCTGCGGACGGAAATCCTCGCGAAGCTGTTCCATATTCTTTCCCGTATAGCTGAGGAAAGTGTTGAGGTCGAGACCGCTGTAGCGCAGACGCATCTCGTAGTCACGGATAGCTGCATCTATTTCGTTTTCAAACATAATCTCGGGGATCTCGCCCTCGGTCTTTGCAATGAGCTCATTCATGAGCTGCTCGTCAACCTCGGCATCTGCCGCCTTGTTTGCACTCTCTTCCATTTTTGCCTTGATGCTTGCCTTGTATTCAGCAAACGTGTCAAATTCGGAAACATCCTTTGCAAATTCGTCGTCAAGCTCGGGAAGCTGGCTCTCTTTGATCTCATGGAGCTTGCACTTGAATACAGCGGGCTTTGCTGCAAGCTCAGATGCGTGATATTCATTCGGGAAGGTAACGTTTACATCAAATTCTTCGCCGATGCTCTTGCCTTCTATCTGCTCTTCAAATCCGGGGATAAACTGACCGGAGCCGAGCTTGAGAGAATACTTCTCTGCCTTGCCGCCGTCAAAAGGCTTGCCGTCAACGTATCCGTCAAAGTCGAAAACGACCTCGTCGCCGTTCTTTGCGGGTCTGTCGGAAATTTCAAGTACGCGGGCATTTCTCTCGCGAACCTTTTCTATCTCGGCATCAACAGCCTCATCTTCTATGGAAACAGCTTTTCTCGTAGCCTTGAGTCCCTTGTACTCGGTAATGGTGAGCTGAGGTCTTACATAAACCTTTGCCGTGATGACCACGCCGTTTTCGTCGAGAGATTTGACATCTATCTCGGGACGGCTTACGGTATCGAGCTTTGTCTCTGCGAGAACCGCCTCATATTCCTTGGGGAGGAGATTATTGAGCGCATCCTCATAGAAAACGCCTTCGCCGTACATCTTTTCGATGAATGCCTTGGGCGCTTTTCCGCGGCGGAAGCCGGGAACATTGAACTTGGAAGCGTTTTTCTTGAAAACATTATTTACTTCCGCATCGAAAGCGGCACGGTCGATGGAAAATTCGATTTCCTTCTGGTTGGTTGCAATGTCTTTTACATTCAAAAGTTTCATTTCTTGCAAATTCCTTTCTTGGATCGGGAAGCTTTAAAACAGCTCCTGAATCCAGACAAACTGTCTTTTTTACATTCGTAAAATATTATATCATTTTTTCTTTGCAAAGTCAACTGTTATTTTGTCTTTTTCGGCTCTATTTTCATGGGAATAAAGCCGAGATAGTCCGATGAAATGAGCGCAAAGTCGATATCGGCATAGTTTATGACGGGGCGCGCCTCATAATTCCCATGAATATGCCCGTAGTAGCAGCGTTCGATACCGTATTTATAGAGTGTCGCGATGATCTCATCGCACATATAGCCCTTGAAGATGGCGGGAAAATGCAGAAACATCAGCTTTTCACGCGGATGCGCCGCATCCTCCAGCGCACAGCCCGCATCGAGACTGAGCTTGATGCGCTGAACCTCTCTTGCAATGATTTTCGTATTGCTCGAATTTTTTACGAGATTGTCCTTGCTCTCGTCATACCAGCCGCGCGAGCCGCAGAGAATGAAATCCTCGCAGATGTAGGCATTATTATGAAGAAAGGAGATGGTTTTATAGCCGTTTGCCAAGAGAAATTTGTCAAGCTTTGCCTGCGTTTGCCACCAGTAGTCGTGATTTCCCTTCAGCAATATTTTTTTGCCGGGAAGCGCTTCGATAAAATCGAAATCGGGCTTTAATTCTTCGCTTGTCATCGCCCAGGAAATATCGCCCGCTATCAGCACGGTGTCGTCCTGCCCGACGGTATTTTCCCAGCCCGCTTTGATTTTTTGCGTGTAATTTTCCCAGCGCGAGCTGAAAATATCCATCGGCTTGCCCGTGGAAAGAGAAAGATGCAGATCACCTATCGCATATAAAGCCATTTTGGTCCTCCTTTCTTTTTTTGAAATATCGAAAATTTTTTAAAGTATAATATGAAGATAACTGCATAAAATATTTTTACCCAAAAGAAAGGGGTAATAATATTATGGATAATACAAAAAATGATGCTTTTTTCTGCAAGACCTGCAAGGAAAACAAGGGTGTTGTCTGCGACGTTACAAACTGCTATTATCATGACGGCGAAAGCTGCTGCACGGCAGAAAAGATCAGCGTAGGTCCCAGCTATGCGACATCCTGCACGGATACGGTCTGCGCAACCTTTAAGCAGAGAAACAGCTGAGCGATTTTTTATCTGATAAAGCATGCCGCGGCGGATGCCGCGGTTTGCTTTTTCTCCGGAGATTACAGAAACCTGTGAAGAAAGCTTTCCGCGTTGCGAAAGAATATCTTATCGGCAATATCCGAGGAAAATTCCTTTTCCACAGCCGCGCCGAGCTTTTCTATGTCTCTTATACCCGTTATCCCTGCGGGAAGAGACGATACGCCGTCAAAATCGCAGCCCATACATACGTTGTTTTCCAGTCCGATATCGAGATAATGTGCGATATGTGCCAGTATGTCCGCAATATCCGCTGTGCCGCTCCGGCTCAGATGCGGCGGCGCCATGCTGATGCCGATTGTTCCGCCGAGAGCGGCGATCCTTTTGGCGCGTTCATCGGTGAGATTGCGCGGATGCTCGCAGACGGCATATGAATTGGAATGTGTGGCGATAACGGGCTTGCCTGCTTCCTCGGCAAGAGAGAGACATTCGTCCGTCAGCGCGCCCGAGCCATGCGAAACATCCACGATAATCCCTTTTTCCATGGCAGTCTTGGTTACACGTTTGCCGAAAGCGGTAAGTCCCGCCTCGGTATCGTATGCGCCTCCGATGCAGCCCTCGCCTTTCCATACGAGCGTGAGAAACCGAACACCCGCATCATAGAGCTCGTCGAGCCGCCATATCTTGGCATCGAGAATATTCCCGCCCTCAACGCCGAGAAAAATCCCCCTTTTCCCCTCGGAAAAAGCATTTTCACATTCCGCAAAGCTTGTGCAGAGTGCGGCTCTTTCGTTTTTTTCTATTTCCGATCTCAAATTGTCGAGAATGGCACCGAATTGGCTCCAGCCCTCGCCGTTGGAAATGTCGCTCTGCGACCATATCGCCATGATCTGAGCATATTTTTCAAATTCCTGAGCCGCATCGAGCGAAATGTGAAGCGAATTTTGAAAAAGCGGCTCTTTTTTCTTGTATATCTCAAAAGCGGTATCACAATGTGTATCAATATAATTCATGAATACCTCCTGCCGTCAGGACTTTCTTTTCTATGTATCTGCCGTGACGGCGTTTTCTATATGCTTTATTTCTCCGCGGAAGCTGCCGTCTGCCTCAAAATAGACTTCGATAACGTCTATGCGCGGTTTCTTTGCCGTGCCGTGCGCGCGAAGATACTCCTCTGCACATAAAATGAGATTTTGCGCCTTCTTCGGCGTGACTGCGGCACCCGGGCGCCCGTATTTTTGAAGTGACGGGAGCTTTCGGCGGCTTTTTACTTCCACAAAAAGTATATGCGTCTCATTTTCGCATATGATGTCTGTTTCCAGATGCCCCACGCGGAAATTTCGCTCGGCGACGGTGTATCCTTTGCCCATGAGATATTTTGCGGCGAGCTCTTCGCCTGCATTGCCGCACATTTTTCTGTTACGCCCGGTCATTTGTTCAGAAAGGAAAGAAAGCTCTTCCTGTGCTCGGGACAGGGACCTATCTCGCGGACTTTTGCCATATGCTCGGCGGTGGGATAGCCCTTGTGCTTGGCAAAGCCGTATTCGGGATACAGCCTGTCAAGCTCAAGGCACTCTCTGTCCCTCGTCACCTTGGCAAGTATGGAGGCGGCGGCAATGGAAGGACTTTTTGCGTCTCCGCCGACGATGGTGACCACGGGCAGAGGAAAATCCTTTGCGCGGTTTCCGTCTATCAGCGCGAGAGAGGGAAGCTCGGGCAAAGCTTCTATCGCGCGGCGCATGGCTATCATCGTTGCTCCGAGAATGTTATATTCGTCTATCTCGGCGGGGCTTGCCTCACCGATGCCGTAGAGGCAGTTTTCCTTGATGATATCAAAGAGCTTTTCACGCTTTTTTTCCGAGAGCTTTTTGGAATCATTCAGTCCCTCTATGAAAAATCCCTCGGGCATGATGACGGCGGCGGCGACGACATTTCCCGCGAGCGGGCCTCTGCCTGCCTCGTCCACGCCGCATATCATGCTGTAGCCCTTTTCGCGGTACATATTTTCAAAAGTATATTCGAGCATAGTAAGCCTCATTTGCCGGAGGGGAGCTCCAGCGTTATTCTTCCTATTTTTCCGGAGCGGAATTCATCGAGCAGCATGTTTGACGTGCGCTCGAAATCGATCTCTCCGCCCGATATGAGAAAGCCCCGCTTTTTTCCGATAAGCTCTGCTATCTCCCAGTCCTGCAAACCATCCAGTACCGAAGGCTCACCGAGCTTATATCTCTCACAGAGAAGCGCGGGACAAAGTTCGCGCAGACGGCGGCAGAGGATGACGGCAAGCATCTCCGTATCCATGATCTCATCCTTGATAGCGCCTGTCAATGCAAGGTTTTCGCCGACGGTCCTATCATCGAATTTCGGCCAGAGAACGCCGGGGGTATCGAGCAGGTCTATGCCGAGCGAGGTCGCTACCCACTGCTTATTCAGTGTATCGCCGGGACGGTTTTCCACCTTCGCCTTCTTATTTTCCGCGAGACGGTTAATGAGCGAGCTTTTGCCGACATTCGGAATGCCGACGATCATGGCGCGCAGCTTCCTGCCCTCCATGCCCTTTTCGCGCCAACGGTCAAGCCGCTCGGCACAGAGGCGCTTGACGGCAGGTGCTATCTCGTTTATTCCCACACCCGTTCTGCAATCGTAGAAAATGGCGCTCTCCCCTTTTTTTTCGAAGTATTCACGCCATTTTGCCGTGGCTTCGGCTGAAGCGAGTGAGGCCTTGCTCAGCAGAACAAGCCGCGGCTTTGCCTCGGTAAGCTTTGCTATCTCGGGATTTCCGGAGCTTTGCGGTATGCGGGCGTCAAGCAACTCGAGCGTCAAATCTACCTGCTTCATATTTTCCGAGATCATGCGGCGCGTTTTCGCCATATGCCCCGGAAACCATTGTATGGTGGTTTTGATAGAGTCCATCTTTCTTTTCCTGTCAAAGTGAATTTATTTTTACAAAATCGGGTTTGCGCCCATGATAAACGGCTATTTCCGAAAAGCCGATATCGGAAAGAATTTCTTTTGCATAAGCAAAATCCGCCGCGAGATCACGGATGATGTGCGCATCCGAGCCGAGCGTGATTATCCTTCCGCCGAGCTCTCTGTAGCGCCGCAGTATATCTGCGTTCGGATGCGGAAAGGGAAGCCCCTTTCGTATTCCGGAGGTATTGAGCTCCAGCCCCTTATCGCGGCGGATGAGCAGGCGCAGGATCTCATCGAGAATATCGGAAAATTCCGCGTACCGTATCGCTTTTTCTTCATATCCGCCGTACCGTGCCACGTAATCAAGATGTCCGTAGACATCAAAATCGTCATGTACCGTTATGTTTTGCAGAACCTCGCGAAAATATATCATATAGGCTTCATATCGCGTCAGCCCCGCAAAAAAACTGCTGTCCATCGCCATATCCTTTTTATTTGTGATATGCGATGAACCTATCACAAAATCAAAGGGATATGAGCAGACCACCTCATGCACTTTATCGTGTATATCGGGCTGCAAGCCCATTTCTATGCCGAAATTGATGCGGGGACTTTCGTATTTTTCCTTTATACGCAGATATTCTGCATGGTATGCGGGGATATCGACTGCCTGCAGGCTTGATTGCATGCCCGTGTAATCGTCCCAATGCTCCGTGAAGGTTATTTCATCTACGCCCTTTTCTTTGGCAGCCTTCATATATTCCTCCATCGAGGAGATGCCGTCGTGAGAGAAGAGCGTATGAACATGTGCGTCAATCATTTTTCAGTTTCAGACTCCCTATATTATTTAACGGGAATATGCGGAGGATCGCTTTTCCCATTATCTCATGCTCCGAGATAAGCCCGATTGCGGGGTCGCGGCTGTCGGTGGAGCCGTTGCGGTTATCCCCCATGACGAAAACGTAGCCCTCCGGTACGTAGACCTCATCTGTCGCGGGGACGCCTCCGCGCTTCATGGCGCCGGATACGCGGTTTACGTAATATTCATCCAGCTCGCGGACCGTGCCGTCCTTCCCCTTGATGCTGACCTTCCAGTTCGGAAAATCGAAGATCACGGTCTCACCGCCCGTCGCGATAACGCGTTTTACAAGCGGTGCAGTATAGCCGGAGGTCTTCTGGATAGCAACGATATCGCCGTATTTCAGATTGGTGACGATGCTGGAGACGATGAGCCTGTCGCCGTCCTGCAGCGTGTTTATCATAGAGGTGCCCTCTACGCTCGAGAGGCGGAAGAGCAGTGTGAATATCAGTATGACGACGGCGACGGAGCCTGCCAGCATTTCCACAAAATCATAGATCCCGCGACGGCGCGCCATGACGCCGTCTGTGCTTTCGTCGTTATCGCACGGCGCATCCGTTATTTCCTGCTCGGGGCGGACATCTGCCGCGGGGACATCTGCCGCGGGGATATCTGCCGCGGGGATATCTGCCTGAAGTTTTTCTTTATCGGCGTCTTTGCGAAGCTCGCCGTTATTTTTGTTTTCTGTCATTTCCTTTCCTCCTATATTGCCATTTCCGTTTCGGTGGCGAGCATGTGTGTTACTATATAGTTTACCGTTATCAGCGCCGCGCAGAGAATAAACTGTGCTACCCATGAAAGCTCAAGCCAGGGGGAGGCGATATATGCCGCAGCGGATACCGCGGCGAAGATCACCTCGAGAAAAAACAGCCCTTTTCCCCTCTTTTGAAGATTCCGCTTGATCGCGCTGTCATAGTCCCTGCGCGTATCGGTTTTTGCCTTGCCGCGAAGCCCGACGGAATCCGCTGTAAAATCGCGGAAGGCTTTGTACTTCTCATGGCATACCGCGATGAAAAGTGCATAGTATGAGAGCCGCAAAACGGCGCACGGGATGAAGAACGCCGCGAAGCCCTCGCGCAGATAAGGGCGATAGAGACCGCCGACATTTGCCGCATAGATAAACGAGGCGGCATAGAAAGCCGCGGCAATCACGGTATAGGCGATACAGAGGCGCACGGTGCGCCTTTCGTTTATATATCTGCGAAAATCGAAGAGCGCCCAGAGAATGATCGGGCCGAAGAGAAATTCGGGCAGGATATAATAGGCGCTCCTGCTTTGCAGATAGGCGGCAAAGGGTATGCCGAAGAACAGGAGAAGAGCACCGCATGTTTTGGAGGAAAAGCGGGAAGCATTTATCTTATTCCAGAGGTACGTATCGGGCAGTATCTCCTTTTCATAGCGGGAGAGGATATTTTCCGTGAAAGCGGCATCGCCGCTGTAAAGCGCGAGGTATTTTTTCATTCCCGCAAGCCATGAAGCGCCTATTACCAAGGATATCAGAGCGCACATCACGGTCAGTATCGTATGCAATGCTTCAAAGGAGGTGGACGCCTGCGCTCCCAGCACGCCGAGCAAGGGAAGAACGGGAGCGGCGGCACGGACGAGGATGAACACCACCGCGAGCACATGAATGTTTTTGCTCTGCGCCTCGCTCTCGTCTCCGAGATCGCTTCCGTCTCCGCGTACATATACATATTCCATGCCCTCATAGAAGGCGAGAAACGCGGGGATGAGGACGATGCAGTCCAGCACGCCGAAAACAAAGGCAAAGGTGAGCATCATCGTGGAATCGAAGATCGAATCCTTCATGGAGGCGAGCACCTCCACGACAATGCGTGCAATACATACCCATATATACATTTTGAAGCGGGAAGCACTCTCCCAGAGCTTCTTTTCAAAGAAAGAGAGCTTGCGCATTCCCGCGGCTATCAGGATGACGCCTATGAGATCGGGCAGCATATCATATACGCTGAGAAACGGCTCAAAAAGAAAGATACATCCGGCAAATATCAGACTTGTGCCGAGAGAGCTTTTCTTCCTTTCCTTGACCTTGCTTTTCATAAAATCACCTGCGTTTTTTCCATTTTTTCTTTTTGGCATTGCCGTAGGGGACGCTTTCCTTGTCGCTGACATAATCCTTCGCGCCCTTTTCATACAGCTCAAAGGGCGTTTTCAACTTGTGCTTCTTTGTATCCTCCATCTCCTCATCGCCCTCGAGGCATATGCGAGCATAGCAATTAAAGAGATTTATCTCCACGAGGATGACCCAGAGCACGGAGAGAAGCTGAGCCACGAGCGGGAGCTTCAGCGATGCCTCAAAGGAGAGCCAGCCGAGCTTTTCATTCAGGTTCAAGAAGAGTGCCACAGCCCAGAAGAGCGGCATGAGAACGCCGTTTCTCATAGCTTTTCGCTGTAATTTCGGAAGCTCCGTTTCCTTTGCTATATTATACAGCGAGATGAGGAGAGATACGGTGAATATCACCGTAAAGATCTCATAGAATACGCCGAAATACAGATCAAAGGCATCGCTCATACCGCCGTTTATGGCGAAGGTGACTTCCGCTCCGAGGCGAAGTGCGGAGATGACAAGTCCGCATATCGCGAGCATGCGCGTGAAATCAAAGCATCGGCAATGATTTTTTGCTATGTTCAGCCCCGTGAAAAGCAGGCAATATCCGATAAAATCGGGCATAAAGTCTATTCCGTAGTAAGAGGCTTTTGCCATGAAGGCAAAGCCGATGAACATATATCCGAATCCCATTTATTATAAAGCCGGGAGTTAAGACCCGCTCCTTGTATTTTTCAGTCGCTTTTCAGCCGCTGTGGCGATAGGTCGCATTGATCCTCAATCGTTTGCGTTCATGCCGCAGCACTTCTTGTATTTTTTGCCGCTGCCGCAGGGGCAAGGATCGTTTCTGCCGATTTTTTCCGCCTTGCTCTTGACCACGGGCTTCTTCGGCGTATCAGTTGCGCCTGCAACAGCCGCTTCGGCACGCTTCTTGGAAGCCTCGGCGCGCGTTTGCTCGGTTTCGATACGGGAAAACATGATCCTCTTGACGGTCTCCTCACGGATCTCCTTGATCATCTCGTCAAACATGATGCTTCCGTTTATCCTGTATTCATTGAGCGGATTGCGCTGGGCATAGCTGCTGAGCCCTACGCCGCCGCGCAGATCGTCCATCGCATCCAGATGCTCCATCCATTTGGAGTCAACGGAAGAAAGCAGACAGAATCTCTCGAAGTCGCCCATGCGGTCACCGAGGATCTGCTTCTGACGATCGTACATCGCGCTGTAATTTGCCATGGCGCGGTCATGCAGGGCTTCCTTTGTCTTTGCCTCGAGGAAATCTGTCTCCCTGCATATCCAGAGAAGATTCTCTTTTTCCGCTTCGGGATCGAGATTGCCGTTTTCATCGAGACAGAGCGAGATCTTTTCGTCTATTGCCTTTTCAGCCATATCGTGCACCGTATGGCTGACATCCTCGCCGTCTATCACGGCGCGGCGCTGAGCATAGATGATATTTCTCTGCTGATTCATTACATCGTCGTAATCGAGGACGTTCTTTCTGCGGGAGAAGTTTTCTCCCTCGAGACGCTTTTGTGCGTTTTCAATGGAGTTTGAAAGTATGGATGCGTTTATCGGCTGGTCATCGGGGAGTCCGAGCTTATCGACGAGTCCCGCCACTCTGTCGCTTCCGAAGAGGCGCATGAGGTCATCCTCGAGAGAGAGATAGAATCTGCTCTCGCCGGGGTCGCCCTGACGTCCCGAACGTCCGCGCAGCTGATTGTCTATACGGCGGCTCTCATGACGCTCCGTACCGACGATGAAAAGACCGCCCGCCGCCTTTACCTTTTCGGCTTCGGGTGCTATTTCCTCTTTGAACCGTGCGAGACTTTCACGGTAGAGCTTTCTCGCGTCGTCGAGCCCTTCACGGGCCATGCCGGATGTGACGGCGAAGATATCCTCATCGGAATATCCCGATTTTTTCAGCACCTCTTTGGCGAGAAATTCCGCATTTCCTCCGAGCATGATATCCGTACCGCGTCCCGCCATATTCGTGGAGATGGTGACGGCGCCGAATTTGCCCGCCTGTGCGATGATCTCCGCTTCCTTCTCATGATACTTCGCATTGAGGACATTATGCTTGATGCCTCTCGATCTCAGAAGCTTCGAGAGGATTTCCGATTTTTCGACGGAAACCGTACCGACGAGCACGGGCTGCCCCTTGGCATGACATTCCTCTATCTGCTTTATGATAGCTTCATATTTTCCCGCGGTATTTTTGAAAACGACATCGTTGTGATCTTTTCTTATCATCGGGCGGTTTGTCGGCACCTCCACGACATCGAGCTCATATATCTCGCGGAATTCATCCTCTTCCGTCAGCGCCGTGCCCGTCATGCCCGAGAGCTTGCCGTAGAGACGGAAGAAATTCTGAAAGGTGATCGTTGCCAGCGTCTGGTTTTCATTTTGAATGGCGACATTTTCTTTTGCTTCTATTGCCTGATGGAGTCCGTTTGAGAAGCGCCTGCCGGGCATTTTACGACCGGTGAAGGAGTCAACTATCATTATTTTGCCGTTGTCGATCACGTAGTCCTCATCGCGCTTCATAACGCCCCATGCCTGCATCGCCTGATTTATATGATGATTTATGGTAGAATTTTGAGGGTCTGAAAGATTTTCGAGACCGAAAAATTTCTCAGCCTTGGCAACGCCCTTCGGGCTGAGAACCGCGCGGCGCGCCTTTTCATCGACGATATAATCCTCGAGGACATCCTCATTGTCGGATTTTTTATCCATTTCTTTTATCCGCAGGCACTTCAGCGTGCGCAGAAATCTGTCCGCCTGAATGTAGAGGTCGTTTGATTTTTCGCCTCTGCCGGAAATAATGAGCGGCGTTCTCGCCTCGTCTATGAGGATGGAGTCCACCTCATCCACGATGGCAAAAGCATGTCCGCGCTGAACGAGGTCCGCGCGGCTCATCGCCATATTGTCACGCAGATAGTCGAAGCCTATCTCGTTATTCGTGCCGTAGGTGATATCGCAGGCGTATGCCGCCTTCTTTTCTGCGGAACGCTGACCGTTTACGATAAGTCCCGTCGTCAGCCCGAGGAAGCCGTAAACTCTGCCCATCTCTTCGCTGTCTCGGCGGGCAAGGTAATCATTGACCGTGACGATGTGAACGCCCTTTCCCGCGAGTGCATTGAGATACGCGGGCATGGTGGCAACGAGCGTTTTGCCTTCACCTGTTTTCATCTCGGCGATTCTACCCTGATGCAGGATTATGCCGCCGAGGATCTGCACATGGAAGGGGCGTTTGCCGAGAACTCTGTCCGCCGCTTCGCGTACTGCCGCAAAAGCATCGGGGAGGATATCGTCGAGCGTTTCTCCGGCGGAAAGACGCTCCTTCAGAGCCGGGGTGACGACTTTCAGCTCCGCATCACTCATAGCCTTGTATTTATCTGCCAGCGCCTCGACCTTTGCCGCGGTCGGCTCTATTTTCTTTATCTGCTTTTCACTGTATGTTCCGAAAATTTTGCTTATCAGTCCCATGAAGATCGTCCTTTCGAATAAATGCCGATATTTTTTGATTTTACAGGTATATTATATAATATTTTCCTTTTAATTACTATACCGTTTTCAAAATATTTTAAAAAAATTTGTATATTATTCATTTTGCCGCGGAGAAAAGATAAAATTTTACAAATATCCGCGTATAAAATATTGAAAATCGTGAAGAGATATGATATGATATATTCGATCATAACGCATAAAAACGGGAGGTGCGGCTATTGTCGGAGAACTTCAATGATTACGGCGATTACATGAAGGAGCAACGGTATCAGTCGAAATCAAAGCTTGGAAAAATATTCAGCTTCCGTACTCTGAAAAAGGTTTTTCGCTGGCTCATCGTGGCGCTGATCATCTTTATCTATGCGTTTTTTATGTACAGGATCATCGAGAGCAAAATGGTCTTTCGCCATACCGACATGGTCTGGACAGACGAAGCCTATGCTTCGTATAATTCGCTCGGCGAGGATTTCCGGGTATATACTTATGATGCAGAGTCTGAATTTGGTATCGATTCTTCGAAAAACAACGGCAGATATGACGGCAGATTTTCTATCTACGGTATGCGGTATATTCCGTCAGTCGACGAATTGCAGTTCACCATAAGATATAACAGCAGTACCCTGGATGCACTGTGTGCAGAATACGGGCTCGAGAGTGTAGACGAAATGCCTTTCCGCTTTATCCTGCGGGATGATGAGGGAAGCATCTGGGAAAAATCGTCATACAAATTCAAAACCTCGGGCAGATATACGTATGTGAATATCGTTTTCTCGGATATAGACCTTTTTGACAGTGTCAAGGTGGCTCCCGACGAGGCATATCCTACGGTATCTGTGACAAACCCGGCATATATTTACAAGGGCGCATCGAAATACGACTATGAGAAGGGCGGCATTTCCTCGCTTTTCCTGAATATGTATTATGCCGAGGATTATGACCCTGAGGAGGAATCGTTCGGCGTTCATATAGCGGTATACCGAGAAAGCTATGATCTGGAGTTGTATGATTATAAGAAAGAGCTGAAAAATGCTCCCACCGACGGCATGATATCCGTCGGGAAATAACAGGATAAATTTCCGACCGGGCTGAGCGGCCGCGTGATATGTAGCCGAAAGGTATTATCATGAGGAAAGTCCGGGCTTCACAGGGCAGGATAACGGATAACGTCCGCCGAAGGTGACTTCCGGGAAAGTGCAACAGAAATAGACCGCCGCATTTATGCGGTAAGGATGGAAAGGCGAGGTAAGAGCTCACCGTCGCTGCGGTAACGCGGCGAGCCATGTAAACCCTATCCGAAGCAACGCCCCGCGCAGAAAGCGGTTTGCCCGACCCGAGCGAGAGCTCAGCGCGAGGAGGCATTACCCGAAAGGGTATAAGCCGCATGGAGACATGCGGCGAAGATAGATGGTCGCTCCAGACAGAACCCGGCTTATAGGCCAACTGCTTTCTTTTTTTAAAATCTGCGGGTAACATATGAACAAAGCTTCCATCAATCACTGGCTGCAATTCCTCACCGTCGGTATCTGGCGAGTAACGGATGACGAAATCACACCGCTTCAACGGCGATTATATTCTTGTATCAAAATCGTTATTCTTTCCGTTCAGCAATTCTTAAACGACCGTATTCAGGTACGTGCTTCTGCATTAACATACAGCACTCTCCTCTCCATCATTCCCATCCTGGCCATACTTTTTGCCATTGCCAGAGGATTTGGATTTGATGCCGTGATTGAAGCACAGTTCCGCCACGAAATGGCCAAAGAACAGGCAGAGTTAGTCATATCCTGGATCAATTCTTATTTGCAGCATGCACAAAGCGGTGTTTTCATCGGTGTCGGCTTAATCATGTTACTATGGACCATTCTTATCCTGACTGACAATATTGAGCTCAGTTTCAACGCTATCTGGCAGGTCAAACACCCGAGAACCGTATTCAGAAAAATCACCGACTATTTCTCGATGATTTTACTGCTCCCCTTGCTTATTGTCATTTCAAGCGGTTTGACCATTTTCATGACTACCTATATAAAGGATATGGAAAACTTCCTGGTACTGGCTCCAGTCTTAAAGTTCCTTGTCCGCATGATTCCATATGCTCTTACCTGGGGTATGTTTATCGGCTTGTTCATTTTTATCCCCAACACCAAAGTAAGACTACAGCATGCATGGCTTCCCGGAATACTGGCCGGAAGTGCATTCCAGGCCTTCCAGTATTTCTATATCAACAGTCAGATTTGGGTGTCTAACTACAATGCCATCTACGGAAGCTTCGCTGCTATCCCCATGTTTCTGTTATGGACACAAATATCATGGACCATCTGCCTGTTTGGCGCAGAAATGAGTTATGTCAGCCAGAATCTGGCATCTTTCAATTTCGGAAAAGAAACAGCAAACATCAGCAGACGATACCATGATTTCTTCTGCACAATCATTCTGGCAGCCATCTGCAAACGCTTTTGTGAAGAAAAGGCCCCCTATACCGCTGAAGAATTAAGTAGAGAGTACAAAATCCCCATCCGGCTAACCAAAAACATCTTGTATGAATTGCAGGATATTCATCTCGTATACGAAGCCGTAGGAGACAGCAAAGGGCAAGATATCAGTTATCTGCCGGGATGCGATACCAACCAGCTGACTGTAGGCATGTTACTCCGGAAGTTAGACTCAGCAGGATCTGAAGCTTTCAATGTAGACCGCGAACAATACTCGGCTTCTTGGGAAACTCTCATGGAAGCCCGCAAGGAATATATGAGACAGAACAACCAGATACTTTTAAAAGACCTGCTAAAGTAGCATATCCCCAAAAATCCAAACTTACCAGTTCCATATCAGGCCTCAAGAAAATACATCAAATAGCCTAATCGAGTAGGAGGTAAACATTAATCATAGGT
>URUL01000039.1 GCA_900551005.1 uncultured Ruminococcus sp. | reverse complement strand
GTCTCTTTAATGATTATCATTGCTTTATTTTCCACCACTCTTTATGCGGAAGATATAACCGATGATGACACTGCCGATTTCGGGCAGGACTCTGTATATGAGGGCATACCGGAAGAAATACGCGAGTATATTCCGTCCGATCTTTTTACGTCCACAGCTACGGGACTTTCCGATAAGCTGAATATCGGATTTTTTCTTCAGGCGGTGGGAAAGATGCTCTCATCGGCATTTCCGCAGGCGGTAAAAAGCTTTGCCTTTCTGCTCGGCATCCTTGTCATATCATCCGTGCTCGGAGCTCTCGGCGACAGCATAGCCAGCTCATCAGTGAAAAGCGTTTTTTCCTATATATCATCGGTTTGCATCTGCGCCGCCATATATGAGGCGACAGGCTCGCTTTTTTCGATGACAAAGGATTTTATCATGGGGATCTCGGGATTTATGACAAAGGTGCTTCCCGTGATGACGGCATTGCTTTATGCGAGCGGAAAGGTCACGACGGCGGCTGTTTCGGGAGGAATCATTACGGCGGCTCTTGCCATTCTCGAAAATATATGCTCGGGTGTGCTTTTTCCGCTGATACAGATGTGCTTTGCCATATCGGCAGGTGCTGCCATGTGCGGAAATTCGGGACTTTCGGGGATAACGGCAACCGTGAAAAAGACGGTGACGTATATTCTTTCTTTCATCATGCTGCTCCTGTCGGTCACGCTTGCCTTTCAGAATATCATCACGCGAAGCGCCGACTCTCTCGCACTCAAGGGTGTCAAATTTGCCGTCGGCAGTTTTATTCCGATAGTCGGCAGTGCCATAAACGAGGCTCTGACTGCCATAACGGGCAGTATCGGCACGATACGCTCCGTCGTCGGAATAGCAGGCTCCGCGGCGGTCTGCCTGATGACGATATCTCCGATCATCTGCATGCTGATAAATAAAAGTCTCCTCGAGCTTTCTTCTTCTTTTGCGGCGATGCTCGGCTTGGATAAGGAGAGCAGATTTCTTTCGGATACGGCGGGGATAGTCGGCTTTTTTGTTTCGCTTTCCGCGGTGACGGGAGTGTTCTTCATCTTTGCGCTGGCGGTGCTCGCCGGTATTTCTTAAGGTGGCTTATTATGGAAGAAATAAAAAGCTATGTCTATATGCTTGTCTGCATACTTGCGGCGAGCGGACTCGCGATCAATCTCTCTCCTGAGGGAGAGATGAAAAAGTACATCCGATATATCTGCCTGCTTTGCACGGCGGCTGCGATCTGTATTCCCGGCGTGAAAATCATCGGCGGGCTGTCCGGCTATGTTTCCGATATAAAAAGCGGCACAGTCTATGAAACAGGGGGACAGGCGGATGCGAAAAAAATACTGATCGAGCAGACAAGGCAAAATATTGCCTCATCCGTGAGAAATTACCTCTGCGAAAAGTACGGTTATGAAAAGGACAGCGTTTGCGTTGAGGTTTTGCTCGATGAAAGCGATATTTCAGCTGTGGAGATAAAGAAGCTGACAGTCATCTTGCCGAGTGATGCAAAGGCGGAAAAAATCAAAGCGGATCTGGAAGAAATGTTCCTCGGTAAAACCGAAATAGCCGTTGAGCGCAGGGGGTGATGAAATGAAAATCAAGCTTAAGGATATGCCTCCGAAAATGAAGCTTGTTATTTTGGCAGTGCTCGGCATTGCGGGCGTTCTGCTTGTTATAATCGGCTCATCGGGGCAGAAAAATGCGGGCGTACAAAAAAATACCTCTGAAAATAAAGAAGATAATGCAACTTTGGCATATATAGAGAATTTAGAGAATAAAATTAGAACCATAACAGGGCAAATTACGGGTTCGGACAATGTAAGTGTTATCGTTACCGTAAGCGACGGTGTACAGTATGTTTATGTTTCAGACGAAAAGACGGAAGACGGAAGCATGAACAGGGAATATATAACCGTGCGCAAAGAAAACGGTGCAGGCACACTGATACTTCAAAAGGAGATCTATCCGCCGATAGAAGGCGTTTCGGTGGCATGCCGCGGCGGAGATGACCCGAATATTCAGGCAAAGGTGATCTCGGTCATATCAACTGCACTGGGACTTCCGAGCAACAGAATCTGTATTGTCGGAATAAAATAAATTTTATATTGAAGGAGATTTATTATGAGAAACGAAGAGAGAGCCGCCATGAGAGCCGGAATGGCAAATCAGATTGAAGGCGAGGAAGCTGTGCTCAGTCTTCCCGAGGCAAAAGAACGCAACTTTAAATTCGGCAGTATTTTTACGGGAGACGGCATCAAAAAAGGCTTTAAAAAGTTCGGTGTGCGCAATCTTGTCATCGTCCTTTCGGTACTGCTCATAGGTGCTGCCGTTTATGTAAACTGGGTCATTTTCGGTCATAACAATGATGACCCGGCCGCAGGTGATCAGCCCTCGGGTAATGTCGATGTCGGAGGCAAAGAAGATACGAATTCCAATTATTTTGCGGCATCACAGATCGAGAGACAGCGAGCAAGAGACGAGGCAATGGAAGTTTTGCAGGGTGTCGTAGACGATGAAAAGAGCCTTGATGCGGCAAAGGAACAGGCACTTGCCGATATCGCTGCCATAGCGGCGACAATAGAAAAGGAAGCGAATATCGAAACGCTCATCAAGGCAAAAGGCTTTGAGGAATGTGTAGCCGTGATCAACGGGAACAAGGCAAATATCATCGTCAAGAGCGAGGGGCTCCAGCCGAATCAGCTCTCGCAAATACTCGAGATCGTTTATAAGCAGGCAAATATTCTCCCCGCAGATGTGACAATAGCTGAGAAATAATATGGAAAAAGACCGCCTCTGCGTACCTGCCATAGAGCAGGTACGCAACGAAATTTGCCCTTTCGGGCAAGTGAAATCGCTTTGCGGTGAAATATTTGCTCCGCAAATGTGAAATGTCCGCTTGCGCGGACGTGGGCAAATTTCATTTCACATCGAGCAAGGCGAGATATTTCACAATGTGCGGTAGCACATTATTTCACGTTTTGCGGAAGCAAAACATTTCACTATATGCATTTGTGTCTACAAATGCAGTGCTTGTCAAGAAAAAAGGACGAGGAATTTTTGCAATTCTTCGTCCTTTTCCTGTCAGTTCGAGTATACTGCTCTATGGAAGGCACCCCTCGGCGGTCTTTTTCATAAGCAGACTGGAATAATCACTTTGTATCTTACCCCACTTTTGCATGACCAAAAGTCATCTAAGACGTTCCCTCTTAGAAATCTTCCTGTCATTTCCCGCTTTGCCAAAGTGCGAACCATATACGCCCTCTGGTGCGTACATATCGAATGAACCGTCTGACCACAGATAAAGGCAGGAACACAGCTCAAATGTCAAGGCATCTGTTCGACTTTGCTCGGTGCCATGGCGATATACGGCAGGGGTTCATGCCTTTTCCTCTGTCAGCGCACAGACTTCATACACGCCCGCCACACATTTTTATGTGGGCGTGGAACCAGAGCATACGCGACTCTGCTCGGCAATTTCGTGGGATGTGTTCGCACGCGTGGTATAGAGAAAGCCATGGGGAGGAAAACCGTATTTTTTGCTTTGCCCACCGTCCGCACTTGCTTGGCACGCTTCCTGCGGCTCGGTCGCGTATGCGGAAGGAGTTCAAAAGAGGAATCCTTTCCTCTTTTTGTCTATTTCGTACTTTTCGGACAGGCAAAAAGTACTCTCGTTTATTGTTCCTTTTCCTATAAAGTGACAGGCACATACTTTTTCGACAAACAGAAAGGGTACGGCAGAAGCCGTACCCGGATTTGTTTAGTGAATGATGCACTTTTCTGTATCTTTATCGAAGATGTGAACTCTTTCGGTATCGATGGCAATCTTTATGGTGTCGCCTGTGCGAGCCTGAGAACGAGGAGAAACACGAGCGATAAGATTCTGTTCGCCGGACTTATCGATAACCATGTTTTTCTTTCTTGCGAGCTCTTCGTCTACGACAACGCGGTTTGCGATGAGGTAGAGATAGATCTCAGCACCCATAAGCTCCGTAACATCAACATATGCTTCGAAAGAGGAATCCTTGAGAGCTTCGACCTGAGCGGGCGTATCGTGGATACATTCGGGACGAACACCGGCGATAACTTCCTTGCCGATGTATTCCTGAAGCTCGGGAGCATTAGCCTTGCCCTCGGGGAGCTTGAGCTTGATATCGCCGAAGCTGAGATATACGCCGCCGTTTTCCTTAACGAGAGTGCACTTGATGAAGTTCATCTGCGGTGTGCCGATGAAGCCTGCAACGAACTTGTTTACAGGGTAGTCGTAAAGGTTCTGAGGGCTGTCGACCTGCTGGATGATACCGTCCTTCATGACGACGATACGGGTAGCCATAGTCATAGCCTCTACCTGGTCGTGTGTAACGTAAATAAATGTAGCACCGAGGTCATAATGGAGCTTTGTGATCTCCGTTCTCATTGATGCACGAAGCTTAGCATCGAGGTTGGAAAGCGGTTCATCAAGAAGGAATACCTGGGGATCACGAACGATGGCACGACCGAGTGCAACACGCTGCTTCTGACCGCCGGAAAGAGCCTTCGGGTATCTGTCAAGCAGATGGGAAATATCAAGTATGCGGGCAGCTTCTTCCACTTTGCGCTTGATCGTTTCCTTCGGTATCTTGCGGAGCTTAAGACCGAATGCCATGTTATCAAAAACGGTCATATGAGGATAAAGAGCGTAGTTCTGGAAAACCATCGCTATATCTCTGTCCTTGGGGGCGATATCATTTACGAGCTTGTCTCCGATGTAAAGCTCGCCTTCCGTGATTTCCTCAAGGCCTGCGATCATACGCAGAGTTGTGGACTTACCGCAGCCGGAAGGACCGACGAAGATAATAAATTCAGTATCTTTGATTTCCAGACAGAAATCCGAAACGGCTGTAACACCGCCGGGATACTTCTTATAAATATGTCTGAGTGATAAGCTTGCCATATAAAGACTCCGTTCTCGGCAACAAAAACAAATTATTTTGCACGGTCTTCGGTTGCCGTCGAAAGCCGAATATATATGCGACATCAGCGCATAAAAATGTACGATCCTATTATAACAAAAAAGATGCGATTTGGAAAGAGTTTTTTAAAACAAATTTTTAAAAAGTAATTTGTGAATATTATACAAAAAAGTGCCAAAAAAATTGTTTATGAGAAAAAACGATTTTGATTTATAATAAATTATAAATTTTTCATGGAAAGAGCAATGCGTTTCTTCTGGAGGTCTATGCTCTTGATGCGCACCTTCACCTTATCGCCGACGGAGAGCTTTTCGCTCGGATGCTTTATAAATTTATCGCATATTTCCGATACGTGGACGAGCCCGTCCTGATGAACGCCTATATCGACGAATGCCCCGAAGTCAATAACATTGCGGACGACACCGTCCAGCACCATGCCGGGTGTGAGATCGGACATATCGAGAATGTCGGAACGAAGCTCCGGTGTGGGCAGGGAATCGCGTATATCTCGTCCCGGCTTTTCCAGCTCCTTTACTATATCGGCAACGGTAGGTTCGCCGATGCCGATGTCATCCGCAAGCTTTTTTATGCCGTAAGCTTCCGCTGCTTTTGTGATTCCCGGAATGCCCGATGCGGCATCTTTTGCCGTATAACCGAATTTCTTCAGTATTTCCTTTGCCTTGTCGTAGGATTCGGGATGTATGCCCGTATTGTCAAGGGGCTCGCGTGAGCCTGCCACGCGCAGAAATCCCGCACACTGCTCATATGCCTTCGCTCCGATGCGCGGAACCTTGAGTATCTGCGAACGGCTTGAAAATTCGCCGTTTTCCTCCCTGTATTTCACGATGTTCTTTGCGGAGGCGGCGTTGATTCCCGAGATATGCTCGAGCAGGGAGAAGGAGGCTGTATTTACATCGACGCCGACGGCGTTTACACAGTCCTCCACAACGCCGGAAAGGGATTCGTCCAGGCGGCTCTGCTTCATATCGTGCTGATACTGACCTACGCCTATTGATTTCGGATCGATCTTGACAAGCTCCGCAAGCGGATCCTGTATTCTGCGGGCTATGGATACGGCGCTGCGCTGTGTGACATCGAAATCGGGGAATTCCGCCGCGCCGAGCTTTGATGCGGAATAAACCGAAGCGCCGGCTTCGTTTGTCATGATGTATTTTGTCTTTGTGCCGAGCTCGCGCAGAGTATCTGCTATGAATATCTCGCTTTCCTTGGAGGCAGTGCCGTTGCCTATCGAAATAACGTCTATATCGTATTTCTCTATCAGCTTCTTGATGATGCGTTTGGATTCCTCAATGCGCTCCTGCGGCTTTGTGGGATAGATGACTGCCGTATCGAGCACCTTGCCGGTTTTGTCTACTACGGCGAGCTTGCAGCCTGTTCGGTATCCGGGGTCGAAGCCGAGAACGGTCTTGCCCTTTATAGGTGCCTGCATCAGCAGGTTCTTCAGGTTTTGAGAGAAGAGCTTTATCGCACCTTCACTCGCCTTGTCGAAGAGGTCGCTTCTAATTTCCCGCTCTATCGAGGGGGCGATGAGACGGTCATAGCTGTCGGCGATGGCGGCATAGAGATATTTTGCCGCGGGGCTTTTTGCGTTCGTAACGGTGTTGTAGCTGAGATAATTGAGTATTATATCCTTGGAAATCTCAACATTTACCTTGAGAAATTCTTCCTTTTCGCCGCGGTTGACCGCAAGCACGCGATGCGCGGGAACAGCGGAAACCTTATCCGTATAATCGTAATACATGGAATAAACGGAATCTTCATCCTTGGTATTCTTGACCGTGAGAAAAGCATTGTCAAAGGTAAGAGCACGGATATCCTTGCGGAAATCCGCATTATCGGAAATATTCTCCGCGATGATATCCATGGCGCCGAAGAGAGCCGCTTCCGCATTCTCGACACCTTTTTCTTCATCTGTATAAGATGCCGCGGCTTCCTCGAGGCAAGGCTCGTATGTATCGCGCTGTTCGCAGAGAAGTTCGGCAAGCGGCTCGAGACCGCGCTCACGTGCAAGAGAAGCGCGCGTTTTCTTTTTCTGCTTGAACGGGCGATAGATATCCTCTATTTCCGCGAGTATCTGTGCGGCTTCGAGAGCTTCGTCTATCTCCGGTGTCATTTTTCCTTGCTCTGTGATCGCCGCGCGTACCTCCTCCTTGCGCTTTTCCAGTGTGGTTAGATTATTTAGCCTGTCAAAGAGCGCAAGGAGCTGTTCATCGTCGTGTGAGCCTGTGACCTTCTTGCGGTATCGTGCATTGATATGAATGGTATTCCCTTCATCTATCAGCTTCACCGCGGCTTCTACCTGCGGGAGCCTGATATTCAGCTCGAGGGAAAGTCTTTCGAGTATATTCATTTTTACCTCCGTAATTATTTTGTCGGTTTTGTTTTTTCTATCATGGCTATTTCCTCTTCCGTGAGAAATCGCCACTCTCCGCGTGAGAGAGAAGCATCGAGCGGTATGCCCGCAAAGGCGATACGCTCAAGGTATGTTATCTTATTATCTATTGCGAGAAACATCCGCTTTATCTGATGAAATTTGCCCTCGGTGACGGTTATCTCGCCGCGGTCGGGGAAGGAAAGCGTGACCTTGGCTTCTCTTGTGGATGTTTTTTCGCCTATATCGACGCCGCGGCACAGCAGGCTGACGTCTGCTTCCGATAGCGGCGATGCACATTCAAACCTGTACGTCTTTTCCACGTGGCGGGAAGGCGAGAGCATATAATGCGCAAGCTCGCCGTTATTTGTCAGGAGCAGAAGCCCGAGTGTATTCTTATCGAGTCTGCCGCAGGGGAAAAGTCCGATTTTTTGCAGGTTTTCGGGCAGTAGAGAGAGCACGGTCTCCTCGCGCTCGTCCTCTGTTGCCGAGACGAGCCCGTCCGGCTTATTCATCATTATATATGTGTAGCGGGAATATTTTATCGGCATTCCATCCAGCGTTACGACATCGGTCTCCGGTGATATATGTACTGAAGTATCGCGGGCGGGCACACCGTTTACGCATATTCTGCCGCTTTTTGCCGCCTTTTTGCTTTCGCTTCGGCTGAGTGTTCCCGTTTCTGTCAAAAATTTGTCGAGACGCATGGCATGGCTCCTTTCTGCATATAAAATTATTTTACCACAGATCCCGCAAAAAGTAAATCGTAAAAATGAGATTTTTACAAAAAAGAATGCGGCAGTTTTTTACCTGCCGCAAAGAATCGCAGAAAAATCATTTCGGAAGAAATGCCGAAAAAGAATATCGGACGGCGCCGTCAGATTCGCCTTTTATCTGAGATCAAATTTGTTTTTTTATCCGCTCGAGCGCGCCCTTTTCTATACGAGAGACCTGTGCCTGCGAGATGCCGATTTCATCGGCAATCTCCATCTGCGTCTTGCCGCGGTAGAAGCGCAGGGAAATAATTTTCTTTTCTCGCTCGGACAGTCTTTTCATCGCTTCGGAAAGAGCTATGCTCTCGAGCCTGTTTTCATCGCTGTTCGCTTCGTCCTTTATCTGGTCCATTACATATATAGAATCGCCGCCGCTGTCGCTGTAGACCGGGTCATACAGCGATACGGGCGCCATGATCGCATCGAGCGCGTCGGAAATATTCCTTTCGCTTTCGCCTGTCTCCTCTGCAATGTCCTTGATCGTCGGCTCGCGAGAGAGCTTCTTTGAGAGAGCATCTCTTGCGGAGAGAGCCTTATAGGCGAGATCGCGCGTACCGCGGCTGACTCGGAGCATATTGTTATCGCGCAGATATCTTCGGATTTCTCCTATGATCATGGGAACGGCATACGTGGAAAATTTCACCCCGACATTGAGGTCGAAATTATCGATTGCCTTTATCAGTCCGATACAGCCGACCTGAAAGAGATCGTCGGGATTTTCCCCTCTGCCGCCGAATCTTTGAACGATGCTGAGCACGAGACGGAGATTTCCGTCGATGAGGTCCTGTCTTGCCTTCTTATCTCCCTCTGCGGCGGCACGCAAAAGACGTTCTTTTTCCTCTGCCGTCAGCGTTTTCAGCTTAGAGGTGTTTATTCCGCATATTTCGACTTTATTATAATACATAGCGTGCTCCGTTTCCGACAAAAAAAGCATTTATAACGGTGCTTTTGACACCTTGTAAGAGAAAGTATTGCCGTAAAAGGGAGAAATTTATGCGGAAAACGGAATGCAACATATTTCCAGTTTTTCAAAAAACAAGAAGAATTTTGGAAAATACTATTGAAATGCTGCGGCTTTTCTGCTATTATGAAATGTATATTAAATATAATGGGGATTTATTTTGAAAGGTTTGAAAAGGTTGCTCAGCTATGCGCGGCGTGCGGCTGACGATTATAACATGATAGAAGAGGGCGACAAGATAGCCGTGGGAGTTTCCGCCGGCAAGGATTCGCTCTCGCTGCTCTGGACCATGGCGGAGCTGCGCCGCTTTTATCCGAAGAAATATGAGCTCATCGCCATCACGATAGATATGAAGTTTGATGATCTCGGCGGAGGGAGAGCGCCCGCGGATTATTCTGAGGTGGAGGAGCTCTGCCGCAGGCTCCATGTGGAATATCACGTCGTTCCGTCCAATATTGCAAAGATCGTTTTCGATATCAGAAAAGAGAATAATCCCTGCTCGCTCTGTGCCAAGCTGCGACGCGGCATGCTCAACGATGCGGCGAAGGCTTTCGGCTGTAACAAGGTGGCGCTCGGGCATCATTTCGACGATGCCGTGCAGACCTTTATGCTGAATCTTTTTTATGAGGGCAGAATAGGGTGCTTTGCTCCCGTGACGTATCTGGACAGAAGTGATATCACCGTGATACGGCCGCTGGTATACGCGCAGGAAAAGGATATAAAATATTTCGCTCTGCATGCGAATCTGCCCGTGGTCGAAAGCTCCTGCCCCGCAAACAAGCATACCGAGCGCGAGGAGATGAAGCAGCTTCTGCTCGGGCTGGAGAAGGACAATAAAGGACTGCGCCACAGAATATTCGGAGCTATGCAGAGAGCAGGCGTGGACGGTTTTCGCGAATCGAAAGTGAAACGATACAGCGAAGACGACGACATGGATGAGACTTGACCTCAATGAGTAGAGAACGAAAAACGAATAAACGGCATTTTTTTGCGGAAGATTAAGAAAAAATCTTTTTCGGAGGAAGTATGTCGGAAAACAAAAGAGCGGAGCTGACCTCACATTACTGCCCGAAGATAGACGACAATGTATTTGTCATGTCTGTGGACGGAAATGACGGAGGCAAGACCCGCAGATGCTTATCTTCTCATCTCTGCCGTGAGGACGAGCGTGCCTCATGCGGGCATACGGATGAAAAGCGAGGCGGCGCGGGCTTAACGATTTGAAACTAAAAAATGAAAATTTATTTGGAAATTTTCAGAAAGAGGTAATAAAAATGGCAATCAGATTTTCAGACAAATATCTCGGAGGCATCATCAGCACAAATGAGCTCGCTTCCATCAAGGAAGAGACCATCCGGGCTTCGAAAACGCTTACCGAGCGCACGGGAGAGGGAAATGATTTTCTCGGCTGGCTCGACCTTCCCGTTACTTATGACAAGGCAAATATCGAGCACATAAAGTCAGCTGCCGAGAAGATAAAGAAGTCATGCGATGTTCTTATCGTTATCGGCATCGGAGGCTCTTATCTCGGCGCGCGTGCCGCGATAGAATTTGTTCACGGTGCCTTTTACAACAACAAGAAGAAGGATACGCCCGATATCTATTTTGTTGGAAATGACATCTCTTCTATGCATCTGCAAGATATTCTTTCTATATGTGAAGATAAAGATATTTGCATAAATGTAATATCAAAGTCCGGAACGACGACAGAGCCTGCCATCGCTTTCCGCGTATTCCGCGACCTGCTGATAAAGAAATACGGTGCCGACGGCATCAAGGACAGAATTTTCGTGACCACGGACAAGGCGCGCGGCGCGCTCCGTTCTCAGGTAAATGAGTTCGGCTATGACAGCTTTGTCGTAGACGACGATATCGGCGGCAGATATTCCGTACTCAGCGCCGTGGGTCTGCTTCCCATCGCCGTTTCCGGCGCGGATATCGATGCCATGCTCGACGGTGCGGCAAAAGCTCATGCTGACTTTGCAGGCGAGGATTTCGAAAATAACGACTGTCTCAAATATGCCGCAGTCCGCAATCTGCTCTATCGCGGAAGCAAATACAGAAACGCAAAGAGCGTTGAGATACTCGCCGTAAACGATCCCGCGCTTACAATGACATGCGAATGGTGGAAGCAGCTTTTCGGTGAGAGCGAGGGCAAGGACGGAAAGGGCATTTATCCCTCTTCCGCAACGTATTCCACCGATCTGCATTCTATCGGTCAGTTCATTCAGGAAGGCGAAAGAGTGATGTTTGAGACCGTTATCAATATCGATAACGAGGACGGCTTCACCGTGCCCTCAGACATTGACGATGCCGACGGGCTCGGCGTCCTTGCGGGAAGATCGGTCAATACCGTCAACCAGAAGGCATTCCTCGGAACGGTGCTTGCGCATACCGACGGCGGCGTTCCGAACATCATACTCGAGCTGGATTCAAGGAGCGCATACGATTTCGGATATCTCGTATACTTCTTTGAGAAGGCATGCGCGGTTTCCGGCTATCTGCTCGGCGTCAATCCCTTCAATCAGCCCGGCGTCGAGGCATACAAGAAAAACATGTTTGCTCTCCTCGGAAAGCCCGGCTATGAGGACAGAAAGGCGGAGCTTGAAAAGAGAATTTCCGAGCTTGGCTGAGAAACGGCAAAAACCGTATATTTAAAGACAAAAAGGCAAACCGAAAGGCAATCTAACCGAAATGTTAAAGCGTTTTATCAGTTATTACAAGCCGCATAAAAAGCTGTTTCTTCTTGACCTGCTCTGCGCGGGACTGCTCGCGGCATGCGATCTTTTCTACCCGATGATAACGCGCTCCATGCTCAATGACTACATTCCCAATTCCAAGCTGCGTGCGCTGATCATCTGGGCTGCCGCCCTGCTGTTGATCTATATTGTCAAAGCGGGGCTGAAATATTTCATGCAGTATTACGGTCACATGGTGGGCGTTTATATGCAGTCTGATATGAGAAGAGAGGCGTTTGAGCATCTCGAGCGTCTTCCTTTCAAGTATTTTGACAATAACAAAACAGGCGCGATCATGTCGCGCATCATAAATGACCTGCAGGAGGTTTCCGAGCTGGCGCATCACGGACCTGAGGACGTGATACTTGCCGTTCTTCTGCTGATACCGTCCTTTTTCCTCATGAGCTCGATCAATCTGCCGCTTACGGCGATCATTTTCGCTTTTATTCCCGTGCTTATCTGGTATGCGGCGAGAAAGCGACTGAAAATGAGCGCCGCTTTCAAGGAATCGCGTGTCGAGACGGCGGAAATAAACGCCGTTCTCGAAAACAATATTGCGGGAATACGCGTTTCCAAGGCGTTTACCTGTGAGCCGTATGCACTTGAAAAATTCCGTGAAAACGATTCAAACTTCATTGAGGCAAAGAGAAAATCCTATAAGGCAATGGCGGAATTTTTCTCGGGAAACAATTTCATTATCGATGTTCTGAATATAGTCATCTTTGTTTTCGGCGGGATATTTACATACAAGGGTATGATCACCGTCACCGACTTTGCGACGTTCATTATTTTTGTCAATATCTTTCTGACACCGATAAAAAATCTCATCAACTTCGTCGAGCAGTTGCAGAACGGCATGAGTGGTTTTACGCGCTTCTGCGAGCTGATAGATACGCCGATGGAGAGAAATGCGGAGGACGCGCGTTCTCTCGGAAAGGCGCATGGTGATATCGCTTTTCATAATGTCACGCTCTCCTACGGCGACGGCGGAAAAGAGGTGCTCTCCGATATCAGCTTCGATATAAAGAGCGGGGAGACAGTCGCTCTCGTCGGTCCTTCGGGAAGCGGAAAAACGACGATATGCCATGCGATACCGCGGTTTTATGAGATAAGCGGCGGAAGCATAACGGTGGACGGCGGAGATATCCGCGGCTATACGTTATCATCTCTGCGCGCCAATATCGGCATAGTGACTCAGGATGTTTTCCTCTTCACGGGAACGATACGCGAGAATATCCTCTGGGGACGTCCGAATGCTACGGAAGCCGAGGTCGAGGAAGCCGCGAAAAATGCGAATATCCATGATTTCATCATGAGCCTGCCAAAAGGATACGACACCTTTGTGGGTGAACGCGGCGTTAAGCTCTCAGGCGGTCAGAAGCAGCGTATCTCGATAGCGAGGGCATTTCTCAAGAATCCGCCGATACTGATTCTCGACGAGGCGACCTCTGCGCTCGACAACGCGACAGAAGCGGCGATACAGCATTCGCTTGATGAGCTCTGCCGCGGCAGAACGACGATCGTCGTGGCTCACAGGCTTTCCACGGTAAAGAATGCCGATGAGATCATCGTTGTCACGCAGGACGGAATAAAAGAGAGCGGAACGCATAGCGAACTGCTTGCGGCGGGCGGTATGTATGCCGAGCTCTACAATTCGCAGTTCGCTCTGGCTTGATATTCCGCGAAAGCGGCGTTGGGAGGCGGCTATGAATATAGTGAGATTTGATGCGGGCGATATTCTCGAGATGAAGAAAAAGCACCCCTGCGGCGACAGCAGGATGCGTGTGGAACGCACCGGCTCGGATATAAAGGTCACCTGTCTCGGTTGTGGCAGGGAGATGATATTGCCGCGTGTGAAGCTTGAAAAAAACATCAAAAGAGTGATAAAGCCGTAAAATTTGCACGGCATTGTAAATTATACCGATTTTCGGGATGAAGTTTTGTAAAAACTAAATAAAATTTGATATTTATCTCAAAACATATTGCAAAAATCGCAATTTTATTGTATTATGATAACAGAAGAAAATGCGTGATTGTATCCATAGGACGCCGCAGACGGACGGTGCGGATCGCGCATAATATTTCCGTCGGGAAAGCAGGTTTATTATGTTGAAAATTATCATCGGCGTCAAAGGCACAGGCAAGACGAAGACTCTTGTGGAGATGGTGAATACTACCGCCGAGAAATCGGAAGGCTCTGTTGTTTGTCTCGAAAAGGGCGAGAAGCTCCGTTATGACGTAACATACAAGGCAAGACTGGTCAATACAGACGAATATGCAATAGCAGACGGCGAAGAGCTTTATGGCTTTGTTGCCGGAATCCATGCTTCCAATCACGATATCACACATATATTCATCGATTCTGCCCTCAAGATCTGCAGAAATGATCTTTCCGAGCTGGACAGCTTTGTCAAGGAGACGGCAGCTCTCTGTGAAAACCATCAGATAGATGTGGTGATGACATGCTCACTCGCCGAATCTGATGCTTCCGAGCTCGTCAAGAAATATTGCTGAACTGATTTCATCTGTAAAACCGGTCGCACTTCCATAAGTGCGACCGGTTTTTTGGAGCGCGCACCGTTTACCCGGAATATCGCGATAAAACGGAGCAATAATCCCGTAATCGACGCGGTTTTGCATATTTTCCGCTTATGCGCCGTTTTTAAACACAATTTTACGCCTCCGGCATAAAATGTAGCATGAGAGCAAATTCTTTGCAAACTCATTTACATTTTTATTTGGAGGATATTTTTATGCCCGATAACAGAAACTCATCGCCATGCTTCGGCGGACGCGATACGGTTTATATAGACACAAACAGGATTCTCGACAGCTGCCGAGACAAGGATTGCTTCGAGGATGTTCCCGTTTACTTAACAGATGCTGGCAACGAGACGGTTGACCGCAGCTCAAACGCGAGAGTAAAATGTGCACAGGTCGTTTCCGCATCTCTCTCGGTAGACCCTGTTCCTTTCAACAGAGGCTTCTATCATATCAACATGAGAATATATGTTAAAGTCGTAGCGGAATGCTGCACATGCATGGGCAGACCGCAGGAAGTGGAGGGAATTGCCATCGTTGAAAAGCAGGTCATTCTCTACGGCAGCGAAGGAAATGTCAATATTTTCAAGAGTGATCCCGAAAACAACTGCTTCTGTCACGGCGGAAAACTCAAGGAGAATATGAGCAACAATCTGCCGACCGCCGTTCTCGAGATCGTAGATCCGATCGTTCTCGGCGCCAGAATCATGGAATTTTGCAGATGCAATCCGAGCTCCTGCTGTGGCGGAAACGGCGGCTCCTGCTGCGGCTCCATGAGCTCACAGCCGGCAACCTGTCCGCACGAAAACTGCATCACCGACGGTGACATGCCCGAATCTGTATGCGGATGCATATCCGGAAGGCTCTGCTTCGAGGAAACGGGAAAGAGATTGCTCGTTTCTCTCGGCTTCTTCTCCGTAGTGAGAATAGAGCGCCCCGGTCAGTTCCTCGTATCGGGAAGCGAATATACGGTTCCCGAGAAGGAATGCATCTCTCCCAATGCCGATAATCCCTGCGATATATTCAAGCATATTGCTTTCCCCGTGGATGAATTTTATCCGCCTGCCCTTTCAAGTATCCGAGGCGATACGGGCGAAGGCTCTTGCGGCTGCGGCAGAAAATAACGGAGAAATATCGTAAAATACACGAAAAAGCGTGGCGGATGCCGCGCTTTTTTCTGTAGAAACGCAGAACGACGCAGAAAGAATTTATTTAATATATAATTATTTTAAATTTAATATTGAAATTATGTTGAAAATGGTGTATACTAAATTATATTATAAACCCGGAGGAATGGATATGAAAATAATACTTGACGTTATGGGAGCAGATCATGAGCCTGCCGAAATCATAAAAGGCGCTGTTCTGGCAAGAAGAGAATACGGAACAGATATGACCCTCGTCGGAGACGGAAAGAGTATCCTCGACACGCTTGCCGCCCTCGGAGAGAAAGCGGAGGATTATACGGTAGTCGATGAGCCGAGCTTTATTTCCATGGAGGACAGTCCGATGCTCGCAGCCTCCTCCAAGCACAAATCTTCTATGGCAAAAGCACTTCATATGCTTGCCGACGGAGAAGGTGATGCCGTTGTTTCCTGCGGCAATACAGGCGCGCTTTTCACGGGAGCTACACTTATCGTACGCAGAATAAAGGGTGTTCGCCGTGCCGCTCTCGGAATGTTGCTCTGCTATGAGATGCCGATACTGATGCTGGACTGCGGTGCCAATGTTACGGTGACGAGCGAATATCTCGTTCAGTTTGCTTATCTCGGCTCCGCCTATATGCAGAAGGTATACGGCATAGAGAGTCCGAGAGTGGGGCTTCTCAATAACGGCACAGAGGAGCACAAGGGCACGCCGACGATAGTTGAGGCGCACAACATGCTGAAGGAAGCGGCAGATATAAATTTCGTAGGCAATGTAGAAGGTAAAGAAGTGCCTTTCGGCGTATGCGATGTGCTCGTATGCGACGGATTTAGCGGAAATATCATGCTGAAAACGAGTGAAGGTATCGCAAAATATGCGATGAAAAGACTCAAGGAGCTTTTCGGCAGCGGGCTTACGGCGAAGCTTGCGGGACTTGCCGTACGACGCAGGCTGAAGGGACTTCGCAAATTTTTTGACCCGAGAGAATACGGCGGCGCACCTTTTCTCGGACTTTCCAAGCCTGTTATCAAGGCACACGGAAATTCAGACGCGAATGCCGTCAAGAATGCGATACGTCAGGCCTCGGCTTATGCCGAAGCAGGCGTTACGGACGCCATAGCCAAGCATGCCGAGAGCTTTCCCGCGGCGTCTCAGCCTGCCGAGAAAAAGTCTGCGGCAGACAATACATAAAAATTCAGAAGGATCGATCTTATGAGCAAAACCGAAAAAGCCGACTTCCCGCGTGACAGCCGAGAGCTGGAGGAGATAGTCGGATATGAGTTCAAAAACAAAGAATGGTTAAAAGAAGCGTTGCGCCACTCCTCCTATGTGAATGAGCACAAGGGAAAGTGTGAAATGCAGTCGAATGAGCGGCTGGAATTTCTCGGAGACAGTGTCCTCTCCGTGATAACGAGCGAATACATCTTTTTCGAATATCCGAAAAATCAGGAGGGCGATCTTACCTTCATCCGACGCACCGTCGTGGACGGTGTTTCGCTTTCCGCCTTTGCCGCGGAGATACATCTCGGTGAATTTCTCTATCTCGGCAACGGGGAGCGTATGCGCGGAGGCATGAACAAGCCTACTATACTGGAGAATGCTTTTGAGGCGCTCATCGCCGCGATATATATAGACGGCGGCAAGGAAGCGGCAAAGGCGGTTCTACTGCCCTTCATCAAGCAGGATATCGAGCAGACCATGAACGGCTCCAATATCAAGATGATAGACCCGAAAACCTTTCTTCAGCAGGTGATCCAGCAGGGCGACGGCGACAGACTGCACTATGAGATAATAGACGAATACGGACCCGAGCACGAAAAGACGTTTGTCTGCCGTGTGCTTCTCAATTCGAATGAGATAGGAGTAGGCGAGGGCAAAAGCAAGAAGGAAGCCGAAAAGGCGGCCGCGGGCAGAGGGCGCTATTGTTTTGGGGGGGGCTGAGGTAGGAGCCTGTGAGTA
>URUL01000038.1 GCA_900551005.1 uncultured Ruminococcus sp. | reverse complement strand
CGCAGTTTTTGAGCTGGATGAAGAGGACGGCGGGTTTTCGTCCTTGTCGGAAGACGGCGGGCGTATCATGTCGGAAAGTCCCGCACGGTCCGCCGCGCACACGGCGCGTCATGCGCACTCCCTCGGTTACACCCATCAATACAAAACGAGATCACGGTCATGCTTGACTTCATCGAGCTGTTTATTCTCGGCATCGGCGTCGGCTCCTTCGGCGCTCTCGTCGGCATCGGCGGCGGTGGCATCGGCTTGGAAATGGCCTCGTATTTCAATTCCATAGGCACGAAAGTGACCGTCATCGAGATGCTCGATCATATAGCGGGCCCTACCGACAGTGAAATTTCAAAAATCCTCCTGCGCAACTATAAGGCAAAGAGCGTGGATTTTCTGCTCGGCGCAAAGGTAACGGGCGTTTCTGCGGGGAAGGTCGCCTATGAGCTGGGCGGAAAGCCGTGTGAAGCCTCGGCGGACAAGGTACTCGTTTCCATCGGCAGACGCGCCAATACCGCCGATATCGGGCTCGAATCGATAGGAGTTCAGGTGGAGCGCGGTGCAGTCGTCACGGACGAATACTGCAAGACAAATATCCCGGGCGTATGGGCGGCAGGCGACGTAAACGGCAAATCGATGCTTGCGCATACGGCATACCGCGAGGGCGAGGTCGCCGTGGCAAACATGCTCGGCGGCAGAGAGAGAGTCAACTATCTCTCCATACCCTCCGTCATATATACAAATCCGGAGGTGGCTTCTGTCGGCGAGACGAGCGAAAGCATAGCTGCAAAGGGACTGAACGCAAAAACGACCTCCGTCACGCTCAAATACAGCGGCAGATACGTCGCTGAAAATGAGCATGGAGACGGCATCGTCAAGATCATCACGGATAAGGAGCACGGAACAGTGCTGGGCGTCCACATGATAGGAAATTACGCTTCGGAGATCATTTACGGTGCTGCCATGATGGTAGAAAAGGAAATGCGCGCAGACGATGTGAAAAAGCTCGTATTCCCGCATCCCACCGTTTGCGAAGTCATCCGCGAAGCGATGTTCATGATCTGATCTTTTCGGATCTGACGAGTAAAAAAATAAAATTTATATAAAAATTTACGGATTCGGCGGTCACCGTTTCAGAAAAAATAAAAATCCGTCGGGAAAGTGAGATTTACCATGCCTAAGAGTCAATATGTAGACCCCAAAAAAGTTTTTGAACCGGGATATATTCATTTTGAGGATATCCCCGTTTGCCAGTACAACCTTTCTCTGGATGACGAGAGAAAGATATATTCCAAGGACGACCTCGTTCGCATTTATCGCGATATGGCGATCATCCGCGAATTTGAAACGATGCTCAATGAAATAAAGACAAAGAGCGTTTACAACGGAGTCGAATATACCAACCCCGGTCCTGCGCACCTTTCCATCGGTCAGGAAGCCTCCGCTGTCGGCGAAGCATACTGCCTCGATATCAATGACTTTACCTTCGGCTCGCACAGAAGCCACGGCGAAATCCTGGCAAAGGGTCTTTCCGCTATCAATAAGCTTTCTGACAAAGAGCTCTATGATACCATGAAAAACTTCCTCGGCGGCGAAACGCTCAAGGTCGTGGAGGGCAAGGAGGAAGTTCCCGGCAATACAAAAGAGCTTGCCATCGACTTCCTGCTCTACGGTGCTCTCGCGGAAGTATTTGCGAGAACCACGGGCTTCAATAAAGGTCTCGGCGGCTCCATGCACGCATTCTTCATTCCTTTCGGTATATTCCCGAACAATGCCATCGTCGGCGGTAGTGCGCCCATCGCGCTCGGCGCGGCTCTCTATAAGAGAAGCAACAGAAAGAAAGGCATCATCGTAGCCAACTGCGGAGACGGTGCCATGGGCAGAGGTCCTGTTCTCGAAGCGCTCAATATGTCCGCTATGGATCAGATCAAGAAGCTCTGGGACAACGGAAGCGGCGAGGGTCTGCCGATCCTCTTCAATATATTCAATAACCACTACGGAATGGGCGGTCAGACGGCAGGCGAGACAATGGCATGGCAGATGGCTGCCAGAATCGGCGCCGGTGTCAATCCCGAGCAGATGCATGCCGAGAGAGTGAACGGTTATGATCCGCTCGCAGTCATCGATGCCTTCACCAGAAAGAAGGATCTGCTCGTCCACGGAAAAGGCCCGGCTCTCCTTGAGGTCGTCACCTACCGCGTATCGGGACATTCTCCCTCCGATTCATCGACGTACAGAACTCCCGAGGAGATAGAGGCATGGAAGAATGCCGATCCGATCAAGGCATACAGAGAGAAGCTCATACTCGGCGGTGTTGCAACAGAAGCAGAGCTTGATGCGATCCACGATACGATCGTACGCCGTATGACAAAGATTTGCCGTCTCGCCATAGACGACAGCGTTTCTCCGAGAATGGATCTCGATAAGCATCCCGATGCCATAGAATCCATCATGTTCTCAAACGAAAAGAAGCCAAAGCTCGATGACAGAGAGCCCGAGGTTCTCATCCCGAATAAAGCAGACGTTCCGCGTGTCAAGGATATCGCAGGCAAGGTCCGCTTCGCCTTTGATGCAGAGGGCAAGCCCGTTTCCAAGATGAAGAGATACAATATCTGCGACGGTCTCTTCGAGCCGATCATAGATAAATTCTATGAGGATCCCACGCTCATCGCATACGGCGAGGACAACCGCGACTGGGGCGGTGCTTTCGGCGTTTACAAGAAGATGACCGAGGCTATTCCCTATCACAGATTCTTCAATGCACCGATTTCCGAGGCGGCTATCGTAGGCTCGGCTGTCGGCTATGCAATGTGCGGCGGCAGAGCTATCGTAGAGCTTATGTATGCCGACTTCATCGGCTGTGCAGGCGATGAAATATTCAATCAGATAGCAAAATGGCAGGCGATGAGCGCAGGCATTCTGAAGATGCCTATCATTCTGCGCGTCTCCGTAGGCTCCAAATACGGCGCGCAGCACAGCCAGGACTGGACAGCGCTCACCGCTCATATCCCCGGACTCAAGGTCGTATTCCCCTCCACGCCTTATGATGCAAAGGGTCTTATGACCTCCGCTCTCAACGGCACAGACCCCGTCATATTCTTCGAGAGCCAGAGAATTTATGACCGCGGCGAAGAATTCCACGAGGGCGGCGTTCCCGAGGGTTCATATGAAATCAAGATAGGCGAACCCGATATCAAGCGCGAGGGCAAGGATATCACGATACTCACGATCGGTGCGGTTCTGTACCGTGCGCTTGACGCGGCAAAGCAGCTCGAAGAAAAATACGGCATTTCCGCCGAGGTCATCGACAGCCGCTCCATCGTTCCCTTCGATTATGAGAAGGTCATCGAATCCGTCAAAAAGACAGGCAAGATCGTCATCGTAGGCGACGCGTGCGAGCGCAATTCCGTCATGCGCGATATGGCTTCCAATATAGCCGAGCTTGCCTTTGATTACCTCGATGCTCCGCCTGTCGTCGTTGGCTCGAGAAACTGGATAACCCCCGCATATGAGCTTGAGAAGTACTTCTTCCCTCAGCCCGATACGATCATCGACGCTATCACACAGAAGATCCTTCCCATCAACGGAAGAACTCCTTACTACAACTTCACGGAAGCTGAAAAGATAGAACGGGCAAAGAAGGGCGTATAAAACAAAAGGATTACAGCTTTTCATTTGCAGCACGCCATTGTAATCAGATCTTTCATAGCTCCTTAAAAGCATTGTGCGGCACAACAGTGCCGCACAATGCTTTAGTTTTGCAATAAAGTATATTTTATATAACAAGTAACAATAAACGGGTGTACTTTTCGCCTGTCCGAAAAGTACGAAAAGGACAAAAAGAGAAAGGCATTCCTCTTTTGAACTCCTTCCGCATATAAAGGGAGTGGCGGGCGTGCATGAAGTCTGTACGCCGGCAGAGGAAAAGGCATGTTCCCTGCCGCATCGGCATGGCACAAAGCAAAATCGAGCAGACCCCTTTGCATTTGAACCTGTACTTCTGCCTTTATCCGAGGTCGGACGGTTCACTTGATATGTTCGCACAGGAGGGTATATGATGTTTGCACTTTGGCAAAGCGGGAACTGACAGGGAGATATCTAAGAGGGAACGTCTTAGATGACTTTTGGTACTTTTGGTCATACAAAAGTCGTTAAGACATAAAGTAATATTTTATTCTGTTTGTCGACAGACAGGGGCATTGTGCGGCGCAAAAGTGCCGCACAATGCTTTTTTATATTTTCACCGTAAAAATTGCCTCATGCTCACCGCCGTCAAAGTAAAAGCGATAACTGCAAATATCGTCGGTGCAGACCTTTTCGCCGTCGAGAAGTATCACATTCTTCTCTCCCCGCCGTACATCGACGGAATATTTCGTGTTTTTTATATTCACCGCGAGCGAAAAGCCGTCAAAGTAATCGGAAAGACACGGCTCGAGACAGAAATATCCGCCTCTCTGCCGATAGCCGCAGAGGTATGTGATGATTGCCGTGCGATACCAGCCCGCCGCCCCCGTATACCAACTCCAGCCACCTCTGCCCATATGGTCGGGATTGGCATAAACATCGCCTGCCATGACATACGGCTCTGTCTTGTATTTATCGCGTAGGAAACCGTCGCGCAGGCGAAGCGCCGGGTTTATCTCGAAGAGAACCCGTGTGCCTTTTTTATATTCATCTGCGGCGAGAAGTCCCAGAGCCGCCCATACAGCGGCATGAGTATACTGTCCGCCGTTTTCTCGTATCCCTGCGACATATCCTTTGATATATCCGGGCGAATTTTTGCCGGATACAAACGGCGGATACAGCAGACGGTATAGCTTATATCGCTCGCTGTAAAGAAGCTCGTACGAGGTTTTGACCGCCGTCTTGACCATATCCCACTCTTCCTCACCGCCTCCGAGAAAATACAGATCAAATGCGGCAAAGGCTTGTGATATCGCGTCTATTTTACATTCATCGCACGTGAGCGAGCCGAGCTTATCGCCGTTATCATAATAAGCGCGCAGAAATCTGTCATTCTCAAAAGAGGAGAGTGCCGCCGCATGAAGCTCTCTGCTTTTCTTTCGCAGATACTGTGCCGTTTCGGCTTCTCCCCGCATATCGCAGATATCGGAAAAGCGAAAAAGCACGATCGCCGCAAACTGCGAAAGCCATATGCTTTCGCCTTTACCTGCCGAGCCCACGGCATTCATACCGTCATTCCAGTCGCCGTCACCTATCTTGGCAAGACCGTGGAAACCGATATTGCCGAGAAAATGCCATATTGCCCGCAGGCAATGGCGGTATATATCCTCTCTCTCCTCTCCCCACGGCACGCGCTCATATCGCTCATGCTCTTCACGAGAGAGCGGCGGAGACGAAAGATAGCGGACTTTTATATCCAGAACGGAGCTGTCTCCCGTGACCGCCATATACTCGGCACAGGCATACGGCAGCCAGAGCATATCGTCGGAGCAACGCGTGCGCACACCGCAATCCATGGGAGAAAAATCACGCACGCTGTGCCACCAATGAAGTACATCTCCCTCCGAGAACTGATGTGTCGCACAACGGATAATCTGATATTTTGCCTCTTCGGGAGCTTCGGGGAGCAGTGCCAGCGCATCCTGCAGCTGGTCACGGAAGCCGTATGCGCCTCCCACCTGATAGAAGGCGGCTCGGGCAAAAAGTCTGCTGACCCTTATCTGATAGGGGAACCACTTATTTACCGTCAGGTCAAAAAGTGCATCGCCGCTTGAGAGAAAGATGCCGCTTTCTCTATAGGAATGGCTGATCTCGCCCTCGGGCAGATATCTGTGTGCGCTGTTGACACTGAGATAGAATACGGCACTTTCGCGATGAGAAAGCGCGAAACGTACTGCCGCCGCCGCAATATCCTCCATTCCCAGAGAAAGTCTGTCGCCGCTGATAAGTGATATTGCATCCGTATACGTCGCCGCGCCGATGTGCCCGCATACCCCGACGCTCATATGGAAGCTGCCCGTGCCGTAATCCGCAAGATTATACAATAAGATCTCGCTTCCGCTCACCTCATAGCAGAGCATGCCATGCGGCACGCCCATATCGGGCACCACAGTGTAATATGCCATGCAGTATACAGGCTCATCGTGCCTGCAATCAAGCGAAAGCTCTATTCTTTTTACGGGGAATCTGCCGCATATGCTTATCTTCACCTGATAATCCATATATCCGCAGAGCGTGCCGTAAAATACTGCGCCGGAAAAGGTGTAGTTTACGCGGGATGCACACGCGATAAGGTCATAGTCCTTATATTCGCCTGTCGCGTGCGCCGAAGCATAGATGCGCAGGACGAGTCTCTCACCCCCGTCCTCGCGCATATTATCCGCCGTATGAGGCGAGAGCTTGCGCAGAGCGGCATTTGTAAAGAAGGTAAAGCCGAGAGAATTTTCGCTTATCACCGTGCCGAAGGCTCTGCCTGCAAGCACATGCGCAAAGGGCGCACCGCCATGCGGCTTTATAAACGAAAATCCCTCCTCATGGAAAGTGCCTCCGCCTACTGTCTCTGTCTCCTTTATATCGGGTGTGAGCGCTGTCGGAAGCGGCTCTGTCCTTATAACCCCCTGCAAGCGGCGCCCGAAATCAGGCGATATCTCGATATTCCTCTGTTCCGATCTTGCATATACGAGAGGGGAAAGCTTGCAATCGAAATAGACACGACAAATATGCCGCATGAAAAACTTCATTTCTTCGGGAAGCAGACTGTCATTGACGGTAAATATTCCGTTTTCCGAACCTATAAATGTCTTGCATCCGCAATCGCAGATCAGCTCATATATCCGCTTCTCGAGCGCTTTATTATAAAGATCCCGCTCGGCATGGAGTATCACAAAGTCGTATCGCACACCGCGTATACACATATATTTGAAGAGAAGCAGAAGTGTTTCGAGATTGCGGAGCTTTTCTTCTTCCGAATCGCCGATATAGGCGGTAATGATCGGTTTGTCTCCCGATATGCCGAATTCCCAAAGCGCACTCTGCTTGATCGGATGCTTTTTCAGCCGTTCATAAACGGCACTTAGTCCTTCCTCCTTATATTTTCTCGGCATGAATATCCCGGAAAGAATATATTTTTCAAGCGAGATCGCCTCCTTGCTGTAGCCCGCGGCAAAGCGCTGAAGCCGTGAAATGTCGCGCATGCCGAGTTTTTTTCTTTCCTTTTCGCAGGCGGAAAGTTCAAAGAGCAGATCGTCCGCATTGCGCGAATAGCCGATGATAAATTCCGCACATCCCTCTCCGTGGCGCAGCTGTGCCGTCATGACGCATACGGGGATAACGGAAGCACCCGCTCTGTTCTTTCGATTCACTCCCGCCAGCGCCGCTATATCGGCATCGCCGTAGCCGGAGGGCAATATATCATCGCGCATGGTATCATATCCTAAATCCGCCCCGCCTGTCACTTTGACTCCGAGATAGCGGAAAGGGCGGTTTTCGCTTCTGCGGCGGCGTGAGAAAAGAAGTATCCTTTCATCTTCACAATACCGACTTTCTATGAAAAGATTTTCAAAGCTCTTATGCGCCCGCGCCGTCGCTTCCTCTGTCATCACAGGCTCAAAATAAAGCATGGCAATTGCTTTTTTGTATTCGCCCTCGACAGATGCCGCTATCCTGAATATCTCCCTGTTCGGGAGCACCTCGGCACGAAGGCTTATTCTCCTTATTTCCGAGCCGTCTCCGAAGAGCGCACGGTATTCCATATATCCGCCCGATGATGAAAATTCATATTTTTTCGCCGTTACATCTCCCATGCCGAGAGGATAGGCAAAATATATTTTCCCGTCTATGAAAAGCGCAATACGAAGGCCTCCCGAGAGCGAAAAGGTATCGAAATCCGAAAGAGCTATTGCATCCCTGCCGTCATAAAAAGCCATATGGCCCGATGACGAGGCGATGATCCTGCTCTTATTATTGGAAGCCATCGCAAATTCGGGCGATATGATGCCGCGGCTCTCGTGCATACCCTCCTCTTCGTCGGAAAGCTCATCCTCATATATATCAGCCCGCGGAAGCCGCACATGCTCCTTATATATCCTCACCGGCGCACGCTTCGGAACTGCCGGTATCCTCTCGAAAAGAAGCTCCCGTGAGGCACGCATGAGCGGATTTTTCATGAATCTGCGGATAAATATTCCGTCGAAGCAGTAATTGGCGCATGCGACTATGCTCATACCGATATGATGCGCCATATAGCTGCGTATCACGGCGTATCCGCCGCCCACGCGAGCGCTGTCCATATCGAGCGCCTCATAGAAGCCGTATTTTCCATACATCCCGAGGGAGGCAAAAGCGCGCAGATTCTGCAGGACAGCGTTCGTGCCGTATTCGAGCATGAGAAAGCTCGAATACGGTGATACGCAGGCGGCATTTTCGCAGATGGGATCGAGCGCGAGCTTTTCAAGTCCGAAGGCGCGGTACTGATAATTCATGCGGCTGTCGAAATGATAATATCCGCTCTCCGATATGCCGAAAACACGGTGCGTATGCCCACCTGCGCTTTTGGATATAGCCGATCGCTCCTGAATATAGAAGGCATATTCGAGCGCGGCATGCGAGAGACTGCCTTTCTTATGCGGCAGAAGAAGCGCAGGCATGAAATATTCAAAAGCCGTGCCGCTCCATGAGGCAAAGCCCATTCTTCCTCCACTGCCGATCGCCAGCCTTGAGAGTGAAAAGAAGCTCTCCGGCGGACAAAATCCTGCCGCCGTGGCATAATATTGCGTGATGCGAAACTCACTCATAAAGGTATCGTAATAAGAGGTCCCGTAGCTCCCGTTTTTGGCATTGTAGCCGATATAGAAGCAACGCTTTGCCTCTGAATACAGCGCGGAGAAATCCGCTCGCGCGATGAGCTTTTCATAGAGTGCTATATCCTCGATCAAATGCGGCTCCTGCGATGTATATTCGCGCAGTCCTTCGCAAAAAGCGACGAGCGACGCCACGAAATTTCCGCTGTCTACGCTCGAGATAAAAGGCTCACCTATGGCAGAGAGAGTGGAGATATCATACCAATTATAGAGATGACCGCGCCACGAAAGCAGTTTTTCTATGCTTTTTCCGCTGTTTTCCGCATAGAAATGCAATTTTTCCGAATCTATGAAGCCGAAATCGCGCGCCGCAAGCAGAGATAAAAGATAGAGCCCTATATTTGTCGGTGACGTACGCATAGCCAAGCGCTCCTCAGGCGATATCTGATAATTGTCGGGCGGAAGAAAGTTTGTTTCCTCGCATACATAGGTGGAAAAATATCGCCACATATCACTTGCATAGCTACGCAGGATGCTCTTGCACCTCTCGCTCTTTCTCTTCTCGGGAAGCGGACTTTTCGCTGCGGCGAAAATAACCATCGGAAAGCAAAGCCAAAGAAATCCAAAGAGTTTCGGGAATATCCCCGGCAGAAGCAGAGCGGCGGCGCCTATGACAACTGAGGGGACCTAAGACGAAAGCAAGCCGAATGTGCCGCGCTTTTTTTGCGCGCTCTGTGCCGCCGTCTGCCATTCCAGCAAGTGCTTTCCGCTTATTGTCATGCGGTAGAGGGAAACAAAGAATGACCGCGCAAAGATATATGCCTCATGTGCCGATGCAAGCAGGCGAACAAATCCGACCGAGAGCACCCCGAAGGCAAAGCTTTTTCCGGGCTCTGCCGCCCTCCCTGAGAAAAGTGCGCGCAGGATGGGAAGGAGCAGATAAAGCGAAGCGAACAGTGCCGTGAAAGCCGCCGCTCTCATCCCCGCGAAGGCAGACAGAAATACCGCGAGCACGAGTCCGAGCGGAGCCGACTCACGTATCACGTTGTCAGCGATCTTATAGCGTGAAAGCACGCTCATCGGGTTTTTTATTTTTTTGCCGTCTTTTTTTCGGACATGTCCGAGAGCATAAGGAAGCGCCTGCGTATCGCCGCGTATCCAGCGGCTCTGGCGCGAATAATAGGAGAGAAAATCTGTCGGCACATCATCTGAGAGCGCTATACCGTGATAAAGCGCGCACGAGAGCATATTGCCCTCGAGCAGGTCATGGCTGAGTATCCGCCCATTCGGAAAGAAATCGGGAATAACGTCACAGAAGGCGGAAATATTGAGCATTCCCTTTCCGCAGAAGGAGCCTGAGCCGAAAAGATTCTGATAGATGTCAAAGGATGTTCCCGAATAGATATCCATACCGCCCGCGCCAAAATACAACTCGGAAAATCGAGTGGCGACGGAGGATTCGAGGCTGATATCCGTTCTCGGTGCCACGATCGCATAGCCGCGCTTGACGATATGTCGCTTTTCATCGATGATCGGCTTGTTCATCGGATGTATCATCACGCCCAGCATATCGGCGACGGCTCCCGAATGAAGCCGCGTATCTTCATCAAGCGTGAGAAGATACTCTATATTTTCCGTCCCGATATCCGCTTTTCCATATACCTCGATATCGCTCTCTCCCCCGCGCAGATAGGAACAAAGCTCGATGATGGCACCGCGCTTACGTTCTCTGCCCATATAGGCATTCTCACTCTCACAGAAGCGGCGGGGACGGAAGAAAAGCATGAATCGGTTTCCGTATTTGCCGTTCAGCGCATCGATCCTGCGCTTGATATGATCTATGCGTCCCTCATCCTCGGGCAGGCTTTTCTTATCTGCCGCTTTCAGATCGCACAGGATCGCAAAAATATAGTTTTCGTCGCTGTTTGTCAGGTAATGGTCCTCTAAGCGTGTCATGAGCGCGCCATCATGCTCTTCTCCGAGAAGAAGCGTCGTCAGAACGACCATGACCTTATGCTCCTTCAGCTTTTCCGCGGCAGATATGGCAGGAAGCAGATATGTTCCCGATTCCGCGAAGAAATCTCTTATGAATTGCTTGACAAATTCATATATCGGAACGGCAAGAAGAAGTGCTGTCGGCAAAGCATAAGCACCGCCCGCCAAAACGGCAAAAAGCAGCATAAACAGCGCGGTGAAGGCAAAAAGCAAAACAAAATATACCCTGCCGGCAAAGCCGTCTCGCCGGAGCAGTATCTCACCGATGTGCACTCCTCTCTTGCCGGCCTCGGTATTCACCTCCAAGGCATATGCCGCCTCGCTCATGCCGCAGAGATATGCGCGCTCTGCCGTAATGCGCAGATAGGCATTTTTCGTCTCGTCACTGCAATAGCGAAAGATGTCCGCCGCCTCACCGTAATAAATGCGCGCCGAAGCGCAAAAGGACACGGCAATCCCGTAAAAATCCGTATTTCCGATATTGCCGAGCATATCCGAGACGGCATATATCTTCGCCTCGTCCAAAAGAGAGTCCGCATATTTTTCCGTGAGTTTCAGAATCAGTGCCGACGGCAGAAGTAAAAGCAGTATAAAGGAATAGTCCTCCGCAAAAGAAGTCTCCGAAAGAAATTTTCTTATCCCCTGCTCGGACAGCTTCTCAGCAGATGCGTCGCCCTCCGAAGCGCCGTCTTCCGATGAACAAAAGGAAAGTATCTTTTCCGAGAGAGAAAAAAGCTCGGCATGACGCGAAAAATATCTTTCATTCTCTATCGTCTTTATTGCGGCAAGCGCCATATCATGTACCTTCGGGAATGTCGCTCCCACAGCCCTTGCAAGCTCGGGCTTATCACGGCATATTTGCGTTGCCTCTCTTCCGAGCTTTCTTACCAGTTTTCTGTATTGTCCGAGACGAACCGCGCCCGAAAACGAGAGAGAAAATGCAAGCCCGCCTCTTTTCTCTTCTCTTTTTACTTCCGACATATCATGCTCCGTATCAAAATAATGTTTTCCATTATTATAGGCAGGGAAAAGACTTTATATACAAAAACCGACAAGCGGTGTCACTTGTCGGAAATGATGATTTTGTATTTTTCATCGGAAATAAAATGCAGCTCTTCGCCCTCGGCATATTCTGCTGCGACGCCGAGAATGAGCGAGCCATGCGGGACTTCTGTTTTTTCCTTGTACTTTGCCCCATGTGAGCCGAAAACGGGATATACCGCATCCTCTGCGAGCGCATAAAAATCGGGCAGCTCGGATAGCCCCGCACCGGCATAAAAGAGCTTTTTCTCTCCGTCTATCTCAACGGAAAAATACGGGATTCTGTGTGCCGAGCGCTTTATGCGCAGGTATTCGGGAAAGTAAATGCGCATGTCTCCTATATCGGCATAAGCGTCCATTCCGTATACGAAGATATCGATGCCGTGCGCCGTCGCTTCCTGCGACAGCTCGGCGAGATATTCCTCCTCGGCTTCCGTCTGCGGCATCGGTACGGCAACGGAACCGAGCTTGATCACAGAGCATGTTTTTCCCAGTGTCCCCGCATGGTATCTGTGAAGATGTGAATATACAAGCAGTTCTATCTTCTCCGCATTCAGCTCATATATTTCATCCGCCACGCTCCGCATAAAGGAATATGAGCCGCCCGATATATCGAGCGCGACAGTCTTTCCTCCGTATTTCATCACGATCCCGTCATTTCTTGCGGCATTGAGCACCACCGTCTGTGCCTTATCATAATAAGCATGCTCGTATATACCGACACATGCGGCAAATGCGATCGCCAGAGCGGCAAATAGAGCGGCGGCACGTCGAAATTTCACCCTTCTGCCGAACAGAAAGACAAAAATGAGCGCCAGCAACGCCAAAATAAAATATTTTCCGAAAGGATACCGCAAAGAAACATATATCCCCTCGATATCGGCAAGAAACGATGCAATATCAAGAAGCAGTCCTGAAAGCGCCGAAGCGAGCAATGCAAGCGCCGTTCCGAGGAGCGGGATCCCGCCGAATATGAGCACGAAAAGGAAGAGCGGGAGCAATATCTGCACGATCGGTATGAGTACGAGCGATGAGACGGGCGTCATGAGAGAAAAATTTCCGTAGCATATGAATATGACAGGCAATGTGAAAGCAGTTACCACGAGCGAGTTGATTAAAAGCGAAATCACATAATTCAGCGCTTTTACACCGAAATTTCTGAAACGCGAATATGTCTCTCTCGTGTTTTTTATCTTCACGGGAGAGCTTACGGGCGCAAAAAGCACGATTCCGAGCGTTGCCGAGAAGGAAAGCCAGAGTCCGATATCAAATACGGAGGACGGCGAGAATATAAATAAAAGCGAGACGGCAAGCACAAGCGATGTCGGTGCATCGCCATACTCCAAAAGCGCGCCTGACGCGGCAAGGCAGATAAACATGATACACGAGCGTAAGACAGAAGCGGAAGCGCCCGTTATGAGGGCAAAAGCACAGACCACCGGTATCAGCAGCAGATTTTTCATTCTCTTACTCATCGGCAGAGGCGCGAGCAGGAACATGAAGGCAAAAGTGAGCACGCTGATATGCAGTCCGCTCACGGCAAGCACATGAGAAAAGCCTATCCTGCGAAAATCCAGCCTTATCTCGCCCGAAACGGTATTCCTCTCCCCCAAAAGCATGGCTTTGGCAAGGGAGAGCGTATCGCCCTCCAATCTGCCGTCAAAAAGCGAAGAAAAATACTTCTGTTTGCGCGCAAAAAATCCCGTCTTTTCCTCCCCGAAAGCGGAGATATGGCTTTCGGTGAAGTTGATCCTCGCACGAACGCCCCTGCTTTTATAGTAAATGTCACCCTCCTCGGCGGCAGTGCCGAAAATGACGACCTTATCGCCTGCTTCAAAATCCGCACCGTAATCCGCCTCGCAGAGACAGAGTATCTCTTTTCCGCCATGGTCTATATTTATCAGATAAATACTGTAATATCCTGCGCTCCCTTCTTCGCTTTTCACCGTGCCGCAGTATTCCCGCGGCTCCTCAGAATAAAAATCCTCAGGCACGGCAGAAAGATATCTTTGCGCATGTAAGATACCGAAGGCAAGTGCGAGAAGCGCAAGGATCATATACAGCACCCGGTAGGCGCCGAGCATACGGTGCCTTTTCATCACGACGGCATATACGGCAAAAGAAGCGATGAGCATGACGGCAAAAGCAAGGCAAAAATAAAAAGGAAGCACTGCGCGAAGGCAGAAAGACGTCATGAATACAAACAGTATACCGAACAGTCTTCTCCCGCGCAATACTTCCATAATTCTTTATTTCCTTCGGCTCAGATAAAATGTCCTTTTGCTTATTTCAGAACTTATTTACAAAATCGATGAACCTGTCAAAAGCCGCAACCCCTTTTTCGTCGCGCTTGAATACGCCGCAGTCACAGAGAACACGGACAAACGTATTTCCCGTCTCACGGAGCAGGATATCGTTTATATTTTCAGGCGTTATATCATAATTACCGCGGAAGCTCTCAAACCATGCCGCATGCTTTGCTATCTCGGGTATATCGGCCGCGTTCTTCCCCGTGATGACGGCATCCGCCAGCATGGAGAGCTCTTTTTTAAGGCGTGAAGGGAGCACCGCAAGTCCCATTACCTCTATAAGCCCGATATTTTCTTTCTTGATATTGTGATATTCGGGACGCGGATGATAGAGCCCCATCGGACGCTCCTCTGTCGTCAGATTGTTGCGAAGAACGAGATCGAGCTCATATTCTCCGTTTTTGCGGCGCGCTATCGGCGTTATCGCATTGTGACGTCCGGCCTCAGTCTCGGCAAATATCATGACAGATTCGTCGCTGTAGACCGCCCATGCATCAAAGATCTTGGCAGCGAGACGCAATATCTCCGCCCTGTCCTCGCTCGATAGGCGAATGACGGAAAGCGGCCATTTCACCGTTTTTGCCTTTACGTTCTCACAGCCGGCAAAGCGAAATTCCCTATCTGCCGCAGCGCGTTCCATCGCAAATTCATACCGACCGCCCTGCATATGGTCATGGGTGAGAATGGATCCGCCGACTATGGGCAGTCCCGCATTGCTTCCGATAAAATAATGCGGGAAAATATCGATGAAGTCGAGCATGCGCTCTACCGTTTTTATACATACATTCATCGGCGTATGCTCTGCGGAAAGCGCTATACAGTGCTCATTATAGTAAACATACGGCGAGTACTGAAAAAACCATTTCTCACCGCCGAGAGTGATCGGTATGATGCGGTGATTCTGCCTCGGCGAGGCATTCATATTTCCCGCATAGCCTTCCGTCTGCGGGCAGAGCGCACACTTGGGATATGACGATTGCTTCTGAGTCTTTGCCAAAGCGATATCCTTCGGATCTTTTTCAGGCTTGGAAAGATTGATCGTTATATCGATATCGCCGAATTCGCTCGGCACCGTCCAACGCATATCCTTCTTGATGCGGTACGTGCGGATATAATCTGTATTCTTGCTGAAATTATAGTAGAAATCCGTTGCCGCCTCGGGCGATTTTTCATATTCGCTTCTGAATTTTGCGATAACCTCAGAAGGTCTCGGCGTGAGCAAGCCCATCAGACGCGTATCAAAAAGATCGCGGCGAAGGATACTGCCCTTCTCGGAGATAATTCCCTTTTCCTCTGCAAAATCGCAGAGTGCGCCGAGGATCTCCTCCAGCGGTGCCGCGGGGACATCGCCCGCGTCCTCATAGCTCTGCTCTCCGAGAGCATCGAGCAGGAGATTTGTTACATATATTCTGTCCTCCTCGGAAATAAGCGATTTTTCTGTTCCGTAGTTTACAAGCTGTTTTATTCTCTGACTAATCATTTTGCAAAATCCTTCTTTTCGTTTTTAAAGAATTGGTAAAAGCTACACGGTATCATGCCGTTATACAGCTTGCGCTTTTTATCTGCACGCCTGCCGTATAGCCTCTCAAAGCTTTCATTTGATGTTATCACATATATCTGCCATGAGCCGAGACGCGAAAAGCTCTTTCCCATATCACGGTAAAGCTTTTCCGATTCGGTAATGGTGAAGAGCCGCTCTCCGTATGGCGGATTGCAAACGATCGTTCCGCGTCTGCCGTCAGCCTTGATGTCAAGCGCATTCTTCTCAAAAACCTTGATATATTTTTCCATGCCCGCCTGCTTTACGCAAGCCGTGGCGAGCTTGACCGCACTCCAATCGCAGTCGGAAGCGTATGCTTCAAAGCTCGTTTCGGCATTGATTGCTTCACGCGCCTCTTGTCTCGCATTGTCCCATATTTCCTTCCCGATAAAAGGAAATTCTTCTGCCGCAAAGCTCCGTTTCAGCCCGGGCGCGGTATTTGTCATGAGCATGGCTGCCTCTATCGGGATCGTTCCCGAACCGCAGAAAGGGTCCCAGAAGAGGACGTTTTCACGCGGACGTGCCATTTTGACCATAGCGGCGGCAAGCGTTTCGCGAAGCGGGGCGGGTGCATTCTGCGGACGGTAACCGCGCTTGTGCAGAGCCACGCCCGAAGTATCGATCATCAGGCTCGCTTTATCCTTTAAAATGAAAAACTCTATCTGATATTTGAGTCCCGTTTCGGGCATATAGGAGAGCCCATATGCCGAGCCGAGCCGTGTCGCCATCGCCTTTTTGATGATGCTCTGGCAATCCGGTATGCTTGTCAGCAGGCTTTTTACCGAATGTCCCTTTACGGGAAAAGCATCGTTCTTCCCTATCAGGCTTTCCCATGCTATCGCCTTCGTGCCGTCAAAAAGGTCGGTGAAGCTCATTGCTGCAAATTCGCCCATCTTTATATAGAGCCGCTCTGCCGTGCGAAGCCATATATTGCACCTCGCCACAGCCGCCTCGTCTCCCTCAAAGGTGACTCTGCCGTCTATTGTCTCAAGGCGTTTATAGCCGAGCGCATCTATCTCCTCGCCTAAAAACTTTTCCAAGCCGAAAAGGCACGTCGCCACAAGTATAAGTTGCATAAATTACATATTTCCTTTTCTTATAACAAGTTTGCCGGAGCTTTCGAATTTTTCGGCATTTTCCAGCATCCGCGCGCTGTCAAAAACAGTAACAGACGAATTTTGTATATGGCGCATGATTTTATCTATGCTTTCAAATTCGATACCTTCATATACAACATGCATCGCCATTATCACCGCACCGTGTGCAACTACGGCAAAATCGCCATCGGATTTTTCGCAGGCGCGGCGTAGCTCCGGCATGACACGGCGTGTTAAATCTATATATGATTCTCCGCCGGGAATACATACCGTGCGGTCGTGATTCCAGATCTCAAATTCCGCCGGATATTTTTCCATTATCTGTGCCCAGCTCAGCCCTTCCCAAAGCCCGAATGACATCTCCTGAAAATCCCGCCCTATTTCCGGGGTAAGCGAAAATTCATCGGCAATTATTTGAGCCGTCATATAGGCACGCTTCAGCGGACTTGTAAAGACGTGCGTCGGTATAAAACCATCCTCGCGCATTTTCCCGGCAAGCGAATATGCGCTTTCTTTGCCTTCATCGCTCAGCGGGATATCTGTTCTGCCCTGAATTTTTCCGAGAGCATTCCACTCCGTTCTCCCGTGACGTATGGCAAAAATACGCATATTTTCAATCCTCTCGGCAAATTGCTTCAATTTTTTATATTTTACCACAAAAAATCACAAATAGCAAGGGCTCCGGCGGCAAAACATAAATTTGTAGGAGAAAAAGAAAAAAGCCGCTATTGCGACTTTTTCTTTTTGGAGCGGATTACGGGGCTCGAACCCGCCACCTCGACCTTGGCAAGGTCGCGCTCTACCAAATGAGCTAAATCCGCA
>URUL01000037.1 GCA_900551005.1 uncultured Ruminococcus sp. | reverse complement strand
CTATGGAAATACCGACGGCATCGTGATCAATCCCGCGGCATATACGCATACAAGCGTCGCTATCCCCGATGCAATCAAGGCTGTCGGCATACCGACAGTCGAGGTGCATATATCCGATATAAATTCCCGTGAGGCTTTCCGCCGCATATCATATGTTTCGCCCGTTTGCATAAAAACAATAGCGGGAAAGGGCTTTGAAGGCTATGCCATTGCTCTTTCGGAGCTTGCAAAATATAAATATAGCAAAAAATAGCGGATAAATTGCGGTTTTCGATATTTTTTATTGAATATTTTCATATATACAGCAAATTTTATCTAAAAATTATAAAAACTTGACAAATTATATTTCATAGTGTATACTATTTTCATACTTTTTAATTTTGGAAGGAATGACTAATGGAAAACAAACTGATTAAAAAATACGGACTTTTCACGGCTATTTGCATGGTTGTCGGTATAGTCGTGGGGTCCGGTATTTTCTTTAAGGCGCAGGATATCCTCAATGCCACGGATGGAAATCTGAAAATAGGAGTGCTTGCATGGCTGATCGGCGGCGCCATCATGCTTGCATGCCTGCTCGCTTTTTCATTCATGGCGCAAAGATATGAAAAGGTAAACGGCATCGTTGACTATGCCGAGGCTCTCGTCGGTAAAAAATACGCGTATTATATGGGCTGGTTCAATACTTTCATTTATTATCCTGCCATGACAAGTGTTCTCGCGTGGGTTTCTGCACGTTATACACTTGTATTTATTACCTCGGCAAACCCGAATTTTCCCATGACGATCCCTGCATCGGAGGGCGGATGTATCATCGGACCCGAATGCATGGTCATCATGATGTTCTATCTCTGCATGTCGTATGTTGTGAACAGCATTTCTCCGAAGCTTGCAGGCAAATTCCAGACGACGACTACCGTTATCAAGTTCATACCGCTCGTGCTCATGGCAGTGGTCGGAATCGTTTACGGTCTCGTCAATCCCTCACATACGCTTATCGAAAACTTTGCAAACTCTGCCGTTTCCGAAGGGAAGTCCTCGATGGGTCTGCTCCTTGCCGCTGTATGTACGACGGCATTTGCTTATGAAGGTTGGATTATCGCCACTTCCATCAATGCGGAACTCAAAAATGCCAAGAAGAATCTTCCTATAGCGCTCACGCTCGGCGGTGTCATCATCATCACCATATACGTCGGCTATAATATAGGCGTTGCAGGCGGTGCAACAAGTGAAGAGCTTGTGGCAAACGGCGCTACGGTGGCATTCAGAAATATATTCGGTGGTTTCTTCGGAAATCTTCTCAATCTCTTTATCGCTATCTCCTGTCTCGGCACGCTGAACGGTCTTATGCTTGCTTCCACGCGCGGAATATATGCCATAGCCGCACGCAAGCAGGGACCTGCGCATGAGATGCTGTCTCAGGTAGACGGCAAGACCAATATGCCGAATAACTCTGCCGTTATCGGACTGGCAGTATGTGCGGTATGGGGTACATATTTCTATCTGGCAAATCTTGCCGGAACATGGGGCGGCATCTTCGCTTTCGATTCGTCGGAGCTGCCGATCATCACGATCTATGCCATGTATCTTCCCATCTTTATTATGTGGATGGTGAAGGCTAAGGATGAGAATGTATGGAAGCGGTTCGCTTTGCCGATTCTCGCGATATTAGGCTCGATTATCATGGTAGGCACATGTATTTACAAGCATGGACTTCCTTGCATCGGCTATCTTATCATATTTTTCTGCATAATGGGTGTCGGCGGAATTTTCCTGCATTGCAAGAAGAAAACCCCTGCAGCCGATAATCCTTCCGCGGAGACGGAAGAATCATAAAAATTATGAGGTCAGAAAAAAGCTTGCCGCTCATAACAGCGCGGCAAGCTTTTCCGTTTTATAAAAGACTATTGACGGAAATGGGAAAAGATGCTATAATAATATAAAGAGTCGATTCCCAGACAAAAGGAGAAAAACAAATGAAGAAAAGACTGAAACGTATATTATCCGTGTTTTTGCTTGTTTCATGCTTCTTTGCGCTCTCTTCCTGCGGCTTTACGCAAACATATGAAAATATAACTGCCCATGGCGACGTATATTTCATGGGGACACAGACCGTTCGGCTGCAAGGAACGCTTCCCGAAGACGGCTTTGCGGCAAAATTCAAGAAGAGCATTTCCGCTTCCGATATCGAGCTTTCAGATGCGCTCGAAGGAAAGACGGTCGAAAAGGTGACGTATATCGATGCCGATACGGTGGAACTCATACTCTCGGGAAAAACAGATATGGGTATCGGAGAAAATGCAGAGGGGACGGTCACGGTTCTTGCAAGCGGGCTGGACAGCGAGGGAAATTCTTCATGTCGCATCAAGGTGAAAGGACCGTCTATTGAGACGGAGAAGGCTTCTTCGAAGAGCTTCGAGATAAGGGATATAACGCTTTACAATGTTTCTTCCGTGCTTTATCTGCCTGTCGGAGAGTTCACGGATAAAGCCGATGCGGAACACATCAGACTTGCAGATCCATCTTTGGGAGAGCTTCAGATATATCTCGAGGACGGAAAGCTGACGCTTAAAGTCACCAACTGTATATCGCCGGAGCCGTCTGTGATTATAGCCCCGGAAGCCACGACTCTCGGTATAGAGTTCTCTCTTTGCATCGGTGTATATGGTGTATATAATATATATGACGATTGATTCCCCGATTATTTCTTTATATTATAAGTAATGCCAAATGCCGACATTTGAGCCTATTTATGTTACAGATCCCGAATTTGCGGTAAAAAACGGGGATAGACACCATGATCGGAAAGATCGTTAAGGTAATCGTCGACAGACCTCTCGGAAGTTACCATCCGGATCATAAAGAAATATATTATCCGGTAAACTACGGATATATAGGAGGTATTTTTGTACCTGACGGAGAAGAACAAGACGCATACATCATCGGAGTTAATGAACCGGTGAAAGAATTTGTCGGAAAGATCATTGCCATAATACACAGATTTGATGATTCCGAGGATAAATGGGTCGTCGCACCGGAGGATTCGTCGTTTACAAAAAATGAGATAATTGAGAAAGTTGCGTTTCAGGAGAGATTTTTTCAATCCGAAATAATAATATAATTTCAAATAAATAACCCCGACGGATTAGCGTGATGTCCTTAATGGAGAATTAACATTTTAACAAAAGTGCAAGCATCGCTTTTGAATAGTCGAAAGCAAATGTGCTAAGCACAAACACTTATAACAAGCAGAAAGAGCAAGAGTAAAAGGAAACAAATCCTTCTATTCTTGCTCTGTTCGTTTTTTATGAATGAATTGATGCTGAAGCATCATGAATTGGCTTCGCCATGAATTCTCGAAAGCACTGCTTTCAATTCACGTAACCGCAAGGTTGCAATTCATTGCGTGTTCTCTCTTAAGGATAACACGCTTTGGTATCATGGTCTGAATATCAGATAAATCTTATCTCGACCTTGGTGTCAACAGCAGGCTCTTTTACCTTAAGGTCGATGATATATACGGTTTCAACGTTGTTTGTGGAACGGGTGTGGCCTTCGGTGCTGAAGGTAAGATCGAATTTGCTCTTGTCGTAAACGATGACCGTGTCTCCGACCCTAACTCCCTCGGAAACCTTTTCTGCAGGTAACATGGAAACGAATCTTTCAACGATCTCCGTAGGCTTCTCGGTGAAGTCGTACTGATCGGTCATGGAAACGCCGTCCGCATCGCATTTGAAGGTACGGGTGAGGGCTTTCAGCGTCTCGATGCTGTAAGCGTTCTGCATGGAGAAGGAGTACTCGTCCTCTTTTTCAACGTAGATGACGGACTTTTCCTTGCTCGTCACCTGCAGATTTCCGTTGATTATCGGAACACTGTGACCTCTTGAGGAGTTACAGAGAATGGTGTAACGCTCGGGACCGAAGTACTGACGGGTGTATTCTCCGCCACCAATATCGACAAGCGTAACTTTGCCGTTCTTAGAGATAAGGAATGAACCGACGTCGTTGTGGTTATGGCTTTCGGCGTTGCAGCCTGCCTTACAAGCGAACGTGTAATCCTTCTGTCTGTTGATGAACCACTGATTGTCGTGGTAGATATGGTTCCTCGGGAACATCGTGGATTCCGCAAGCTCGGGATCGGTCCACAGAATGTAGCGGAGAGGCGCGCTTCCGTAATTTCCGTTCATTTTAAGCGAAGGGATCTCGATGTCGGGGTATTCTTTTTTGAGGAAGTGGGAGAGCCAGGTGGAAGGAGAGAAGCCGCGTTCGCCGTCCGAAAAGCTGATGCACTCTAGTTCGTTCATGGACATGTTCTGCTGGAAACGGGCTATCTCGTGAACCTTTTCTCTCTTGAAGAGGTCTATTTCGCCGTCCGTGTAGTCGCGGAGCATACTTGCAAAGAGACAGAAAAAGGAAAATCCGTAATTCCAGTATCCGTAGCCTTCCTTACAGCATCCGTCGTCGTCAAAGCCGCTCAGATAACATTCGATAGTCTCAAGCATAGCGGGAAGCTGCTCGTCTATCTCCTCTTTTTCACAGCTGTAGAGATAAGCGGAAAGGATAGCGCCGATGCAGACCGCGGACCAGTTGTTCGTTGTGCGCTTCCAGAAGAAATCGTTGACCTTGTAGGAGTCGATGACTCTCTTTCTTACCTCGTGTTTCGCTCTGTTGCGCACAAGGTCGGGAAGCTTGTCGCCGACGAAATAAAGGATCTCGGCAACTCTGTAGCCCATAATGGTGGAAGTAAGGTCCAGGAAGGTCTTGCGCCTTTCCTCGGGAATGTCCTCGCGAACGTGAGCGGGGAGGCTCCAGGTCTCAAAGTCGCAGACGTTCCAGATGGCGTCCGCAAGCTCTTCGATATACTTTTCGTCCTTTGTCAGCAGATAGGCGAGGAAAAAGCATCTCATTCTTCCTTCGTAGTTGCGGTACACCTCCTGGAAAACGGTTCTGTTACCCGTGGTGACGAAAAGATGTATGTCGCGGAATCTTACGCGCGGCGGATCGGTCTTCATATAACTTTCGGCCAGCGAGACTATATCAGCGCGTACTTTAGCATAATAATCGTGGGTGCGTACCTGATCCCATTTTTCTTCTGTAAATTCTTTAAATAATCTTCCCATAAGCCGTGGCTCTTTCTTTTATAAAAGATTTATATTAGGCTTTACGCCTTGCCTAAAGTATAACATCATGAAAAACTAACGTCAAGGTAGTTTCTTGATTTTAGTTTACTTTGTATAGATTAAATGAATTTTCTCGGCGATTTTTACAAATATATCCTTGACGAAATGGAAAATAAGGAGTGTAATAAGATTGGATTTTAATATTTGATCTCTACCCGTTTGCGCTCTCAGTCACCTGTTGTGACATCCGATAGTTAATGGGCGCATTGGCGTGATGCTCTTAACGGAGTATCACGCCAGTTCTATTCGCCCTTGGCGAGTGATATTGCTACGCGGTGATATTCGCTTCACGAGTTTTAGAGCGAATAGAATATCACTGCCCGCAAGGGCAATATCACTCTTTGCGAAAGCAAAGAATATCACTCATAGACAGCAGAAAAAGAGAGAGTCTTACGGAATTTTGCTTCCGCATGACTCTCCCTTCTGTTTTATCGCCGGTTTCGCATTTGTTTTACAAATGCATCGGGCTGCGCCCATCCCCCTGCTTATTTCTTCGATAAGGACATCACCCATTCTTCTGTCGGGGTTTTAAGTCATATCGAACCGCTGCGGAAGGCGGGCAAACAAAAACAGAGCCGAAGCGTTTGCTATCGACTCTGCTTTCTTTTTTGATCAGTCAATTAAATATCAAGCTTAGCCTGATTGATCTTGACGCCGGGACCCATCGTGCTTGCGATAACGCAACTCTTGATGTACTGACCCTTTGCAGCGGCAGGCTTAGCCTTGATAACGGCACCCATGAGCGTATTGAAGTTATCCTGAAGCTTTTCAACACCGAAGGAAGCCTTGCCGATGGGGCAGTGGATGATGTTGGTCTTGTCGAGACGGTACTCGATCTTACCTGCCTTGGCTTCGTTAACAGCCTTGGCAACATCCATGGTAACCGTACCTGCCTTGGGGTTCGGCATGAGTCCCTTGGGACCGAGAACCTTACCGAGACGGCCGATAACGCCCATCATATCGGGCGTAGCGATAACGACGTCGAAATCGAACCAGTTTTCGCTTGTGATCTTGGCAACCATATCTTCAGCGCCTACATAATCAGCGCCTGCTGCCTTAGCTGCCTCTGCCTTGTCACCCTTCGCAAAAACGAGGGTTCTGACAGTCTTACCTGTACCGTGCGGAAGAACTACCGCACCGCGGACCTGCTGGTCTGCATGACGGCTGTCAACGCCGAGACGGATGTGAAGCTCGATTGTTTCATCAAATTTTGCTTTGGATGTCTGGCATACGAGAGATATTGCCTCGTTGCTGTCATAAAGCTTTGTCTTGTCGATAAGCTTTGCACTATCCTGATATTTCTTACCCTTAAACATTATCGCTTACCTCCTTAGTCCTCTACCGTGATACCCATGCTGCGGGCTGTACCTGCAATCATGCTCATAGCTGCTTCTACGGAAGCTGCATTGAGGTCGGGCATCTTTGTTTCGGCGATTTTGCGTACCTGCTCCTTTGTGAGGGAAGCAACCTTTGTCTTATTCGGAACAGCGGAAGCCGTCTCGATTCCGCAAGCCTTCTTTATGAGAACGGCTGCGGGAGGAGTTTTTGTGATGAAGGAAAATGAACGGTCTGCGAATATTGTGATGACAACAGGGATTATAAGACCGATATCATTCTTTGTGCGCTCATTGAATTCCTTTGTGAACGCTGCGATATTGACACCGTGCTGACCGAGAGCCGGACCAACAGGCGGCTGGGGAGTTGCTTTGCCCGCAGGCAGTTGCAATTTAACGTAAGCCGTAATTTTCTTTGCCATAATTTACACCTCCGAATGTGGTAATCCTCGGGAGAATCATAAGAATAAAAATTTTCTCCCTCCCACAAGCGCATAATAAGGCTGTACTATGCGCGAAAAAGTTTTGTCAATCTGCGAGAGCGACACTTGATGTGTCGAGTTCTACTGCGGTATCTCTGCCGAATACGGATGCGAGTACCGTGACTTTTTTGCCGTCTGCCGAGATGCTTTCGACCTTGCCGACAAAGCCGGACATAGGACCGTTTACGATCTTGACATTGCTGCCGATTTCAAAGGTGGGAGCGGCTACTCTGGTATCTACACCGAGCGCTTCAACCTCCTTATCCGAAAGCGGGACGGGGCGCGAGCCGGGACCGACAAAGCCGGTAGCGCCTGTGATGTTTCTTACGACATGCCATGTTTCGTCCGACATGATCATCTTGACGAAGACATAGCTCGGAAAGAGCTTGCTTTCCACTTCTTTTCTCTGATCGCCGGATTCTTCAACAATGATCTCCGAAGGAACCTTCACATCTGTAATCAGATGAGAGATGCCGCGGTTTTCGATGATCTTCTCGAGATTTGTCTTGACTTTGTTTTCATATCCGGAATAGGTATGAACGACATACCATTTTGCTTCGCTCGTTTGATCCATGTTCTGCTCCTCCTGATAAACTATTTTGAAAAATCCAAAATAGAATTACAGCAGGGCGAACCAGTTGCCGAGCGCTACGAAAAGCTGTGTGAAACCATAGTCTACAGCCGCAAGGAACGCACCGAAAACAATGATGCCCGCAAGAACTACCGCGGTATTCTTGAGAAGCTGCTTCGGAGTGGGCCATACGAGCTTCTTGAATTCGCTCCTATAGTCTTTGAAGAATTTTCCGATCTTCTTGAAAAATCCTACTTTTGCAGTTTTGGTTTGTTCTGCCATGTTTTCCTCCTTGCCGAGCTTTTATTAAAAAGCCCAAATTCTTTTACTTGGTTTCTTTGTGCAGGGTGTGCTTGCGACAAAACTTGCAGTACTTGTTGAGCTCAAGTCTGTCAGGATCGTTTTTCTTGTTCTTCATTGTGTCGTAGTTTCTTTGCTTGCATTCACTGCATGCGAGAGTGATTCTAACGCGCATTTTCGGGACCTCCTGTTTGTATTTAGCCGATTGAAAGCTAATAAAAATGCCGCTCTTCGGTTTTAAAACAGAAGCGCGACAAAATATGGCAGCTTTAGAAAAGCGCCGTATTATTCTTTTTCGTCGGCATTGTTTAGTACCTCCCTCGGATAGGAGCGCATAAAAAAGTACCGCCTCCTATGAGGTGATATTATAATATCATATAAAAGCCCTCTTGTCAATAGGATTTTGCCCGATTTTCGGTATATTTGCGATAAAATTGCGGGAAAAATGCCGTAATCGGGCTTTTACACGGTATAATGACGTTATTTTATGAGCGAGAAGGATAGGATGACGATGCCGAGCACGACGAGAACGACACCCGTCGCACGGTTGAGGGTCTTCGGCTTTGCCTTGTTGGCTATGACGGCGGCGATCCTTGCCCATATCAGAGTGAAGACGACGCAGAGACAGAGCAGAAGAACATCGGGCTTTCCGCCGATGACAAAATGAGAAACAGAGCCGGTGAGCGCCGTGAAGGACATGATGAAAACGCTCGTACCGACGGCAGTTTTAAGCTCAAAGCCGAGTACGCTCGTGAGCAGGAGAAGCATCATCATGCCGCCGCCGGCGCCGATGAAGCCGCATATGAAGCCGACACCGGAGCCGCAGATGACAGACTTGATGAACTTTTCTTTCGGCGAGATCGCCTGCATGGCTTCTTTTGTCGTCATGACCGGCTTGACGATGAATTTTATACCGAGCAGGAATGTCATGATTACCGAGAAATTGCCCATCGCGGTCGAGGGGACGAGCTTGGACACCCAGCTGCCGATAACGGTGAAAATGAGCACGCTCACCATCATGACAAGACCGTTTTTAATATCGAGATTTTTGTTTTTGCCGTAGGTATAAGCCGATACGGCACTTGCGAGGATATCGGATGCGAGCGCGATACCGACGGCGGTGTACGGTTCTATATCGAGAAATGTCACAAGCATCGGTGTTATGACCGCGGCGGCGCTCATGCCGGCAAAACCCGTGCCGAGTCCCGCACCCATGCCCGCAAAAAAGCATACGATGATTTCCATGAGATATTTCATCTGTTTTTATCTCCGTTTTCGTTTGATTTTTTAATATTTTCCATGTTTTCCGTGATCTTGCGGTGCAGGGACTCTAAGATGGCTTTTTCTGTCTCCGAAAGACCGCAATAGAGCGCCTGCTGAAACTCATCCTGCATTTTGCGCCCGAAATCTGTTATCTCTGCCGCTCTTTTGGAAGGAATGAGGCATACGGATCTGCGGCTCTTGCCCTTCTGCTTGCAGAGAAGTCCCTTTTCAGAGAGCAAGCCTACGGCGAGCGAAACGTGCGATTTCGGTATCATGCGTATTTTCGAAACCTGTGCAGCCGTATTATATTCGGGATTATTGGAAAGAAACATGAGCACATCCACCTCTGCCGCAGAGAGGCCGAAGCGCTCCATTATCTTCCTGCGATACGGCTCATATTCCTTTGCCATACCTATCACAAAATCCGCAAAAGTATTTTTCGCCATGCGTTTCCTCCATTAAAGTTCAAAATTGAACATTTAAATTATAGTTCAAAATCGAACTTTTGTCAACAGATGTTTTGATAATTAAAAAATTTTTAACAAACTATGGCGCAAAAGCGGACTTTGTGATATACTATTTAAAAACAGGCGCATGGAAAGCAAACGGAGGGACGCATGAAAAAACTTCTTGTGATAGACGGAAATTCAATACTGAGCAGGGCTTTTTACGGTATACGGCCGCTCACTACGCGTGACGGGCTTTTCACGAATGCCATATACGGCATGGTGAATATAGTCAGCAAGCATATATCGGAGCAGAAGCCGGATTATGCGGCGGTCGCTTTTGATGTGAAAGCGCCGACATTCCGCCATGAGCGCTTTTCCGATTACAAGGGCACGAGAAAGCCGACACCGCCGGAATTTCTCATGCAGCTCCCGTATGCAAAGGAAGTGATGCGCGCGATGGGGATCCATACGCTTGAGCTTGCGGGCTATGAAGCGGATGATATTCTCGGCACGCTTTCCGCCGAGGCAGAGAAAGAGGAGATCGAAACATGCGTCGCCACGGGAGATAAGGACTCGCTTCAGCTCATTTCGGACAAGACGTTTGTCATGCTCGCGACAAATGCCGATCCTGTGAAATATAATACGGAGAAATTCACCGAAAAATACGGTGTGCTTCCCTCGCAATTCATAGATGTAAAGGCGCTGATGGGAGACGGCTCGGATAATATCCCGGGTGTTCCGGGAATCGGAGAAAAAACGGCGCTGAAGCTTATCTCGGACTATGGCTCTCTCGACGGAATATACGAGGCACTGGAAGAAAAACCGCTCACCCCTTCCGTGAAGAAAAAGCTTGCCGAGGGGCGTGAGAGCGCATATCTTTCTCAGTGGCTTGCAACGATAAAGCGCGATGTGCCGCTTGGCATCACGCTTGCTGAGCTTGAATATAAAGGCATGGATAAGCGGAAGATGCTCGAGCTTTGCATGAAGCTGGAATTTTCGGCTTTTATCAAGAAATTTTCTCTCGACGAAGCGGGCACTCATGCCATGCCCGAAAAAACGGAAAAAAGCAACGCGCCGGAGCGCACGGCGATATATTTTGACGATGAAAAGGCGTATGTTTTTGACGGGAACGTATCCCGGACGTTCGGATTTGACGACGGTGCGGCGCTTCTCTCGGGTGGCGGAAGTTATGTCGTCTGCGATAAAAAAGGGCTCCTGCACAGGCTTGCGGAGGCGGGGTATTCTGTCTCTGCGGAATGTGATGACGTGATGCTGATGGGATATATCTGCGGAGCGGGAGAAAGTGATTTTTCTCTTCCCAAGCTGACTTCCAGACTGCTGATGCATGAATCGGAAAGCGGCGAAGATCATGCAAAAGACATATACTCATTGTATCATATACTTCATTCCGAGCTTGAGAAAACGGAGCAGTTTTCGCTCTATAAGGATATCGAGCTTCCTCTCTCGAGCGTGCTTTTCGAGATGGAGCGCGAGGGCTTTACCGTAGATACAAAGAAGCTTGCGGAGTTTTCTCGCAGGCTTGATGAAATGAAGGGTGAATACGCCTCCCGGATATATATGCTCGCGGGCAGGGAATTCAATATCAATTCGCCCAAACAGCTCGGCACGGTGCTCTTCGAGGAGATGGGCTTCCCCGCGATAAAAAAGACAAAGAGCGGATATTCCACCGGCGCAGAGATTTTGGAAAAGCTGCGCCCGTACAGTCCCATTATAGACGATATCCTCGACTACAGACAGGTGGACAAGTTGAAGAGCACCTATGCTGACGGACTCTGCAAGGTGGCTGATGAAAAAGGCAGAGTTCACACGAGCTTCCGTCAGGCGTTGACGGCGACGGGGCGTCTTTCCTCAACAGAGCCGAATCTTCAGAACATCCCGATAAAGACGGAGCTCGGCAGGGAGCTGCGCAAATTCTTCACGGCAAAAAACGACGATTATCTCCTGATAGATGCCGACTATTCGCAGATAGAGCTGAGGCTTCTCGCGGCTGTTTCGGGCGATGAAAATATGATACACGCCTTTGAATCGGGCTTTGATATTCATACGGATACAGCCATGCGTATTTTCGGCGTCTCGAAGGACATGGTGACGGTGGAGATGAGAAAGCGCGCGAAAGCCGTCAATTTCGGCATCATGTACGGCATGGGCGAATTTTCTCTCGCGGGAGATCTGCACATTTCGCGCAAGCAGGCGGGCGAATATATCGAAAATTATCTCTGCTCCTATCCGAAGGTCCGCGAATATCTGCATAATATCACCGAGCAGGCGAAAAGAGATCTTTATGTGAAAACGATATTCGGGCGCAGGAGATATATTCCCGAGCTTGCCTCACAGAAGCATACCGAGCGTGCTTTTGGCGAACGCGTGGCGATGAACAGCCCGATACAGGGAAGTGCCGCCGATATCATCAAGGCAGCTATGATCAATGTTTCACGCAGGTTAAAGAAAGAGGGACTTGATGCGCGGCTTTTGCTTCAGGTTCATGACGAGCTGATAATAGAAGCGCACGTTTCCTGCGCCGAGAGGGCGATGGAGCTGCTGAAATATGAGATGGAAAACGCCGTGAAGCTCGCCGTCCCACTGACGGTCGAAGCGGGCATCGGCAAAACATGGTACGACGCAAAATAGTATAGAAAATTCCTCCTTTGCAGAAGATAAGATTATCTTTAGACGGAGGAATTTTTTTATGTTTCGAAAAAATGTTTTTACGGAATATCGAAAAGCCCACACGACGGTGACGATGCTCATCTTTGCGGCGCTTCTTGCTCTTCATGTGCTCGGCTCGTATTCGGAGATCGGTGACGAGCTGGCACGGACGGCTTTTTGCGGCGCGCCGTATTTTTCGGAGGAGGTATGCGAAAAGGACAGCTTCATGATTTCGCTCACGGCAGAGCAATATGAAAAATATATCGTCTCGGCAACGGTATACAGACCCGAAATGTCGTCAGAAGGCGCCGAGATATGGTATATCCGCGCCAAAAGCGACGGAAAGACCGCCGCGGCTTTTCTTTGCCGCGCTTATGAACGTCAGCCCTGTGACCCTGCCGAGAGTGCGTCGTTTATCGCGTGCGGAGAAAGCATCTTTTTCGTCAAGGGGAGCAATAAGACCGCGGAGAAAGTCCAATGCAAGCTGAAAACATTATTCGGCATAATGACCGAATATAAAATATAAAAAAAGCAGGATTTATTTATAATATCTCTTGTAATATCAATATAACTATGGTATAATCAAAAAGTTAAAATGGAATTTATACGCCGAGAAGGCAAGGAGTTTGAAAAAGAGATGCTTGACATAAAAAAGATACGGCTGTATCTTTTCGATATGGATGGAACCATCTATCTCGGAGATGATCTGTTCCCTTTCACAAAGGAACTGCTGAAAACAATACGGAAAGAGGGAAATCACTACCTCTTCATGACGAACAATTCATCGAAAAGCGTATCCGACTATGTGAAAAAGCTGGCAAGACTCGGAATCGAGGCGACGGAGGACGATTTCATAACCTCATCACAGGCGACGGCTGATTATCTGAAGAAAAATCTCGCCGGCAAAAAGCTTTTCGTTTCGGGAACGAAATCGTTTCTGCGCGAGCTTGCGGAAAACGGGGTGGAAAATATCCACGATACCTACAGCGAGGACATAGAAGCGGTAGTCACGGGTTTTGATACTGAGCTTACTTTCGAGAAGCTCGAGGCAATGTCAAAGCTGCTGACGCGCGATATTCCGTTTATTGCGGCAAATCCGGATCTGGTCTGCCCCACGGAATATGGCTATGTTCCCGATTGCGGCTCGGTCTGCGCGATGATAACGAATGCCACGGGCAAGAAGCCGTATTACATAGGCAAGCCGAGACCGGAGATGCCGCTCTTTGCCATAGAGCGGATAAAGAAGCTCGACAGCCGCGTTACGGCTGAAAATACACTCGTCGTAGGCGACCGGATCTATACGGATATCGCAAGCGGCGTGAATGCAAAAACAAAAACTCTGCTCGTGCTGAGCGGCGAGACGACTCTCGAGCAGGCAGAGGCACATGAAATCAAATCCGACGCTATCTTTAAAGATTGCGGCGTGATACTGGATATCTTGAAAGGGGAGTAGAAAAATGATTTATGACGTTGCTATAATAGGTGGCGGCGTAGTAGGCGGGCTTATCGCACGCGAACTCGCCAGATACAGACTGAATATCTGTATTCTTGAGAAAGAAAACGATATAGCCATGGGTGCCACGAGAGCGAACAGCGCGATCGTACACGGCGGTTTTGACCCGGTGCCCGGTACGCTGAAAGCAAAGCTCAATGCACAGGGCGTCGGCATGTTCCGAGAGCTCTGCCGCGAGCTTGACGTTCCGTATAAGAACAACGGATCGCTCGTGTTGGCTTTTTCGGAGGAGGAAGTACCGCATGTGCACGAGCTGTATGAGCGCGGAATCGCAAATGGGATAGAGGGGCTTTCCATTATTTCGGGTGATGAAGCGAGGGCACTCGAGAAGAATCTCTCGGGAGAGGTGGTATGTGCTCTGCGCTGTACGACCTCGGGAATCGTATGCCCATATGAGCTGACCATAGCCGCCATCGGCAATGCGATGGACAACGGCGCTTCGCTTCGCTGTGATTTCCCCGTGACCGCTATAAAGAAGGAAGGCGAATACTATACGGTATCGAGCGGGGACGAGCATATAGAGGCGCGTTATATCGTAAATGCGGCAGGGCTCTATGCCGACAGTATCGCCGCCATGCTCGGAGATACATACACCGTAGTCGCCAAAAAAGGCGAATATCTGCTTTTCGATAAGACGATGGGAAATACCGTTTCCCATACGATCTTCCAGGTACCGACAAAGCTCGGAAAGGGCATACTCGTAACACCTACCGTCGACGGAAATCTGATGATAGGCCCGACCTCGGAAAAGACGGATAAGAGCGATCGCGCCACAAGCGCCTCGGGGCTTGCCATGGTAAGAAATACCGCATGCAAGAGCGTTCCGAAGCTCAACTTCAGAAAGGTGATCACCTCATTTTCGGGGCTTCGTGCTTCTCTCTCGGAGAGCGAAGATTTCGTCATAGAATATTCTGCCACCGGCAATCATGCGATCAATACGATGGGTATCGAGTCACCCGGACTTACATCCGCTCCCGCGATAGCGCTCTATGTCTGCGATATGCTGAAGGAAGCAGGACTCTCGCTTGAGAAAAAGGACGATTTCAAGGCTGAGCGCGTTTCCTCACGCCGTTTCTCTTATATGAGCACGGCTGAGAAAAATGAGGTAATCAAGCGCGACCCGAAATTCGGTCATGTCGTATGCTTCTGCGAGAAAATAACCGAGGGGGAGGTCCTCGATGCGATACGCAGGAATCCGCAGGCGAGAAGTGTGGACGCGGTGAAGCGCCGTACGAGAGCGGGAATGGGTGGATGCCAGGGCGGCTTCTGCGCTCCCGTGATCACGGAAATACTTGCCCGCGAGCTCGGTATACCCGAAGAGCAGGTTACGAAATTCGGCGGAAAGTCATATATGCTTCTCGGAAAGGCAAGGTGAATAATAATGTATGATGTCGTTATAATCGGCGGCGGTCCCGCCGGTATGTCAGCGGCTGTAGCCGCATATGAAAAGGGTATACGCAATATGCTCATAGTCGAGCGCGAGCCTCAGCTCGGCGGTATTCTCCGTCAGTGCATACATAACGGATTCGGACTTCATAAGTTCGGAAAAGAGCTCACGGGTCCGGAATATGCACAGCTCTATATAGATATGGTGAAGGAGCGAGGTATCCCTTATATTACAGATGCTTCCGTGCTTGCTGTCGATCGCTGTGAGGGCGGTCATGCCGTCACGGTGATGAGCTCCAAGACAGGCATGAGCATACTGGAGACGAAGGCTGTGGTCATGGCGATGGGTTGCCGCGAAAGAAGCCGCGGCGCGCTGAGCATCCCGGGAACACGTCCCGCCGGCATATATACCGCCGGTACGGCACAGAAATTTATCAGATTCAAGGGCAAAATGCCGGGCAAGAATGTCGTCATCCTCGGAAGCGGCGATATCGGACTCATCATGGCACGCCGCATGACGCTTGAGGGCGCAAACGTAAAAATGGTATGCGAGCTGATGCCTTATTCCGGCGGTCTCAATCGAAATATCGTTCAGTGCCTCAATGACTTCAATATTCCGCTTCGCCTGAGCCATACCGTTGCCGAGATTCACGGCAGGGAAAGGATCGAGGGCGTGACCATAGCACAGGTGGATGAAAATCGCATGCCGATAGATTCCACGCGCGAATATGTAGAATGTGATACGCTGCTGCTTTCCTGTGGTCTTATCCCCGAGAACCGTCTTGCGACGGATGCGGGTATAGCCGACGACCCCATAACGGGCGGAGCTACGGTAAATCAGAACAGAGAAACGGCGGAGAAAGGCGTTTTCTCCTGCGGAAATGTGCTTCATGTTCATGATCTTGTGGACTATGTTTCCGAGGAAGCGGAGATCGCGGGCAGCGCCGCCGCCGAATTTGCCATGGGTAAATTCGATTCGGCTCCCGAACGCAGAATAGCGCTGAAAACGGCGGCGGGAGTTCGCTATACCGTTCCGCAGGCGTTGGATGTATATAAAGATACGGATAATGTAAAAGTGTATTTCCGTGTTTCCGATATTTTCAAGGACAAGAAAATAGTGGTCCGTGGCGGTGAGGGCGAGCCGCTCTATACGCGCAAGGGACGAAAATTTGCTCCGGGCGAGATGGAATACGTTATTCTGAAGAGAGAAATGATCGATAAGTCCGGCGATACCATAACGATAGGACTCGAAGACTGAGGTGGGTGATATATAATGAAAGCAAGAGAAATGATTTGCATAAACTGTCCGATGGGCTGCCCGCTCACGGTCACGCAGGATGACGACGGCAAAATAACCGTCACGGGCAATACCTGCAAGCGCGGCGAGGCTTACGGCATAGCGGAAATGACGGCTCCGAAAAGAGTCGTGACCTCGATCGTCAGGGTGGACAACAGAGAGGATGCTTTTGTGTCCGTAAAGAGTGCAGCTCCGATAACGAAATCAAAAATGTTTGAGGCGATGGAGATTATCCGCACCGCAAAGATAAGCGCTCCCGTCAAGATAGGCGACATCGTGATAAAGGACATACTGGGCGAGACGGATATCATTGCCACATCGAATATCGAGTGAGAAAGGAAAAAGAAATGGCAAATAGAGACAAAGTACAAAAGAGAAGTATCCCTTTCAATTCCGAAAATGAGGGCACAGGTTATTCGGAATATACGGTGAAGCGTGTGCATGACGGAAAGCTGAAGAGAAAAAAATTTTTGCTCATTTTGCTCTATATCGCTTTTGCCGCGCTCTTCTGTACGGTATTTCTCGTTCTGGTAAAAATGCCTCCTGTGATAGCGGCACTTCCGCTTTTCATGTGGATACTCTGCTATTTCACATGGAAATATACGAATATCGAATATACATATGTTACCTGCAGGGGTGAATTTTATATCTACTGCGTAAACGGCTACGGCAAGGCAAAGGAAGTTTTCCGCCGCCGCATATCCGATGCGGACATCATTGCTCCGGCAGGAGGAGATTATGCCGAAAAGGAAAACGGAAGCTTTACACACGTGCTCGACTTTTCCGCATCGATGGGTTCCGACGATCTCTATTTTGCTTCATACGGAGATACCAAGGTGTACTTCAATGTATCGGGCGTACTTCTCGGCGCGATGAAGTACTACAGCTCATCAAATGTCGTTCTTTCAAATCTCACAAGATAAGCGGGGGAACAGATGAAAAAAGAAATATTCAAAAAATACAAGCACGCTCTCTGGGCGCTCTATCTGCCGATATACCTGATAGCTTTTTTCGTACTCGAGCATTACATAGGCCGGGATGCAGACTATTGGGTGTCGTATACACCGCTCGACGATGTCATACCTTTTTGTGAATATTTTGTCATTTTTTACTATCTATGGTATGTCTACATGGGGGCTGTCGGAATATGGCTCCTTTTCGAGGACGGAGATAAATTCCGCAGATATATGTGGTTTATCGCCATAGGATTTTCCTAAAGCATTAT
>URUL01000036.1 GCA_900551005.1 uncultured Ruminococcus sp. | reverse complement strand
CGACTCAGTCGCGTATGCGGAAGGAGTTCAAAAGAGGAATGCCTTCCTCTTTTTGTCCTTTTCGTACTTTTCGGACAAGCGAAAAGTACCTTTACTTATTGTTCCTTTCCAGACAAGCGAAAAGTACGATAAAGCATAAAGCGTTCCGCTTGTCGAAGGAAAAGCGGTCTCGGCATCGAGCCGAGACCGCTTTCTTTTCAGACCTCTTTTATCACTTTTGCTTTTTATTTATCAATTTTCCGTATAAGACAGCGGTATGCCGTAAACTTTTTCATACATGCCACGGCATAGCTCGAAATTTTTCTTACGCATGCTTTCTGCATTTGCACGGACGGTGAGCGCGGGGTCGGGATAGAGAGGCGGCATTATATGCACCGTATAGAAATACTCCGCGAAGCCGAGCTTGCTTTTCTTTCCCGAAGCCTCCAGCGACACAAAGCAGGGAACAACAGGTACGCCGTTTTTTGCGGCATAATGATAGGCGCCTATTCTGTAGGGGCGCGGCTTCTTGTAGTTCCACCACATAGCCTGCTCGGGATAAATAAGGATGAAGGCATTCTTTTTAAGAAGTGTCTCAATGGCGGATGCGAGCTTGTTCATTGTATGCATATTGCTGCTGACGGGGAGCGTATCCGCATATTTCAGCAGATAACCGATGATCCCCTTCATGCGGAAATTGCCCTCGCGTATCAGCTTATAGAAGCGATGCTTGCCGTGCACCTTCTTCGCTGCCGCACGCACGGCGATATTTTCCGTCTGCGCGAAATGATTGCTCGTGAATATCGCACCGCCGGGGATATCTCCGAGATTTTCCTCGCCCTCGATTCTGATGCGGTATTTCTTTTTTATAAAGAGCGCGGCGACCGCTTCCATGATCCGCGCAAAAAACACGTTGATCTTTGTTGCCGCTTTTTCATGCAGGTAATCCACCTCATCGGGCAGTATGACCTGCACCGGCGGATCGTTTTCCACATCGCAGAAAAATTTCTCGCCGCCCTCGGCTTCATATTTGTCTATCCTTTTGAGTACGGCAAGACGCGCCTCTCTTGCCTCAGCAAGCGAGCAGCTCTTCTGCTCCTTTTTCTTCGTTTTCATCACAAAGCACCCTTCTGAAATTATTTTCGTCATCGCAGATTGCCGCCGCCTGAGCACGCAGATTTCTGCCGCCTTCCTCGTCTGCTTTTCTCTCTTCTTCTCCGAAAGCCGCTTTTGCGGCTTTTATTTCCGCCTCAAAAGGCGTGCCGGCACAGTATTTCCAGAAATAACGCTCATACGGAACATTGTCATATGACCACGGCTTGAAAAACATGTTGTAATGAATCAGGCTGGGGGTGCCGGGATAATCTTCATTGAGCGACATTTTGTCCCAGCCCTCGTCGAGATAGAGTACCTTGTCACGGCAGATAACGTTCAGATAATCCTGATCGGGGCATATGGTATTGAAATGATATCTATTCAGAAGATAGAGGAATTTTCCTTCGACATCATATTCGCGTATGGCATGCAGATTCATGAGAAGCACACCGGAATTGAAATATTTTTCATACGGAATGCCGAGACCCAGCTCAGAATAGTCACGGAAGACCTGCTCACTTGACACGATGGCATCGTAGATAACGCCGAGGAGCTTATCGCCGAGATCGATATCGAAAAGATTTGCGATATCATCATTGAGAACCACATCAGCATCGATATATATCGCCTTATTGAGCTCGGGAAACATTTTTGCTATGAAGATGCGGTAATAGATCGACGGGGTATAATAATCGCGCAGTTTCATTTTGCCGAGGATCGGCGCTATCTTTTCCGTGACAGAAACAAACTCCACCGCTACATTTGCCGTTGCCATGGCAGTTATCTTTGCCGCGTTTTCTTCCTTTACACTGTCGCATAGAATATAAATATGATATTTTCTGCTGTCGTCCGCATGCAGGATCAGTGATTTCAGAGCTACCGCGAGATACGGCAGATAATTGTCATCGCAGGCGAAAAAGACGGGTATCTCGCAGCGGCGCAGTTCTTTTTCGTGAATATATTTCATATTTTTGTATTCCTCCAGAATATCATCATATTTTCTTGTCAGAGTGTTCTTTACCTCTTCCGTTTGCCAGGGCTTGATATTGCGCGTATGAAAATACGGAAGCCACAGTATCGTTTTTGAAAAATGCTGTATTACCGTGTCGTCGGGGAAATGCTTCTGCTCATTGTATTTGTAAGGGAGAAGCAGTTTTTTTCGCACGAGCCTGTTCAGCGCTGTCTGATCGGGCAGGAAAAGCTTTTTCTTTGCGCACATGGCGATCGCACGGCGGAAAAGTCCGCTTTCTCTTATCTTTTTCATATTCAGGAGCAGAACTCCCGCATTGAAATAATGATACCCGAGAAAGTGATGGCCGTAATAGTCGAGCACACAGGCAAGCTCATATTCCGAAATGTCCTTTTCGTATAATTCCGAAATATCGCCTGCTATCAGCGTATCCGTATCGAGATAGAGTGTTTTTTCCGGTATCTCGGATATAAGGTCGGCAAAAAGCCGCAGAAATGTATACGGCGTATAGCCTGTCTCTCCGTTTGGAGAAGCCGACATCTCGTTTTTGTAGTATTCGCCGGCATCGATGAGATAAACTCTGCTGTCATCATTTGCGCGGCGGTATATCTTTTCGAGAAAAGCGCGGTCCTCTTCCGTTATTGGAGTAAAACGGGGATTTTTTTCCCGATAGTCCATGGTCAGTATATAGACATGAGCAGCGCATTGATTATGCTTTATATAGGAAAGCGCACCGATGATAAGCCCGTCAAAAACTCCGGAATTTCCGGCATACAATAGGTTTATCATTTATTTTCCTCCTTTTTGATATACGTTACAGGCGAATATGTGCTGTTTTCCGCACGCATCAGCAGAGTTTCGTAAGTCTTGTCACGCAGATATTTCGCCTTGGCTCTCGCGTCATCTCCCTCGGCGTAGAAGGGTCCGTCGATATAGACCGTGACCTTCGGCGTCGTTCCCCTCTTTTTCTTCTGAAATGTTGTGGTGGAGACGAATATCGGAACGTCATATTTCACGGGATAGCGAAAAGCCGAATCGGAAAATTTCCGTATACCGGTATAATACGGCCATATGTGCGCCTCGGGATAGAGCGTCACGCAGGCATGCTCCAGCAGTCTTTTTTCTATTGCGTTCATAAAGGCGCGATATGCCTGAAAATCTGTGGGGATCGGAATGGCACCGCACATCATGATGAGATTTTTTGTTCCCGGGGTGGAGACATTGTCGGCATTGACAATAACATAGTTTTTCTTGGGAAAGGTCGTTACATTCGGGATGAAAGCATCCCCCGCCATGAGCGTGTGATTGGAATACATCATGCAGCCCGAGCGGAATTTTTTCAGTTTTTCCCTGCCGACGGTTTTCAGCGAAAACTTCAGCTTACAATAAATGAAAGCAAACGGGGTCATGATGACGCGATATACGATAAAGGCGGCAATGCGCCAGAAAATATTCTTGTGGAGAAATTTGAAACGCTTGTCAATATCGATCGTCTTTTTTGTTATGCCGGAAAACTCCTCATCCTCACGGCGGTAATAAATAATTCTCTCTTTTGCCACGGCAGGCGCTCCTTTGTTTTTTTATGCAATGATTATAACCCCCCGCGGCAAAATTTTGCAAGAAAATTCTTCCTTTCGCGACTCTATACCTTTTTAAAGAATCGGCTCTACCCGTAGAATCGCGCTCTACTCACAGTAGAATTCCTTGTGCCATGTGGGTTTTCAGACCATTTGCGCTTTTGACGGCGCATGCGGAAAGTGATGATTTTTCCGAGCGGGCGCTGCCGCACAGGCGCGGGATCTTTTCGCAAAATTACCTAAAATCATGCTCTTTCGCCGCCGCGGCCGAAAGAAACAGGCAAGTTCTCACGCGCACGCGCGCATATTTTCAGATTAATTTTACATTATAATAAGTATCAAGCATAAAAGCTATTGAAAAATTCCCGCTTTTGTGATATGATGTAAAGTAAGAAAGTATACTCAAAAGGACGGTGTTCTCGTATGGAAAAGAAGTCCCGTGTCGGATTTTTCCGCTATGTCCCGATATGGTCGGTGATATTCTTCGCACTCGGCGCGGTTGCATTTGCGGTCGAGCTGATAGCAAAGAAAAGCGTGGCGCTTTCCGACTTCATAAACAATACCTCGGGGGTGGCGATTCGCGCGATCCTTGCCGTACCGACGAGCATTATCCCCTTTTCCATTGCGGAATTTCTGCTCATTGCTTCCCCGCTGCTCGTGGCACTTCTCGTTTTTCTCGTCATCCGCGCCGCGAGAAAATCCACGGCGCATGCGATACGCTTTGCGACGGGCTTTCTCTCCCTCGCCACTCTTGTATACGCCGTTTTCGTTTTCGGATATGGGACAGGCTATTACGGCACGACAATAGATAAGAAAATGGAGCTGGATAAGAAAGAGGTTTCCGCAGAGGAACTCTATGAGACGGGCAGACAGCTCGTCATAGGCGCGAAAAAGGAGCTGGAAAATATCAATTTCGCTCTCGACGGCAGCTCATATATGCCGTATTCCTATTTCGAGCTGAATCACGAGCTCAATGCCGCATACAAGACCACCTGCGAAAAATATCCTTTTCTTCAGAAGCTGTATACGAATACAAAGCCCGTCATGCTCAGCGAGAAGATGACATACACGCATCTTTCGGGGGTTTATTCCTTCTTCACGGGAGAGGCAAATGTGAATACAAACTATCCCGATTATATCGTCGCCACTTCCGCGGCGCATGAGATGGCGCATCAGCGCGGCATAGCCCGTGAGGATGAAGCGAACTTTGTCGCTTTTCTCGTTTGCATAAACAGTGACGATCCGTATTTGCGCTACAGCGGATACGTCGATGTTCTGCTTTCCGTGCTGAACAGTCTTGCTTCCGCAGACGCAACGCTTCATGCACAGCTCTGGGCAATCGTTCCCGAGGAGATTCGCGAGGAATACACGGCATACAGCATTTTCTTTGAAAAATATCGCGAAAACAAAGCCGCAGAGACAACGGAAAAGATAAACAATTCCTATATCGAGGACCATGGCCAGCCTGCGGGAACGAAAAGCTATGGGCTCGTAGTCGATCTGACGGTAGCTTATTATAAGGCAGAAGCCGCGAAATAAGCATCGTGCAATCATCTGTAAAAGCAAAGATAAAAACAACCTGCAGAAAAAACAGCCGGCATCGGACAAGTCCGCCGGGCGGCAGATAAGGAGGACGCATGCAAAAAAAGCAACGGATAAAAAGAATCGTTTCGGCAGTGCTTTTCATGGCATTACTTTGCTCCTGCCTTTTTGCCGCGGGGGAATCCGAGCTGAAAATTCTGAATTTTGCCGTCATTGCGGACAGCGTCACGGTAGAAGGCTGTATGAACGGTACATCTGTGCTGGACAGTTACTTCGCCATAGCGAAAAAATATGACGTGCGCCCCGTTATTTTCATAAAGGCAGACGGGCTGGAATATAATGCGGACCTGGTTTTCGCCCTTTCCAAGCTGAGGGTACAGGGCTACGAGATATACTGTGCGGCGGAGAGTCCGCAGGCGGCATATGAATTCCGCGATTTTGTCCGCCATACGGCAAAGCACGGAATAACGTTTCTGCTGACATCAAATACCGGCGCGGAATTTGAGGGTTTTGAAACTGTTTACTGCAAATCCACGGTGCGCTTCTATGAGGAGCTGGTGTCATCGCTCTATTCGGGCGACGGCGGCTGTACGGGGCTTTTGCTCTCGCAGAGCAGTCTCTATGCCGCGGAGCTGATACTCGGAAATTGCAGAGCGGGAGGCTCGGTTCCCGCAGATATATATTCTCTTGTGAAAATAAACAGAAACGGGAGGGACTGAAATTGGCTGAGAGTGAAAGAAAAAAGAGAATACTCATCGTAGAGGACGAAAAAAGAATTTCACAGCTTCTCGAGGTAAACCTGATGATGGCGGGCTACGAATGTGAGACGGCGGGTGACGGTGAGCGAGGGCTTACCCGTGCGCTCGAGGGAGACTTCGATTTGATACTGCTCGATCTGATGCTTCCAAAGCGCGATGGCTTTTCCGTTTGCCGCGAGGTGAGAAAAAAGCTCGCGACACCGATCATCATGGTCACGGCAAAGCAGGATGAGATAGACAAGGTCATGGGACTCGATCTCGGTGCCGACGACTATGTGACGAAGCCCTTCTCCATTAAGGTCCTTCTCGCGCGCATCAAGGCAAATATCCGCCGAAGCTCGGGCGAATTTGTCGAGCTAAAGAAGGACGGCGCGGACGGCACGGAAAAGGATCCCGATAAGATCGTCATACGCGAGCTTGTCATAGACAATAAAAACTTCACCGTCAAAAAGGGCGAGAAGGACATAGAGCTTTCCAATAAGGAATATGAGGTACTGCTCTTTCTTGCGCGCAATGCGGGACAGCTTTTCACCCGTGAAGAGCTGCTCAATAAGGTTTGGGGCTACGACGGCTTTCTCGGCGACGTGCGCACGGTCGACGTAACGATGTCGCGCCTGCGCTCCAAGATAGAGGATGTGCCCTCCGAGCCCGAATATATTCTGACGAAAAGAACGAAGGGGTATTACATACCCAACTGACGGGAGAAGTAAATGTATAAGAATCTGCATTTCAAGATCATTATTATCCTCGCCATATTCACGATCACGCTCATGTCCGTTATCGGTGCCGTGCTGATAGGCAGTGCCTTCAATTTTTACAGCAACGATTTCATGACGCAGATGGAGCAGGCCTTCGATACGGGCGGAAATCTCGTTTCCGATCTGAGAGGAGCTTTCGATTCGAGCGACTATGCCGCCCGCCAGAATGAGATACTGAAGGCTTACTCGGGCGTACTGGGAATAGATAAATACAGAGACTATTTCATACTGGATACAAACGGCGATCTTCTTTTCGGCTCGTCTGCGGATGCCGCCGAAGCGCTGGAAAAGACGCCGAACATCATCTCTGCCATGTCCGGAAAGACCGGCGCGCAAAAGCATTTGCGGACAAGCTATATCGATTATGCCACGCGCATAGAGAGCGGCGACGGAGAAAAGGCGGTGATAATCTGTGTCAAGGACAGTCAGGACGATTTCCGTTCGCTTTCTGCGATGATCTTCCGCATAACGGTGCAGGCGATGTTCTTCGGCATGCTTGCGGCGATAACGCTATCCTTCTTCCTCGCCAAGGCGATAACCGAGCCGATACGGACGCTTACGATAGGTGCACATCGGATCGCGGACGGTGAATTCGACCAGTCTGTGGACGTCAAGTCCAATGACGAGATAGGAGCTCTCTCGGAGACCTTCAACTACATGAAGGACGTGCTCAAGGGCACGCTCGACGAGATCTCGGGTGAGCGCAGAAAGTTTGAAACTCTCTTTCTCTATCTCAATGATGCAGTCATAGCCTTTGACAGCTTCGGCGGGCTGATGCATATCAACAAAATGGCAAAGAAGCTCTTTCATTTCGGCACGCCCGAGGGCGAGCGCTTCCTTGAATTTTTCAATTTCACACAGATGATCCGTCTTTTAAATATCGATTATCACAGAATAGCGGATGAATATAAGGAGAGCGGAAACTACAGCGTGCATGACGTGATATACGACGGCAAGGCACTGGATATCATGTTTGCGGATTTCCGCTATACGGAGGCAAATACGGAAAGCCACGGAATCATGTGCGTTATTCATGATATCACCGAGCGGTATGAATTGGACAAATCCCGCAGGGAATTTGTGGCGGACGTTTCGCATGAGCTGCGCACGCCGATACAGTGCATACGCGGCGCGGCGGAGACCGTACTCGAATGTCCGGGACTGCCTGCCGATATGCGCGACGATTTCCTGCGCATGGCGATAGACGAATGTGACAGAATGACGCGCATCGTCGGCGATCTGCTCGTGCTTTCCCGCTTGGATAACCGCCGCACGGAATGGAAGGTCGAAACCTTCACCATGGACGATTTTCTCGGGCGCATGCACGATATCATGTCGGGCGAAGCGGCGGCGCGCGGACATACGCTTGCTTTTGACTGCGAGCCGAATATTCCCGCCGTCACGGCAGACAAGGAAAAGCTCCAGCAGGCGCTGATAAATGTCATTTCCAATTCTGTCAAGTATACGAAAAACGGCGGCAGGATCGAGGTCTCGGCGAAAGCGGAGGCAAACGGGGTGCTGATAAATGTCCGGGACAATGGCATGGGCATTCCCGCGGAGGATATTCCGCGTCTCTTCGAGCGCTTTTACCGCGTGGAAAAGGCACGCACGAGTGATGCCGGTGGCACGGGGCTCGGTCTTGCCATAACGAAAGAGATCGTGGATGCGCACGGCGGGCAGATATGGGTGGAGAGCGAGCCGGGCAAGGGCACATCGACCTGGATACGCATCCCTTATGAATGTAAGCTCGTAAATGATGAGCAGAGCGGCAAAGCCGAGCCAAGGGCAGAATAGCAACGCAAAACGGCTTGCGGCAATTCAATTTTTCCGATAAGATCGGCAGAGAAAGCGAAAGGAGATGAGCGCTATAAAGCTGAAAGAAATTGTAAAAACCGTTGTGGTGGGACTCCTCACGGTCAGCCTGACATGCCTCTGCGCGACGTATATGTTCCTCTATCAGCAGTCGGACAGCGCCGCCTTCTCCCGCGAAGATTATCTGAAGATAAAACGCGAAAATACACAGTACAGCTATTCCGAGCATTACAGAAGCTCGTTTGTTATTCCTGAGACGATAGCTTTTTCCTCCGAGGGTGCGGGAAAATATCTGCTCTGCGCAGAAGCCGGTACATCTGCCGCGGCAGAGGGTATCTCGGGAGAATATTTCCCGGGGCTTTTCGGTGAGGCTTCTGTGCCGCAGAGTCTTACGCCGGATGAGGGCAGAGCACTCTTTTCGCGCCTTTGTGCCGCGGATACGTACATCTATATGAAATATCATACAGAGCTTCCGCGCTCTGTCATCTATAAGCTTTCCGATATATCGCGCATGAGCGAAGAGATAGGCTCCGAGGGAATATATGAGCTTTTTATCTTCTTCTGTGCGCCGTATCTTTCCATCACTCCGGAGCAAATCGGGCTTGACTTACTCGGGGCATATCTCTGTGCCGCCACCCGTGACTTGTCGGGAAATTACAGGCTGTATTCCTTTGCCTTCGAGCCTGTCCCGGGAGAGGAATCGGCATTTAACAAAAAAATTTTTTCGGCATATAGTGATTATGAAAAAATAACCGATTTCAATTTTCTTATATGTACCGATCTGCCCTCGGGCATGGGCATATCGCAGGAACGGGATATAGGCACGGTGCTTGTTTTCAGGAGCGGACTTCCCCTCTCGAGAATGAAGCGCTATTCCGGCTATGAAAATCTGCTTGCAGAGGAAAATACGGAGAAGCTGTTGCGCGCCTTTTCCATGAATGCAGGCAAGATATCCTACCATACGGATGAAAACGGCACTTATACCTATTATGAAGAGGGAAAGACCTTCAGCATCGCCGCGGACGGCGAATGCTTTTTCTCTGTCACGTCGCCCGAATATGCGGCAAGTCTTGCCATGTCGGGCGCGGACGCCGAGCCGCTTGATTATATCGGTGCTACAGCCAGCTTTCTCGCATCTCTTCCGCTTTTCTCCGATAATACAGTCATGCCGAATGTTTCTCTCACACTCTCGGAGGTCACCGTCGGAAAAGGCTATGCCCGCATTTCCTACGGCTTTATCTATAATAATACTCCCGTCATCATAAACGGGCGCAATGTCGCCGCTTCCTTCGAGATATATGATGGTGCGATAACGGAATGCCGACTGGAATTTATTACGCTTTCCGGCTGGGGAGAGGCCATCACGCTGTCGGAAAACAGATTGGATATCATGACCATGCTTCTTTTTGTAAAGGGAGACTTCGATATCTCGGCGGCATATGCCTTTGATGATGAAAATATCGCCGCGGGCATATGGTTTTCCCGCTTCGGGAAGGGAGAGGAGGACGGCAAATGAAATGGAAAAATCTCCTTAATTTTGCCATTGCCGTGCTCTTGTTGCTCAATGCGGTCTTCGGCGTATTCGTATATATCCGCTATATGGATGAAAACTACTATGATAAAGAAATAATCGAAAATATGACGGCGCTTCTTTCCCGAAGTGATATCGTTCTCGAGCAAAAAGCGCTCTCCGACAAAATAGCGAAGCTCTATACGCTTCGCGGCACGGTTTCCCGTGAAAAAACGGCAGAGGCGCTGAAATATATGAGCGGTAGCGCGGCGGAGAGCGATGGAGATATGCTCATCTGTCGCACGGAAAACGCTGTTTACACACATGACGGGATAAAAGCTTTTTCTTACAGACGAAGCGATATTCCCGAGCCGGATGCCACGGGTGCCGTTTCGGTTTCCAATGCCGAGCGGGAGGGAGAACGCGCGGCAAGTGCCGTATGGGAATTTCTCTCTCTCGGAAAGCTGCTCTCGGGCAGCGGAAAATATAAGTGCGAGCTTATCTGCCGCGATATACTGTATAGCCCCTCGGGCGGATTTTTTGCGGCGAAGCTCACCATGCGCATAGGCGGACTTGATACGGACAATACCCTCACCGTCTATATTCGGGATGAGACTCCTCTCTTCATAGAAGGCGATCTGCTCCTCGCGATGCCCGAGCAGGCATTGGCGGCAGAGGAGATCGGCGTACTGACGGTGCTTCTCGATGAGAAGGCATATGTCGATGCGCTTCCGGAGAAAAAGACGCGCATCCTCTCGCGTATCTCTTATTCCTATATCATCTGGTTTGATATGAAGGATAATTTCTATTTCACGCCGATATGTGAGCTCTGCTATGAGAGCGGAGAAATATCCCGCTATGATATGATAACGGGTGAACGCCTCTGACGAATATTTTCGTCTGTCGGAGAGGCAAAAATTTCTTTGAAAGGTATTTTACAATGGAGAAAATCGTTATAGACGGCGGAAACGCTCTGCACGGAAGAATAGAGGTAAGCGGCATGAAAAATGCCGCCGTGCCGATCATATTTGCCTGTGTTGCCGTAGGAGACGTTTGTATTATCGAAAATCTTCCTCACATAAGCGATGTGGAGACCTCGCTGGAGATACTTTCATCCATAGGTGTGAAGATACGGCATCTTACGCAGAACAGCGTGGAGATCGATGCGCGGGAGGTTGCTCCCGCTTCGGTTCCCTGCGATCTTGTGAAGAAAATGCGCGGCTCATATTATCTGATCGGAGCCATGCTCGGACGTTTCGGCAGTGTCATGACAGGGCTTCCCGGCGGATGCGATCTCGGCGCACGTCCGATAGATCAGCATATCAAGGCTTTCGAGGCACTCGGTGCCGAAGTGATCGTTGACGGGAGTCTGATCGATGCGCAGACAAAAAATGGCATAACAGGTGCGGGCATCTATTTTGACTGCGTCACCGTCGGCGGAACGATCAATACCATTCTCGCCGCCGTGCGTGCCAAAGGGACGACGATCATAGAAAATGCGGCAAGAGAGCCGCATGTCGTCGATGTGGCAAACTTTCTCAACTTTTGCGGAGCCAATATTACAGGCGCAGGCACGGACACGATAAAGATAAAGGGCACGGATACGCTCCGGGGTTGTACGTATGCCATCATCCCCGACATGATAGAGGCGGGGACCTTCATGATGGCGGCGGCGGCGACGCGCGGCAGGCTCTATATCAACAATGTCATACCGAAGCACCTGGATGCCATATCGGCAAAGCTTGTGGAAATGGGCGTCACGGTGGAGGAATTTGACGATGCCGTGCTTGTAACGCACAAGGGAGAGCTTTCCTCCGTGACGATAAAGACCATTCCCTATCCCGGTTTTCCTACGGATATGAATCCGCAGGCGGCAGTTTTGCTCTGTCTTGCAAACGGTACGAGCAGACTTCATGAAACAATTTATGAAAATCGTTTTCGCTACGTAGAGGAGCTGAAGCGCATGGGCGCCGATATCAAGGTGGAAAAGAGCATTGCCACGATAAGAGGCGTAGAGCAGCTTCAGGCATCGACGGTGCGTGCGGTAGACCTGCGCGCGGGCGTTGCCATGGTCATTGCCGGTCTTGCCGCAAGAGGCAGAACGGAAATAGACGATATTTACCATATCGAGCGCGGATATGATAATATAACGAATAAATTCAAGGCTGTCGGCGCGAATATACATAAGGTCGTCACTCCCGAGCCTTTTGTCACCATATAATTTAGAGAAGGACTGCAAAACATATAATTAAAGAAGGACTGCAAAAATGAAGGAAATAAGCGTATTTGATATCATCGGGCCTGTGATGATAGGACCGTCCAGCTCGCATACTGCAGGAGCGCTGCGCATAGCACAGACGGCACGGAAGATCGCGGGCGGCAATGTAAAAAAGGCGGTTTTCCGTCTGTACGGTTCATTTGCCAAAACATATTCCGGACACGGTACAGACCGCGCACTCGTGGCGGGCATGCTCGGCTTCGATACGGGCGATTATCGCATACGCGATTCGTTTATGCTGGCGCGCGAGGCAGGGCTGGATTTCAGCTTTGATATCTGCGGGGAAAATATGCCGGAACTGCATCCGAATACCGTTGATATCTTCATGGAAAACGAAGCCGGTGAAAAAACAAGTGTGCGCGGCTGTTCTGTCGGAGGCGGGAATATAAAGATCGTCATGATAAATTCCGTGAAAATAGAATTTACGGGAGAATACAACGCGCTCTTTATTTCACAGTATGATAAGCCGGGCGTTCTTGCCGATATATGCTCCGTGCTTGAGGAAAAGGCGATCAATATAGCCTATATGCGCGTATACCGTGAGGAAAAGGGCACGAATGCTTATTCTGTTATAGAAATAGACGGTGATGCGGATGAGAGCGTCATTTCGGAGCTGAAAAAGAAAAGGAATATCCGCTCGGTAAAATATCTGACGGCGGAGGCGGGAAAATGAATTTTATAAATGCAAGTTCACTGCTTGAAATATGTGACAGAGAAAATATAAAAATTTCCGAAGCCATGCTCAGGCGCGAGACGGAGATTTCGGGTAGGACGCGTGAAGAGATCAAGGTGCAGATGAAGCGTTCGCTTGACGTCATGCGCGAAAGTGTGGCGGAGGCGGGAAATAACAAAAGAGAAATGCTGGGAGGATTTATCGGCGGAGAAAGCGCTGCCATGCTGAAAAGGATAAAGGAGAGAGGCTCTCTTGCGGGGCTTTCCTCACTTGCTTCCGCATATGCCATGGGTGTGCTCGAGGTAAATGCCTCGATGGGAAGGATCGTCGCGGCGCCTACGGCAGGCGCTTCGGGTGTGCTGCCGGGCATACTCGTCGCCGCGTCGGAGCTTTACGGCTTTTCGGAGGACGAGCTTATCGCGGCACTCTTCAATGCCGGTGCGATAGGCTATATCACGGCACGGAACGCAAGCATTTCGGGAGCGGAGGGCGGATGTCAGGCAGAGGTGGGAACAGCCTCGGCTATGGCGGCATCGGCGCTTTGCGAGCTTTTCGGCGGGACTCCGCGCGAATGTCTTGCCGCCGCAGGCGATGCGATAGCCAATATCCTCGGACTTGTATGCGACCCTATCTGCGGACTTGTGGAAGCTCCCTGCCAGAAGAGAAATGCCATGGGTGTTGCCAATGCCGTCATCTGTGCGGAGATATCGCTTGCTACAGGCGGGAAAGTGCTCGTGCCTTTTGACGAGGTCATAGAAGCCATGCTGAGCGTGGGCAAGAGTATCCCATATCAGCTGCGCGAAACGGCGCTCGGCGGTATGGCAGCGGCAAAGAGCGTTCGTGACCGCAAACCGAAATGCGCATCGTGCGACGGATGCAAGCAATAATGAAAAAAGAATGAAAAGTACATTATGTTTATCGTACTTTTGCGGGATCAAAAGTACCAAAAAGCATAATGTACTTTTCGCTTGTCCGAAAAGTAACAATAAGTAAAAGGTACTTTTCGCTTGTCCGAAAAGTAACAATAAGTAAAGGTACTTTTCGCCTGTCCGAAAAGTACGAAAAGGACAAAAAGAGGAAAGCTTTCCTCTTTTGAACTCCTTCCGCATATAAAGGTGTGGCGGGCGTGCATGAAGTCTGTGCGCTGACAGAGCCGAGGCGCTGAGCGCACTTTGGCAGGGCAAAATTTTCATGTATGATTTTATTTTTGGAACTTATGGAACCGGCATGTTGTTTTTGAAATTATTTCATTTTTCTTTTGCTTGGCAGGCTGTAAAAGGCACAAAAAATTCTCATGCCGCAAAAGAAAATCCGCTTGATATCACTGGACTTTCCGATGTTTTTTTTGTATAGCTCCTACATATATCGATATATATATAACCGATATAAAAAAACCGCACTTTACAAATTCGACAAGTTGTGATAAAATGTATACGTAAGTAATACTACTATCATTATGTACAGCAAAAATCAACGGTTGAAAAAACTTAACAGGAGAAAAAAGTTATGAACAAAATTTCCATTATCGGAACCGGAAGCGTAGGTTCCACCATTGCGTATACGCTTACAGTTATGGGGATCGCCTCAGAGATCGTCATGATCGACATCAACAGCGAAAAGGCACTCGGCGAGGCTCTCGATATAAGACAGGGCACACCATTTTGCAGCGGATGCTCCGTCTATGCAGGAGATTACCGCGATGCGGCAGATTCGGATATCGTTATTATCACATCGGGCATCGCAAGAAAGCCCGGTCAAACAAGACTTGATCTTGCGCAGACAAATGTAAACATCATGAAGGGCATCATTCCCGAGATTACAAAATATGCACCGAATGCCGTGTATATTATCGTAAGCAATCCCGTAGATATTCTTACCTATACGTTCCACAAGTTTTCCGATATTCCCGAGAGCCATATCATAGGCTCCGGCACGATTCTCGATACGGCACGTCTGCGCGCGAGACTTTCTGAGTATTACAATATCAATCAGAGCAATGTTCACGCTTACGTTTTCGGCGAACATGGCGATTCTTCCTTCATCCCGTGGTCTGTTGCCAATATTTCCAATGTGCCGATCAAGGATTGCGGCAAGCTGATCACCACTCCCGGCATTGAGCGTCCCGAACTTGATCCCGAAGAGGTAGCGCAGTACGTAAGAAAATCCGGCGGCAGAGTTATCGCACGCAAGGGCGCTACCTTCTATGCCGTTTCGGTTTCCGTTTGCCACATCTGCAAGTGCCTGCTCGGCGGTCTTGACACAACGATGACTGTTTCGACACTCATGCACGGAGAATACGGCATAGAAGACGTTTGCCTCAGCACGCTTACGCTTGTCGGTAACGGCGGCGTCCGCGGAAAGGTAAATGTTCCTCTCACCGATGAAGAGGTCGCACTGCTTCATCACAGCGCGGGCATGCTGAAGGATGTCATAAATAATCTTGATATTTAAGCTTAAGGAGCGATCAAAGATGGAATATCGTATAGAACACGACTCGATGGGCGAAATGAAGGTGCCTGCCGACAAGCTTTGGGCGGCACAGACTCAGAGAAGCCATGAGAATTTTAAAATAGGCGTCGATATCGAAACGATGCCCCGAGAGATAACGCATGCCTTCGGCATACTGAAAAAGGCGGCGGCTCTCGCAAATTCCGAGCTGAAGCCCGAGAAGATGACGGCAAAGAAGCTGGAGGCGATCTGTGCGGCATGCGATGAGGTTATCGCAGGCAAGCTCAATGACAATTTCCCGCTTGTCGTCTGGCAGACAGGCTCGGGTACTCAGTCCAATATGAATGCCAATGAAGTTATCGCCAACCGTGCCAATCAGATAGCAGGAGAGAAGCTCTGCCATCCGAATGATGACATCAATATGAGCCAGTCTTCCAATGATACCTTTCCGACGGCAATGCACATTTCCGCCGTTATCGCGATAGAGGACAAGCTTCTTCCGGCGATAGAGCTCTTGACAGCTACTTTCAGGCGCCTCGAGGATGAGAATAAAGACATCGTAAAATCGGGAAGAACGCATCTTCAGGACGCTACGCCGATAAAATTCAGCCAGGAGATCTCGGGCTGGAGAAGCAGTCTCGAGCGCGATGCCGAGCTGCTCCGCATGGCGGTAAAGCCTCTGCACGAGCTTGCTCTCGGCGGTACGGCTGTAGGAACGGGACTCAATGCACCGAAGGGCTTTTCCGAGCTTGTGGCTGCCAAGGTTGCCGCTCTTACAGGCAAGCCTTTTGTTACGGCGGAAAACAAGTTCCATGCACTTACGTCCAAGGACGAGCTTGTATTCGCCCATGGTGCGATCAAAGCGACTGCCTGCGACATGATGAAGATAGCAAACGATGTGCGCTGGCTTGCCAGCGGTCCGCGTGACGGTCTCGGAGAGATTCACATTCCCGAGAACGAGCCGGGCTCATCCATCATGCCGGGCAAGGTAAATCCCACGCAGTGCGAAGCGGTAACGATGGTTGCCGTTCAGGTTATGGGCAATGACGTTGCCGTAGGTATGGCGGCTTCTCAGGGCAATTTCGAGCTGAATGTATTTATGCCCGTCGCTGCATACAATTTTCTCCAGTCGGCACGTCTGCTGGCGGAGGCAATCGTTTCCTTCAATAACAACTGTGCCGTAGGTATCACCGCAAATAGAGAGAAAATGTATCACAATCTGCACAATTCTCTCATGCTTGTTACCGCGCTCAATCCCTATATCGGATATGAAAACGCGGCAAAGACGGCAAAGAAGGCATATCATGACAATATTTCTCTGAAGGAAGCCTGTGTTGAACTCGGTTTCCTTACGGCTGAAAAATTCGACGAGGTATTCCATCCCGAAGAGATGGTCTGATAATACGGTTTATCGGAGGTAAAAAATGAAAGTCAGTTATTTTCCCGGCTGTACTCTCCGTACAAAGGCAAAGGATCTCGACCTTTATGCGCGGCTCTGCGCACAAAAGCTCGGAATCGAGCTTTGTGAGGTCAAGGATTGGCAGTGGCGGTGTTTTCGTTTCTGCGAGAGACGAGATCGCCACAAAGCTCTCGAGCGTGCGTGCGCTCGCTTCCGCAAGAGACGCGGGAGAGCCGCTTGTTACGGTGTGTTCGGCTTGCCATAATGTTATAAAGCAGACAAACCACGCGATGAAGACCGATGCGGATTTCGCCGCCAAGGTGAACCTTTATATGTCTCAGGATAAGGATCCGACAGCACCCTACAATGGAGAAACGGAGGTATATCACTATCTCGAGCTTCTGCGCGATGTTGTCGGCTTTGATAAGGTAAAGGAGGCCGTGATAAATCCTCTGAAAGGGAAGAAGATCGCCGCATATTACGGCTGTATGCTTCTTCGTCCCTCAAAGGTAATGGATTTTGACGATCCGGAAAATCCCCGCATCATGGAAGATTTTATCCGCGCGCTCGGTGCGGAGCCTGTCATCTATCCCATGAGAAACGAGTGCTGCGGCGGATACGTCGTGCTGGAGGATGCAGAGCAGGCAAAGAGAAAATCAAATGCTGTTTCCGAGAGTGCTGTGTCTTTCGGAGCAGATATGATGGTGACGGCATGTCCGCTTTGCAAATACAATCTCGTAAAGAGCGGAAGCGATATTCCCGTGATCTATTTTACCGAGCTTCTTGCAGAGGCTCTCGGCGTAAAGGAGGAATACCATGCAGAATAAGAATAAGCTCCGCGAGGAGCAGGTGCTTCGCATGAGCGGAGTAAATCCCTTAAAATGTATGCGTTGCGGCAAATGCTCAGGTACATGCCCTTCATACGATGAGATGGAGTATCATCCTCATCAGTTTGTATATATGGTGGAGACAGGCGATATCGATACACTGATGAAGTCAAGTTCGGTTTATAAGTGCCTTTCCTGCTTTGCATGTGTGGACAGATGCCCCCGCAGCGTTGAACCCGCAAAGCTCATCGAGGCTATCCGCCTTCTCGCAATACGTGAAAAGGGTGCCAATCATTTGAACTCAGATGATATTCCCGCGCTTTTGGATGATGATATGCCGCAGCAGGCGATTGTTTCCGCGATGCGCAAATATTCGAAATAAGAGAGGAGAGACAGGCTATGCAAAGAATAGGTGTTTTTGTCTGTCACT
>URUL01000035.1 GCA_900551005.1 uncultured Ruminococcus sp. | reverse complement strand
CTGTCTCTCCCCATAGCTTTCTCTATACCACGCGTGCGAACACATCACACGAAGTAGCCGAGCAGATTCGCGTATGCAAAAATCCACGCCCGCATATAAGGGAATGGCGGGCGTGTATGAAGTCTGTGCGACGGCACAGCCAAGGCGCTGAGCACGCTTCGGCAGGGCGGGACATGACAGGGAGATATCTGAGAGGAAAACTATCAGATGACTTTTGGTCACGAAAAAGTACGATAAGACATAAAGCGCATTCTTTCAAATTGTTCTTCGACAGACCGGAGCGATAGAGAAGTATTTGAGCTCTCTATCGCTTTTTTACTGCTTTTTGGCAGAGTTTTCTATATTCGGACTTATTTTACCTTTTTTCCGCAGTTTGTACAGTATATATGGTCGCTCTCTATCTGAGAACCGCAGTAGGGACAGAAATTTACTTCTGAGCTGTCGGGAGATCTGCTGTAGCTGTCGTTTTGGCGTTTTGTGCCGTACTTCTCATTGAAAGGATCGGGCTCTTCACAGCTGTTCACGATATCATAGGAGGAATAGCGATTTTTGCCCTTGGCATTTTTGTAATTGTAAATGGCAGAGACTATCATCATAATGGTGAAGCCTATTCCGAAGATCGGAAAGAGGATAGGAGCTCTCATGGAAACGGTGGTTACAGTCCATGCTATACTGAAAACAATGCCGAATATACAGGAGAAAAAACCCATCATGGAGGGACCGCGTCCCGGTTTTATGCTTTTCATGAAAATATACCTCCGAAAAATTGTTTTCATACTAAAAACGAATGATGTATCCGCTGTTTTTGGCAGAGACTTACACAGGGAGACGAGACTTATTTTCTACATTATATCATATTCCCGCCGAAAAATCAACTGACAGAAAAGAGAAAACGGACGAGGCAAGCCTGCGTCCGTCTTCTCCAACCCATATAATGTAATGAAAATGAGAGAATATCTTGATTTTAGTCCTGCATATCCTTTTTGGCTTCTTCGATGATCTTTGCCGCGGAGGTAGCGGGAACTTCTTCATAGTGGTCGAAATAGAGTGTATATTTGCCTCTGCCCTGTGTCACAGCACGGAGCTGGATAGCAAAGTCTGCCATTTCAGCCAAGGGAACTTCGGCTTCTACCAGCTGCTCACCCTTCTTCTGAGTGGGCTCCATGCCGAGAACTCTGCCACGGCGCTTATTGACCATACCCATGATATCGCCTACCATGCTGTCCGGTGCATAAACGGAGAGCTTGCCTACCGGCTCGAGTATAACGGGAGAGGCGTTTTTCATGCCTTCCTTATAGGCAAGGATAGCTGCGAGCTTGAAGGAGATTTCGTTTGAGTCAACTGGATGATAAGAGCCGTCAAAAAGGTCTGCCGCAAGATTTACAACGGGGAAGCCTGCAAGAACGCCTTTCTTCATGGCTTCCTGAAGTCCCTTTTCAACTGCGGGATAGTAGTTCTTCGGAACGCTTCCGCCGACAACGCTCTGCGTGAAGGTAAGACCGGGATCCTCGCCGGGTGAGAATGTGATCTTTACATGGCCGTACTGACCGCTTCCGCCGGACTGCTTCTTATGCTTGCCTTCTGCGGCATAGCGCTTCTTTATCGTTTCTCTGTAAGCTACCTTCGGAGGTACGAGATCGATCGATGTACCAAAGCGGGATTTCAGCTTTGAGAGGACAATGTCGAGATGGATATCGCCGAGACCGGAAATAAGCATCTGCTTTGTCTCCGCGTTATTCTCATATTTGAGAGTGAGATCTTCCTCGAGAAGACGTGCGATGCCCTGCGTGATTTTTTCTTCATCGCCCTTTGCCTTCGGCTGCATAGCCATCTGATAGAAAGACTCGGGGTACACAATCTTCTTGTAGGGAAGTGCATTCGGATCTGCCGAGAGCGTATCGTTTGTATTTGTATTGGCGAGCTTTGCCGTCATGCCGAGGTCGCCCATGCAGACGTGCTCGACTTCCTTCTGCTTCTTGCCCTTGATGATATAAATATGAGAAAATTTCTCCTGACCGCCCGAGGTGATATTATAAAGTGTATCATCCTTATTCAGATGGCCGTTCATGACCTTGAAGAATGACATTTTTCCGACAAACGGGTCTGCTACCGTCTTGAAGACGAAGATAGCCGTCTTTCCGTTTTCATCCATCGCGATCTCTTTTTCCTCATCGCCGTCCACGACGATCTCCTTGCCAACGGCAAGAGGAGAGGGGAAGGAATCCGCGATCAGATCGAGCAGAACCTTTATCCCGTATACATAAGCCGCGCTTCCGCAGACAACGGGAGCGATGGAGCCTGCAACGATACCGTCGTGCAGAGCCTTATTTGCCTCTTCACGGGTGATCTCTTCGCCGGCAAAATATTTTTCCATCAGTTCATCGGAAGTTTCGGCAAGACTCTCGAGAAGCATATCGCGGCATTTATCTACCTTTTCGCGCTGGTCATCGGGAATAGGACACTCGTCGCCCGTAGAGCCGTTTTTGCCGACTTTGAAGGCACGCATGTCGATCAGGTCTATCAGCCCTGCTATTTTATCACCGTCAATGATCGGGATGACGACGGGGCATACGCTGTGTCCGAACTGACCGCGAAGCTGCTCAAATACCTTTTTGAATCTTGCTTCGGGATCGTCGCATTTATTGATAAAGAAAGCTTTCGGAATCCTTGCTTCATTTGCATAGTCCCATGCGAGCTCTGTGCCGACCTCAAGACCTGCCTTGCCGTCCACGACGATTATAGCGCTGTCCGCAACTCTTGTGGCCTGAACGACTTCGCCTGCGAAATCAAGATATCCGGGGGTGTCGATTATATTGATCACACAGCCCTTCCAATCGAGGGGAGCAAGCGATGCGGAGATGGAAAGACCGCGTTTGATTTCCTCGGGGTCGTAGTCACAAACTGTATTTCCGTCGGTAACCTTACCGAGTCGATCTGTTCCTTTCGCAAGGTAAAGCATTGCTTCGGCGACAGAAGTTTTACCGCCTGCGCTGTGTCCGAGCAGGCAAACGTCTCTTAGATTTTTTGCACTGATCATATGATTATATAAACTCCTCTGGTAATAGAATTTGTGCTGTGCTGTTCGGAGCATACAACTTCTCAAACTTCACATAACATAATAATTATAGCTTGTTTGTTATATTTTATCAAGAGAAAAACTTGTTTTTTCTCACCTTTTGACGTAGAAAAAATAACGAATCTATTGTGCAAATATCACAAAACGGTGCTCAAAACCATCATTTTCGGGGAAAATTCAGCAAAAATATTCGAAAAAGAGAAAATCTCACCTTGACATTCCGCGAGATTGACTGTATAATCTATTTCAGACAGAATATATTATATTCGGAGGAAATATAAAATGCAGGTTACAAAAGATACTCTCATAGGAGATGTTCTCGATTTCGATGCGGAAACAGCACAGTTTTTCTTTGAGATTGGTATGCACTGCCTCGGATGTCCTCATTCCAGAGGCGAAAGCATAGGTGATGCTTGCATGGTTCACGGAACCGATGCGGACGCTCTCATCAAGAAGATAAACGACTTTCTCGCTTCAAAGAAATAAAGGAACTTAATGCGCACGCAAGGGAAGCCTCAGTATCATAGGCTTGCTATGAGCGCGCCGAGAGCAGGACGCGCGGTTTGCGACCTGCTCTTTTGTTATTTCGAAAATACATATTGCAAAAATAAATGTTTTTAACGGAATCACCTCAGAGGAAAAAATATGACAAAGATAAATCTTGGAGAAAGGCTCTCGACATGCGCTTCTCTCGTGCGGCAGGGCGCTTTTCTCTGTGATGTCGGTACAGACCATGCGTATCTGCCGATTTACTTATGTGAGGCGGGGACGGTCTCTTCAGCCGTGGCTTCCGATATAAAAAAAGGACCGTTGCTTCGTGCGCAGGAAAATATAGCGGCGCACAGGCTCTCCGACAGGATAGACACGGTGCTGACGAGCGGGCTTTACGGTCTTGAGAGTAGGGGTTTTACCGATATCGTCATCGCGGGAATGGGAGGTCTCATGATACGCGATATCATAAAGGAAGCGTCTTTTCTGCGCGACTCCCGCATTGCGCTCGTGCTCCAACCCATGAAAAACGAGGATGAGCTGCGCCTTTGGCTTGCGCAGAACGGCTTTGCGATAACAGCCGAGCGTCTCGCCTTTGACACGGGCAAGATATATCAGATCATCCGCGCCGTTTTTGACGGCAGGGAGCGGACTTTCGGTGAGACGGAGCTGCTCCTCGGTGCAAAGAATATTGAAGAGCGGGCGGAAAACAGAGAGCTTTTCCTGCTTCTATGCGAAAAATATCTCGACATGTACGGCAAAAAGGTGCACGGAATGAAGCCCGATACAGAGGAATATGCGCATGCGAAGCGTATTTACGATGAAATCACGGCTCTCGCAAAAATATAAGACAAGAGGATAAATTTATGATAACCACAGGAGAGCTTTATTCATATTTTGATAAGAGAATACCGCGTGAGCTTTCATGCGAATGGGACAACGACGGACTGATGGTCTGCGCTGACAGCTCGCATGAGATAAAAAAGGTGCTTTTCGCGCTTGATGTGACGGATGAAGTAGTGAGCTATGCGATAAAGGGCGGCTATGACCTGATCATTTCGCATCATCCGCTCATTTTTTCCCCGCTGAAGGCGATCAATACGGAGAATCCCGTATGTGCCAGAGCTTTGAGGCTTATTTGTGCCGGGATAGCTGTTTTCAGCTTTCATACGCGCCTCGATGCGCTTGAGGGAGGCGTGAACGATATACTTGCCGCAACGCTCGGGCTTGAGAATATACGCTCGTTCGGTCCCGCAGGCGAGGAGATGGGCAGAATAGGCGAGCTTCCCGAGGCGATGGCGGAAGAGGACTTTACCGCACTCATCAAGGAGCGTGTGAGCCGTCATATAACGGGACATTTTGCGGGAGGAAAGATACGCGCCGTTGCTGTTCTCGGCGGTTCGGGAAGAGATTTCATCCATGCGGCAAGGGATGCCGGTGCCGATGTTTTCCTCTGCGGCGAGGCAGGCTATCATGCCGTGCTGGATGCGCCTTCTCTCGGCATGGGTATAGTTGAGGCAGGGCATTACGAAACGGAAAGAGGCGTTGGCGCTTTCTTTGCAGAGGCATTCTCAAAAGATTTTCCCAAGATAAAATTTGAAATATATCCGCACGGCAATTCCTTCGTTCACTGATACGGCAACAGCATCTCACCGAAAGGAGAAAAAACATGAAGCTGAATTATAAAAGAACATTTTTCGTAGGCTTTGCCTTTTTTCTGATATGCGCATTCTGGCAGGCTTACGATACGATAGTACCGAAGATACTCACGGATAAATTCGGTATGAGCCAAACGCTTTCGGGCGCGATAATGGCGCTGGACAATATACTCGCGCTCTTTATGCTGCCTCTCTTCGGCTCTCTATCCGATAAATCAAAATCATCGCGCGGCAGAAGAACGCCTTTCATCATGATAGGCACGATCATCGCGTGCGTTGCTTTCATATGTATGAGTATAGCGGACGGGGTACAGCTTAAGAGTCTGAAGAGCATATCACCCGAGACGCCCGATGCACAGATCGCCATATACGATACGGATATCCCGGAGATAAAACTGCCCGACGGCGATACTGTGAATATCCGCGAGAAATTCACAAAAGAGGAATTTGCAGCGATTGCCATGTACGATGACGACGGAAATATCTCGGAGGACTACACGAATTACGTTGTGCCCGCACGCAGGGCATGCGTGAATAAGCTGACAAAGGAAAATCCCTCTGCGCTCATCATGTTCATAGCGGCGCTCCTCATAACTCTTGTCTCCATGTCCACCTTCCGCTCGCCCGCCGTTGCGCTTATGCCGGATGTGACGGTGAAGCCGCTTCGCTCAAAGGCGAACGCTATAATCAATCTGATGGGTGCCGTCGGCGGAATCATCGTTCTCGTGCTCGGTATGGTATTCGGCACCGGAAAGAGCGAAAACGCATTGATGGGATATCTTCCGTTTTTCTGCGTCATAGCAGGAATCATGCTCATATCGCTCGGCATATTCCGTATAGCGGTAAACGAGCCGCGATGGGCGGCTGAGGCTCATGAGGAGAGCATCCGTCTCGGTATAGAGAACGAGAGCGACGACGATGTGAAGAGCGGAGCGCGCAGGCTGACAAAGCCTCAGTTACTCTCCCTTATACTTATACTTGCATCCGTTGCGCTTTGGTATATGGGATATAATGCCGTAATGAGCAAATATTCCGTCTATGCCTCGGCGATACTTAATCTTGACTACAATACAACGCTCATGGTCGCGAGCGGGGTGGCGATAGTTTCCTATTTGCCGATAGGTTTCATTTCGTCCAAGATAGGAAGAAAGAAAATGATAATGGCAGGCGTTCTCCTGCTCGGCACCTCATTCTTTGCGGCTTCCTTCATGCGGAGCGGCTCATCTATGATAATAATGAATCTTCTTTTCGGCATGGCAGGAATCGGCTGGGCTGCCATAAACGTAAATTCCTATCCTATGGTAGCCGAGCTTTCCAGCGGAGGCGATGTCGGAAAATATACCGGCTTCTATTATACGGCGAGTATGGCGGCACAGACGATCACTCCCATTCTGAGCGGATTTTTCATGGATATAAAAATGACGTCTCTCTTTGTTTATGCGACGGTATTTGTAGCACTCTCCTTCGTGACCATGCTTTTCGTACGTCATGGTGATGCTTTTCCCGATGAGAATATAAAAGCGGAGGAAAGCAAATGATCCTTTCCTTAATACTCGGCATTTTGCTGCTCATTGTATGTACATATATTTTTCTGATATCCCCGAGCTGGAGCGCAGGCAGGGCTTTTGAATTTTTCAAAGGAAACAGATATTTTGCCCATCGCGGGCTTCACGATGAGAATATCCCCGAAAATTCGCTTGCGGCATTCCGCAGGGCTTGTGACGAGGGCTATGGAATAGAGCTCGATGTGCATCTGACTTCCGATGAAAAGCTTGTTGTCTTTCATGACGATACGCTCATGCGCATGTGCGGTGTTGACGGAGCTCCGGAGGAAAAGACTCTTGCAGAGCTTCAGGCACTTTCGCTCGCAGGGACGAGTGAGCATGTTCCGTCTCTTTCGGAGGTGCTCTCGCTTGTGGACGGGAGAGTGCCTCTGATAATAGAAATCAAGGGCAGAAGCACAAAGGACATGCGCGTCTGTGCCGCCACGGCAGAGCTGATGGAGGGCTACGGCGGCACATGGTGCATGGAGGCTTTCAATCCTTTTTACGTGCGTTGGTTCCGCAAGAACAAAAGAAATATCATCCGCGGTCAGCTCTCCTGCAAAATGAAAGGGAAGGACGGCACGGGAAGCAAGATACAGGATTTTGTCCTGCGGAATATGCTTTTATCCTTCCTTGCGCGTCCGCATTTCATCGCATATTCGGCAAATGACAGAAGGAGCTTCGCACTCCATGTGGCAAAACTCTGCGGCGGTTGCCCCGTCGGCTGGACGGTGAGAAGTGATGCCGATATGGAAAAAGCAAATGATTTTTACGCCGTGATATTCGAAAATATCAGACCATGAACAAAGGAGGAATACATATGTTTGATAATCAGTATGTTGAGTGTACCTTGCCGAAGAAAAAGAGCATCGCTCTGATAGCGCATGACAACAAAAAGGCGGAGATGATCGATTGGTGCCTGAAAAACAAGGACGTGCTCGAGCGTCATTCTCTCTGCGGAACGGGAACGACTGCGCGCATGATCGCGGACAAAACGGGACTTCCCATACGCGGCTTCAACAGCGGTCCGCTCGGCGGAGATCAGCAGATAGGAGCGCGTATTGCCGAAGGGGACATCGACCTTGTGATCTTCTTTTCCGATCCGCTGACGGCTCAGCCGCATGACCCCGATGTGAAGGCTCTGCTCCGCATAGCGCAGGTCTATGATATTCCGATGGCGAATAACCGCGCGACCGCGGATTTCATCATAGCAAGTCCGCTCATGGATTCCGAATACAGCCGCATGCTTCTGAACTTCAAGCAGAATATCGATATGCGTGCGCAGACGCTATGAAGAAGCATAAAAGGATCATTTTGATCATTTTTGCCGCGGCGGTATTGTGTGTTCTGGCACCTCCGGCGTGCATCTTCCTCGGAACGTGCGGAAGAGTTTATCATGCGGAAGAGGTGCGTGAGGTATATGAATATGCTATCGTGCCGGGTGCTTCCGTCGTGAACGGCAGGCTCTCGCATATGCTGGAGGACAGGATGAAGACAGCCGTTTATCTTTATAAGAACGGCAAGGCAAAAAAACTGCTCCTTTCCGGCGATTATGAAAGCGAGGATTATAACGAGGTCGGAGCAATGAAACGGTACGCGCTCGAAAACGGCGTCGCCGAGGAGGATATCCTGCTTGACTACAGCGGATTTTCCACGTATGAAACCGTTTCGCGCGCAAAGAAGCTTTTCGGGGTAAAGTGCGCCGTGATCGTCACGCAGAGGTATCATCTCTATCGCGCAATATATATCGGGCGAAGTTTTGGCATGGACGTGATAGGAGCAGACGCTGCAATACGCAGCTATCGCGGGCAGGCTGCCCGCAATATGCGGGAAATTCTCGCACTTGACAAAGATTTTTTACTATGTTTATTTGACTAAGGAGGCAATATTATGAAAGTTATAGGCAATATTCTTTGGATTCTTATCGTAGGCATCGCTTCGACGCTTGTCTGGTATCTGGCAGGACTGATTCTCTGCATCACGATCATCGGCATACCTTTCGGTACGCAGTGCTTCAAGATCGGTACGGCTTGCTTCGCACCCATAGGTAAGACAGTAGTGACAAATTTTGATTCTCATCCGGTGGCAAACATTCTCTGGCTGCTCCTTTTCGGCTGGGAAACAGCTCTCGGTTATCTGGTATCGGGCATCATTCTGTGCATCACGATCATCGGTATTCCTTTCGGCCGTCAATGCTTCAAGCTGATGAAAATCTCGCTTCTTCCCTTCGGAGCAAAGATCATTAATAACAAATAACCAATAATATTAAAGAAAAATCTTCGCAAAACGGCAAAAATCACTGTTTTACGAAGATTTTTTTAAAAATCGGGCAAAAATATATAGACTTTTTTGCGGTTTTATGCTATAATAACCATTTGTTGAAATCATGAAAACTTAAAACAAAGGCAGGATAAAGCGGTGATAAGAAATGACCTTAGAAATGTGGCGATCATAGCGCATGTCGACCACGGCAAGACGACGCTCGTAGATGAAATGCTCCGTCAGGGAGGCATTTACAGAGAAAATCAAGCGACAGAAGAGCGTGTTATGGATTCCAATGCGCTGGAGCGTGAACGCGGTATTACGATCCTTGCGAAAAATACCGCCGTTCATTATAACGGCGTAAAAATAAATATTGTCGATACTCCCGGACACGCAGACTTCAGCGGCGAGGTAGAGCGCATACTGAAAATGGTAAACGGCGTTATCCTCCTTGTCGACGCGGCAGAAGGGCCGATGCCGCAGACGCGCTTCGTTCTTCAGCGTGCTTTGGAGCTCGGTCATCCCGTTATCGTCGTTGTCAATAAAATAGACCGCCCCGATGCCCGTCTTGACGAGGTCGGCGATGAGATACTGGAGCTTCTGCTCGAGCTGGATGCCACCGATGAACAGCTTGACAGTCCCATGCTCTGGTGCTCGGGCAGAGCGGGAACGGCTTCCTTCTCTCCGTATGAGCCGGGCAAGGATCTGAAGCCTCTTTTCGATACGATCCTGAGCTATATTCCCGCGCCCGAGGGCGATGAGGAAGGTCCTCTTCAGCTCCTTGTCTCTTCTATCGACTATAACGACTATGTCGGCAGAATAGGGATAGGCAGAATAGAGCGCGGTGTCATCCGACAGAATCAGGAAGCAATGATATGCAATTATCATGACAAGGAAAATCCGCCCAAGAAAACAAAGATAGTAAGCATAAGCCAGATAGACGGTCTGCGCCGCATACCCGTAACGGAGGCGAAGGTCGGCGATATAATCTGTTTTTCCGGTGCTGAGAATATCACGATAGGTGATACCGTGACAGCCGTTGACTGTCCCGAGCCGCTCGAATTTGTAAAGGTAAGCGAGCCTACGATAGAAATGACCTTCTCCGTAAACGACAGCCCGTTTGCGGGAAAAGAGGGCAAATACGTGACTTCTCGCCAACTCCGCGAGCGTCTCTACAAGGAACTGCTCAAGGATGTTTCGCTCAGGGTTTCCGACGGCGAGACGACAGACTGCTTCAAGGTAGCAGGCAGAGGCGAGATGCATCTCTCCATACTCATAGAAACAATGCGCCGTGAGGGCTTTGAGCTATGCGTTTCTACACCCCGCGTACTATACCGTGAGATAGACGGCGTGCGTTGCGAGCCGATGGAGCGCGTGGAAATAGATGTTCCCGAGGACAGCTGCGGTGCCGTTATGGAAAAGCTCGGCGCACGCAAGGGCGAGCTTGTCAATATGGCTCCCGTAGGCAGCAGAATGAGACTGGAATACATTATTCCGTCGAGATGCCTTTTCGGCTACAGAAGCGAATTTCTCACAGATACCCGCGGCGAAGGCACGATGAATTCCGTTTTCGACGGATATCAGCCATATAAGGGAGATATCACGCGCCGCTTTACAGGCTCACTCGTTGCGAGTGAGGCGGGAGAATCCACATCGTACGGCGTTTTCAATGCACAGGACAGAGGGGTTATGTTCATCAGCAATCAGTGCCCCGTTTATGAAGGCATGATCGTCGGCGAAAACCCGAAATCGGGCGATATCGCGGTCAATGTCTGCAAGAATAAGCATCTGACGGCTATCAGAAGCTCGGGCGCGGATGAAGCGCTCCGCCTTGTCCCGCCGAGGATAATGAGCCTGGAAGAAGCAATAGAATTTATTGCCGATGATGAGCTTATCGAGGTTACCCCGAAGAGCATCCGCCTGCGCAAGCGCATCCTTTCAAACGATATGCGCTATAAGCTCGCAGGCAAGATAAAAAAAGGTGAAATATAATGGACTCTCGTCGCATAAGAGAGGCTTATCTCATAGGCGACGCGGCACTTGCCAAGCTGAAAAATTCGCGCGTTGCGCTTTTCGGTATCGGCGGTGTCGGCTCGTTTTGCGCCGAAGCGCTTGTGCGCATGGGCGTAGGGCATATCACTTTCATCGATAGCGATACCGTTTCCCTCTCAAATCTCAACCGTCAGCTCGTTGCGCTTTCGTCAACGGTCGGCGAGCAGAAAACCGAGGTCATGAAGCGTCGCGCGCTCGATATCGATCCCGATGCCGATATAGAGATATGTAATATGTTCTATCTCCCCGAGACGGCGGACAGCTTTGTTATCTCACGATATGATTGCATCGTCGATGCGATCGATACCGTTTCGGCGAAGCTGGAACTGATAAAGCGTGCAAATGAAGCGGGAATACCTATCGTGAGCTGCATGGGAACGGGAAATAAGCTCCATCCCGAAATGTTGGAGATCACAGATATTTATAAAACCTCCGTATGTCCGCTTGCCAAGGTGATGCGAAGCAAGCTGAGAGCGGCGGGGATAAAAAAGCTCCGCGTGGTCTATTCAAAGGAAGAGCCGCGAAAGCCGCACCCCGATTACGAGGGCAGAGTAGACCTTCCTGAAAACAAGCGGCAGGTGCCGGGAAGCATCTCTTTTGTACCGCCCACGGCGGGCATGCTGCTGGCAAGCGAGGTCTTTCGTATACTCACCGATGAAGAGTGATTTCGATGCATAAGCCAAAAGCCATCCGAGAGGATGGCTTTAAGTTTGCATGAAAAAGCCGGATACAACATCCGGCTTTTAAAATTATTTTGCGTTTCGCATTTCTGTTATTCTCTTATCGAAATATCTGCCTACATCTGCCGTCCATTTCAGCGCTGTCGGGAGGAAGTCTTTCGGTACCTTACGATACTGTCCCCCCGTCTCGAAGCTGAGCGTACCCTGATATCCTGAATCTGCGATGCCGCGTATGAATCTTTCCCAGATGATCACACCTGTGTAGGGAATGACATGGTTATCATCATTGCCGCCCTGATTATCGTGTATGTGGAGTGCGACGAGCCTGTCGCCCAGCTCCATTATCGAATTATAATTATCCAGTCCGCAGAGAAGGAGATGTCCGATATCGAGGCAGAAGCCGAAAAGCTTTTCGCCCGCTATCTCGTTGAGCTTGTCGATATATCTGCATGCATCGCTCATTTCCGAGCAGATCGCGTGATATATCTTCTTTGTCTGCCAGTCCTGACCCCACATGTTTTCAAGACAGCATGTTATTTTATATTCGCGCAGAAGAGGAATCAGCGCAGAATAAAAGGGGATATTTATCTCAAATTCCTCTGCTTTTGTAGTTGGATTGAGTCTCATGCTTCCCTCGAAAATAGGATGAATGATGATCTTATCGCAGCCGAGCATATGGCATATTTCTATCGATATCTTAGCCCAGCGCAGCCCGCGTTCGTTCGCTTTTTCAAGCCCGCGGAAGCCGAGCGGGAAGGGAGCATGCACCTGTCCTATGGCGACGCCTGTGCGTTCGCTTGCCGCTCTGATGGCATCAACGAATGCCATATAGTTTTTTTTATCGCCGAAAAACGGATCTTCCACACCGTCTCGAAACTCATTCCATGATATTGTGGTGCGGTCGTCAAGATTGAGATCCACGCAGTCGAAGCCGGCATCGCGATATGCATCAAAAGCGGCGTCTATACCGAGAGCATCGATTGAACAACCGGTCTGTACACCTATTTTCATTTTTATAATTCCTCCATTTTAAAAATATTTTTTCATTTGAAGTATAGCACGTGACTGAGTAAAAGTCAAGAAAAACTCTTGACAAATTTTATTTTTGATAGCATAATATATCAAGGATGATTTTTTTGAGGCGAGAAAAATGGAGCAAAAGCTTTTTACCAAAAACGATAATTCTTTTATTTGTAAAAATTGCGGTCTCGAGGTTCAGCCGCTTGGCTACAGCTCGCGAAATCATTGCCCGCGCTGTCTTTGCTCGCTTCATGTCGATATAAACCCCGGCGACAGAGCAAATCCGTGCGGCGGTATCATGCGCCCGATCCGGGTGGAGCCGGATCCGAAAAAGGGCTATATCATCGTTCATCAATGCGAAAAGTGCGGCGAGATAAAGCGAAACCGCGCGGCACATGAGGCGAAGATCCAGCCTGACGACATAAATCTGCTCATAAAACTCACCTCGGGAACTATTTAATGCGAATCTTAAAAAGTGAAAGGAAAAATAAATATGGCAGTAATCACAGTAATCGGAGCGGGTATGATGGGCAGCGCCATCACGTTTCCTGCCGCCGACAACGGCAATACGATAAGAATCGTCGGCACGCCGCTTGATCGAGATATCATCGACCATGCGAGAAAAACAGGAGAGCATCTGACGCTGAAAAGAAAAATGCCTGCGGGCATCTCCTATTATCAGTATGAGGAATTTGCAGAAGCGCTTAACGGCGCAGAGCTGCTGATCGGCGGTGTTTCTTCATTCGGTCTTGACTGGTTTATCGAGAATATTATTCCCATTATTCCCGAGGAGCTTCCCGTGCTTTCGATAACAAAAGGAATGGTTCATGTCGGCGGAGGAAAGCTCATTTCTTATCCCGAGGTCTACCGCACAAAAACAGATAAGAAGATATCCTTCAATGCAGTGGGAGGTCCCTGCACGAGCTATGAGCTTGCAGACCACGACCCGACAGAGGTTACCTTCTGCGGAGAAAATATCGAGCAGCTTCGCTGGATCCGTTCACTCTTTGAGACGGATTATTATCATGTAAGTCTTTCTACCGATGTTCGAGGCGTTGAATGTGCAGTCGCCATGAAAAACGCATATGCGCTCGGCGTTTCGCTCGCCATCGGTATGTCGTATAAGCGCGAGGGACGTCAGTTTGAACACTATAATTCTCAGGCGGCGCTTTTCGGTCAGGCGATAAAAGAGATGATCCGTCTGCTTGAGATATGTGAGGGCGGACCTGAAAACATAACGCTCGGTGCAGGGGATCTTTATGTTACCGTATTCGGAGGAAGAACGCGCCGTATCGGCACGCTTCTCGGAGAGGGCATGGCTTTCGCGGATGCAATGGAGACGCTGAAGGGTGTCACACTCGAATCCATCGTTATCGCTGCAAGAACGGCAGAGGCTGTCAAGGAGCTTATCGCTTCCGGCAAGGCGACAAAGGAACAGTTTCCGATGATCCTGCATATCGATGAGCTTATCTCGCAGGGAAAGACGGTGAATATTCCGTGGGACGCTTTTGAAACGGAAAAATACTGATCTGCCGCATCGGCTCACATGCCGTCAGAACTTTCAAAATATAATTTCAGATAAAAAAAGCCACAGGAAGCGTCCCGTGGCTTTTTATTTGTCTCTGTATGTAATAAAGCGAAATCAAGAAAAATATACTTATTTTGAGAGCTCGTTCGAACAGTTTTTACAAACGATTCTTCCTTTGAAAATGCGAACATCATCGGCGTTTCCGCAAAAGATACATGCAGGCTCATACTTGCGGAGAATGATCTGATTCGAATCGACGAATATTTCGACAGGATCACGCGTGTCAATATTGAGTGACTTTCTGATCTCCATGGGAAGAACGATCCTTCCGACCTCGTCCACGCGTCTTACAATACCGGTTGATTTCATATAAACCCCTCCTGAAAACAACTTTAATTTTTTGATACAGACATAATATCATAAAATTCTGCGAGAGTCAATGATTTTTTCCTATATTTTACATTTTTTTAAAAATTTTCTAAATAAGGAAGGTGTTTTATCATAATTAAAACGGTGTTCTGTCTAATTTGCACAATTTCGTTCGTTTTTTCGATTATCAGCGGTAACATGGAGGCGCTTTCCGGCGCTGTCGTGGAGGGGGCTGCTGAAGCCGTTACGCTGACAGTCTCCCTGATGGGTATGATGGCGCTTTGGTGCGGCGTCATGAAAGTCATGCAGAAATGCGGCGTTTGCGAATTTCTGGCGAGGCTTATCTCGCCGCTTCTTCGTCTTGCTTTTCCCGAAAGCATGAAAAAGGGAATCGGGCGCGAAGAGATAGCGGCGAATATCAGTGCCAATATGCTCGGTATGGGAAATGCGGCAACGCCTTTCGGCATTAAAGCGATGGAGGCGCTCGCGGCAGACTGCGACGGCGAATATGCAAGCGACGATATGGTCACCTTTGTCGTGATGAATACTTCGGCATTCTCCTTTATGCCGTCTACGATCATCGCTTTGCGACAGGCGGCAGGGGCAAAAGACCCATTTGATATCATAACGGCAGTATGGCTGTGCTCTGCGGTATGCATGGTGGTTTCCGTGATTTTTGCCCGTCTCTTCCGCTTTTTCTTTCCGGCGGGAGGCCGCAGGAAGATATGAAATTTGTTTCCGCTCTCGTCATTCCCGCCGTCATGCTGCTCGTCTGCACCTTGCTCACCTTTTCAGGAAAAGCGACGTTTGACGATTTTTTGGAGGGCACGCGCGATGGCATATCAACATGCGTGAAGCTTCTGCCGACGCTCATAGCATTGCTTGTGGCGGTATCCATGCTTTCCGCCTCTGGTTTTATCGATTTCACGGTGCGGCTGATCTCTCCCTTGATGTCACGGCTCGGAATACCTGCCGATATTCTGCCGCTTGTTTTGACGCGCCCCGTATCGGGCAGTGCTTCGAATGCCGTTCTTGCCGAGCTGTATAAACGATGCGGTGCTGACAGCTTTGCCGCGCGCGTTGCCTCCGTCATAGCGGGCTCGGGCGATACGGTACTGTACATATCGGCGGTTTATTTCGGCGCGGTGGGAATCAAGAAAACCCGTCATACGCTGCTTGCCGCTTTTCTTGTGATGATATTTTGCGTTTTTTTCTCCTCTATCGTCTGCTCGTTTCTTTTTTGATTTTTTGTGGGAAAATAGAGTTGAAATTTTTTCTTTCATATGATATTATAAAATAAAAATAAACACGAGGGATGTTGAAAAAATGAGTAATTTCGGTTTTTATGCCTTGGTTTTCAGGCAGAAATATATTCGCCGCTGGGGGCTGATGCGCAATTCCAGAGTGGAATCGCTCAGCGAGCATGCCTGCGAGGTAGCGGTCATTGCCCATGCGCTCGCGCTGATAGGAAACAGATATTTCGGCAAGAATTATAATGCCGACCGTGCGGCTTCCATAGCGCTTTTTCATGATGTCCCCGAGGTCTATACGGGCGATATGCCTACTCCCGTCAAGTATTTTGACGATGATATGAGAAACGGCTATCAGAAGCTTGAGGATCGGGCAGTCAATACGCTTCTCGAGAAGCTGCCGCCGGAGCTGTGCGAGGATTACAGAGCTATTTTTGAAGGAGACGAAAATCTCCGTCCGCTTATCAAGGCGGCAGACAAGCTCTGTGCCTATATCAAATGTATTGATGAAGAACGCAGCGGAAACCGTGACTTTGAGAGTGCCAAAAAGAAAACCTATGAAAAGCTCGTTTCGCAAAAGTGCGAGGAGCTAGACTATTTCATGAAATATATACTGCCGAGCTTCGATATGAATCTCGACGAGATAAAATAAAATTGCCGTAGCGAAATTTGCGAGGAGGAGGGATGAATATGATGGTGCTGCTCATATGCCCAAGCGCGGAAAACTCGAAAAGAGTGGAAGAAATGCTTCATGCGGCTTCCGATGGACAACTGAATATCCTATCATATTCCTCCGTGCCGGAGCTTCGTGGGATAAGCTTTGACTGCGATGCGGTCATCGCACTCGGAATGAATGTAAAACGTGCCGAGCAGACCTTCGCCGCATGCTCGCGGCTCGATTCAGGCTTTCTCTATATAGCGTCAGAGAAATGCACGGAGGACGAGCTCTCCCCGCTTCGCGAGCTCGGTGTTCATGTGATAAGGTCGCCTATAAGCAAGGGTGCGCTATGGCATGACCTGAATATCTGTGCGTGTGTACCAAAGCGCATTGCCGCGATGAAAAACGAAAATTCCATTCTCGTTTCGCGCCTTGCCGAGGAGAAGATCATCAATCGCGCGAAGCTGATCCTTATGACATACCTGAAGCTCTCCGAGACGCAGGCGCACAGATATATCGAAAAGCAGGCGATGGACCTGCAGATATCGCGTGCCGAGGTTGCCTCCAGAGTGCTGGAAACATATGAAAACTAAAAGGAGAAGAGCATGATGAAAAGCGTTGTGATAACGGGAGCCTCCGGCGGAATAGGCGGTGCTTGCGCCGAGCTTTTTGCCGAGAACGGCTGGGGTGTGCTCGCATGCTATAAGAACGGGGAGGAGCAGGCAAGACTTCTCTCGGAGAAAAACCACAGCGGAAGGATCGTTCCTTTTTATTGTGACGTATGCAGTACCGAGTCTATTCGGAGAATGGTTTCGAAGGCGGTATATGAATTCGGTGGGATAGATGCCGCGGTCATCAATGCAGGCGCGGCGCATGCATGCCCGCTTTTTTCCGAGACGGAGGAAAACTATGACTGCATCATGAATATCAACACGAAGGGCGCGTATTTTACGGCGCAGGCAGTGGCACGCGAGATGGCGCAAAGAGGCGGAAGCATTATTTTTATTTCCTCCATGTGGGGTATAGCGGGTGCGGCAAACGAGAGTGTCTACTCGACATCCAAGGCGGCACTCACCGGGCTTACGCGTGCATTGGCAAAGGAGCTTGCCACGGCAACGATCCGCGTCAACTGCATTGCTCCCGGGGTGATTGATACGAAGATGAACGCCTGCTACAGCGATGGCGATATGCAAGCTCTCGCCGAAAAAACGCCGCTTGCTCGGATAGGCAGACCGGATGAGGTTGCAGGGCCCGTTTATTTTCTTGCTTCCGAGACAGCTTCCTTTATCACGGGGCAGATAATCTCTGTGGACGGAGGCTTCGGGCTTTGATTTTATAATAAGAGAGCAGACCGTTTTTCGGTCTGCTCTTTGGTTTGCCAAATAATTATATGGTTGTCACTTTTTATGAAAAGGTAACATACGTAAAATGTACTTTTGCATGACCAAAAGTACCAAAAGTCATCTAAGAGGTTCCCTCTTAGGAATTTCCCTGTCCTTTCCCGCTTTGCCAAAGCGCGCTCAGCACCTTGGCTCTGTCAGCGCACAGACTTCGTACACGCCCGCCACTCCTTTGTATGCGGGTGTGGAACCAGCGCATACGCGAATCTGCTCGATTCTTTCGTGTGATGTGTTCGCACGCGTGATATAGAGAAAGCTATGGGGAGAGACAGACTTGAGTTTCTTGCTTTGCCCACCGCCCGCATCCACTTGCCACGCACGCTTCCTGCGACTCAG
>URUL01000034.1 GCA_900551005.1 uncultured Ruminococcus sp. | reverse complement strand
TTCCGTAGCTCAGCTGGATAGAGCGACCGCCTCCTAAGCGGTAGGTCGGGTGTTCGAATCACCTCGGGAACGCCAAATTTTGCCGAAAACCCCAATGGGAGTTTTCGGCTTTCTTTTACCTTTTTCCGACAGGGCCGAAGAACGGATAGACGACACGGCTGTTTTTGCGTGCGGGATCTTTTTGCGTGAAAGAGGGCGGGACGCCGATGCGTTCCGCCCTCTTTATGATCAGTTGTTTTTCATGATCAGTTGTTTTTCAGAAATTCTTCGACCTCTTCTACCGTGGGAACGGAAGGTGCGGCGCCTTTTCTCGATACGGCAATGGCAGAAGCCGCCGCCGCTCTCTTCAGCGCCTCTCTTGCTCCTCTGCCCTCTGCGAGAGCGCTGACGAAATATCCCGTGAAAGTATCTCCTGCGGCTGTGGTATCCACGGCTTTCACCTTGAATATTCCCTGCTCAAAATGCTCTTTTCCGTCGTCGTAAACGCTTCCTTTTTCGCCGAGTGTCAGCACGACGGCGATTTTTTCATATTTCTCTCTGATTCCCTCAATGATCTCGGACGGCTCCGTTTTTCCGCTGATGGCACAGCCCTCAACCTCATTGAGGAGTATATAAGAAATTTTATTATAATCAATCTTTTTCAGCTTGTCATCAAACGGTGAGGGGTTTAAGAATATGACCATTCCCTTTTCGTATGCCTTATCAATGATTTCGGGAAGCATATTTACTTCATTCTGCAGAATGAGATAATCACCGCGGGAAAATTCCGACAGCACCTCATCTATCTGCGCCTGTGTGATGCACTGATTTGCGCCGCCATAGAGAATGATGCAATTATTGCCATGCTCGTTTACCTGAATGATCGCATGACCCGTAGGCACGCTGACCTGCCTTGTGAGATGTATATCGGTGCCGGCACTTTTCAGCATATCGAGAAGAACACCGCCCTCGGCACCTATATTGCCGGCATGAAATACATTGCCCCCTGCCTTTGATGCGGCAACAGACTGATTGAGCCCCTTGCCTCCGCAGAAGGTCTCACGGGAAGAGGACGAGATCGTTTCTCCCGCCATGACAAAATGCTCCACTTTATATACATAATCAAGATTCAGCGAGCCGAAATTGAGTATCTTCATAAAAATGCCCCCAAGCAAGACGTATTATTTTACCTTTATATTACGGAACTTTGAAACGTCCGTCTGACCATAGGTATTGTCGCCGACAGCCCATACCGTGCCATTCTTGTCGAGCGCGAGAGTATGGTTTCTGCCTGCGGAAACGGCAATGATATCATGCCAGTTTGAAACGTCGCACTGACAGTAGCCATTATATCCCGTAGCCACAACTCTGCCGCTTTCCGTAAGACCGACCGTGTGATAATTTCCCGCGGCAACGGAAATAATATTATTCCAGCGCGTGACATCACACTGACCGTTTGCATTATTGCCGACGGCAACGCACGTTCCGTCTGTACGAAGTCCTACCGTATGCAGTCCGCCTGCGGCAACATCACAGATACTGCCCCACTTGATAGCACCCCACTGACCGTCCGTATTGGCGCCGACGGCAACGATGGTTCCGTCCACACGCAGACCGACGGTATAGTTATAGCCTGCGGATACGGCAATAACCTCGCTCCAGTCATCCACATTACACTGACCGTAGGTATTGTCGCCGACAGCAACACATGTGCCGTCGTTTTTAAGTCCGACCGTATGACCGACACCGGCGGATACCATCGCGATATCCGTCCATGATTCCACATCGCACTGACCGTAGCCGCTGTAGCCCGTAGCAAGGCAAGTGCCGTTCATCCGCAGTCCGACCGTGTGATGGTTTCCTGCAGAGACACCTATCATATTCACCCATGAATCAACATTGCACTGACCGTATGTACCGTATCCCGAGGCAGCGCACGTGCCGTCCCGCCTGATGCATATGCTGTGCAGCCCGCCTGCGGAAATGCTCTGGAGATGCTTTGCCGCAGGCGCTGATTTTGTTATATCTATCGCCGAGCTTGTGAAAAACTTCTCAGGGTCGGGTTTTCGGATGACTCCCGTAATCGCCTTCGGCGCTTCCGTATTTGCTTCTGCCACATCCTGTTCTGTGGGGATCGATATCTCTCTTGTAAAGTCCTTTGCCACGGGAGAAGGAATATCTCCGCTCTGACGGCTCGCGGGAGAAGGCTGCGCAGGCATATTCATGATCCGCGTCTTGGCTGTTTCCGTAAGATCTGCCGAGAGGGAGCCCGTGGTATTACGCTGAATCTTCAGCCTGTTTGCAGGAGAATATTTATCGGCGGGATTCTGCTTTTCGCTTTCCTTCTGCATGCGAAGCATACGCTCATTCTGCAGGCGTACGTTTTCGCGCAGAGAGCTTATCTCGTCCACAAGCTTGCCTATAATATATCCCGGATATATCGCAATCAGCGATGCTGCGGCAAGAATGGAGAAGCATATTCCGTTCACCGCGCTTTCTCCCGCAAAGCCCGCATAGGCGAGCGCCGCGAACATGATGGCGCATACCACTCCCAAAGCCAAAGCGATAAGCTTGATTTTTCTCCCCGAAAGACCTGACATTAACAAAACACCCCTCTTTTTTATTGACATATTTTACTTTTCAAAGTCGGATAATTCTGATGATATACAACTGTATATATTGTCCAGCACCACGGAATATGCCTCTTTTGTCAGATGCATATGCCCGTCGTTCTGATATATTTGTTTAAGATAACCGTTTGTATCGATCAACTTCGAATGCGTATCGATATACGGCACGTCCATTTCTTCGCAAAGTGCCCGTATCCAGCCGTTTGCGCAGAACACCGCGTCCTTTGTCAGCAGCTTGTATTCCGAAGCGCTCCTGTCTGAAAGCGGCAGTATGGACTGAATGAAAATCCGCGTATCGGGAGATGCCTCTCTCACCGAGCGGATAAGTTCACGGTACACGCTTTTGAATCGGTCTTCTCCGAGGTGTCCGGCACCGCCGGAAACGCCGAGCGTTATCACGAGTATCGGTGGTTTTACCTTTGCCGCCGCCTCGGCTATTTTATAATTTCTGTTTTCACGCTCAAAGTAAACGCACCTTGTCTGATTGACCGTTTCAAAAAGCACCGTACTTGCCTGCCCTGACCAGACATGGTTTCGCGGTATGCCGCCGCGGACGGCAAGATGCGCCGTCGTCGAATCGCCGAAGAAATACACGTCGTCCCTTCCGAGAGCGCCAAGCTCCGTGGAAAAGCATATAACCACGAGCAGCAACAAAGCTGCATATGCCGAAATTTTTTTCAAAAATACCAATCCTGCCTTTTATTTTACGGCAAGGCGTGAAACAGTATGTCCGTCTGAGATAAGGACGATCGTTCCCTCAAGATCGGTGCGAAGAACATTGTAGCCGAGCCTGTCAAGACGCTCCAGCACAGACTTTGCGGGATGGCCGTAGCTGTTTTCCGCACCGCAGCATATGACAGCCGTGCTTGCATTGACCGCTTTGAGAAATTCCTCACATGAGGATGTCGTCGAGCCGTGATGACCGACCTTCAGCACAGAGCTTTTCAGCTCAGAAGCGGAAAATTCATTGACGATTGCCTTCTCCGTGACGGTCTCGGCATCTCCTGTGAATATAAACGATGTATCCTTATATACAAGGCGACATACTATGCTGTAATTATTTTTATTGTCCTCATCAAATATGGATGTATCGACGGGACCGAGAATCGTAAGTCTTGCCTCACCTATACGGTAAGTATCCCCGACCTCGCATATTTCATACCCGACTCCTGCCGTTTGCATCGCTTTTGCCACACGTTCCCAGCCTGCTGAGGTATCATCCGAGAGCAGAATATTTTTTATCTCCGTACCGTATTCCTTGATCACCTCATCAGCCGATGCTATATGGTCGGAATGAGGATGTGTGAGTATCATGTAATCTATTTTTTCAACGCCGCAACCGCGGAGATAGCTTATGAGATAATCAGCGCCCTTTTCTGCGCGTACATCCTTGTCATTCGATGCGCCTGCATCTATGAGCAAGGTCTCTCCCGTCGGCATGATGGCGAGTATGGCGTCCGCCTGACCGACATCTATGTAATGAACCTGTAATTTCCCTTTTGCTTCGGAGAGGTCAATATTCTGTATCGGCTGTTTGTTTTCCTCGATATATTCCCATGGGCGGAGAAAAACGACGCCCGCTATCAACACCAAAACAAGAAGCAACGTAATAATGGGATGCTTTTTCATAAAATTGCGCTGTGCCTTGCTTATTTTCTTCTTTGCCATGTGCCCTCCGCTTTTCGCCGTGAAATCTTGCAAGCCCAAAGGCTTAGCGTACGAGAGATTTTATTTATATTTTACCATGATTTTGCCTATTTTACAATAGGCAATCCACCTATATTTCGAAAAAATTTTGCACTTTTGCAAAACAAGTCCCGATATGAAAAATATCCCAAATTATTTTTATTTTTCTGTTGACAAACTCTGCTTTTTGTGATATATTGAATAAGTACCCGATGAGGATACTATGCGCCGTTAGCTCAGCTGGATAGAGTGTTTGGCTACGAACCAAAAGGTCGGGGGTTCGAATCCCTTACGGCGTGCCAGAATGAAATCCTGTCGATTACGGCAGGATTTTTGTTCCTTTTTGCAGTTTCATAGGTTTTTACGGAGACATAGCTCAGTTGGTCAGAGCGCATGCTTGACATGCATGAGGTCGGTGGTTCGAGCCCACTTGTCTCCACCAGCCCGAAAGGCCAGGCAGTCGAATATCAAGAAAGCCGGTACAAAGTTATCTCCTTATCCCTCGATGAAGTGTTCGGCTTTAACAGTTTCGCCTTTACCGGAAGGCAGTGCCTGCACCCGAGTATCGATTGTGTGCCGTGCGTTTTCGAATTTTATATCACGATGGCGCGGTTTCACCCTAAAAGGGGCATTAGCGCAGTTGGGAGCGCACAACACTGGCAGTGTTGGGGTCAGGGGTTCAAGTCCCCTATGCTCCACCAAAATCCCGAATGCGAGAGCGTTCGGGGTTTTTCCTTCTTGCCTCTTCACCATTCACTCTTCCCTCGTCCGCGCATTCGGAATTTTGGGCAAGTAATCGCTAAATGTGAAAAAGGGTGTGAAAAGAAGTGAACGTGCTGGACTGCCACTGATTCCTATGCATCCGCAAGACAAAAACATCCAAACTTCTTTTTGAAGTTCGGATGTTTTATTTTTTGCCCTTTTTTTCTTATTCTATAACTATTTTTATATAGGAGAAATATTCCGTATAAACATAATACATGCCTTCATCATACGGCGAGCCTGCGAAAAGATACTCATTGCTCTCTTCCGTTAAGTTAAAGCGCAGATAATATGTTCCCGTGGGAAGCTCATCGACCTTTTCTATGGGGTAGCGCTCGGTCTGCCCGTCGAAAGCGATTTTTTCTCCGTCGAGACTGTACACCGCATAGAATTTCATCCGGCTGTTGCCGCAGTTTTCTATCTCGATTGTGTCACCTTTTTTGTATTCATATGTCGGGATATCCTCATCATGATTGAGCATGGGCTTGGATATGAACATCGCCTCGCCGTCTCTGACTATGGATCTCGTGGGACTGATAGTGGACATCGTGCTGTAGCAAAGAATATTGTAGTAATATATTTCTTTTCCATTCAGATAAAGCTTGGAATAAGAGACCTCTGCATACGGGACTTCTTGATAGCGCCATTCGCTTGTCGTTGTGGCGGTCGTCTCTGTCGTGACTTCCTCCTCTGTCGTTACGGTTTCTGCAGATTCCGTCGTGGCGGCAGGGGTAGAACGGTCAGGCGTAGTGACAGCCGATGTGCTTCCGCCCGTCTGTACAGGCGGCTCTTCCTTCTGCTTTCCGCAGGCAAAAAGACATATCGCAAAAGTTAAGGCAAGTACAAGTGCCAAAAATTTTTTCATAAAAATTCATCTCCTTTTTGCAAAGCGTTTTGTGCTTTCGTAAGGTATATAGAAAAAAGCATCGCCCCCGCAGAAAAAATATATGATTTTTTTACGGATACATAAAACAGTGCACAAAAAACGCACCGTTTTCTTATTATTTCAGCATGTCGGCAATATCATAGATCAGACGTTCCGTCTTATTCCAGCCTATGCAGGGGTCTGTTATCGACTTGCCGTAGATATTTTCACCTATCTTCTGCGCGCCGTCCTCGATATAGCTCTCTATCATGAGCCCTTTTACCAGCTTGCGTATGCTCGGATTATAATTGCAGCTGTTCAGCACTTCCTTGGAAATGCGTATCTGCTCATCGTATTTCTTACCTGAATTTGCATGGTTTGTATCAACGATAACGGCAGGATTTGCGAGATTTTTTGCCGCATACATTTCCGAAAGGAAGATAAGATCCTCATAATGATAGTTCGGCATGGACTGGCCGTGCTTGTTCACGTAACCGCGGAGAATGGCATGGGCATAAGGATTTCCCTTGCTGACGACCTCCCATCCGCGATAGATAAAGGAATGAGAATGCTGAGCCGCGGTTATCGAGTTCATCATAACGGAAAGATCGCCGCTCGTCGGATTCTTCATGCCGACGGGAACCTCTATTCCGCTCGCAGTAAGGCGATGATGCTGATCCTCTACGGAGCGCGCGCCTACGGCAACATAGGAAAGCAAGTCGGAGAGATAGCGGTGATTTTCAGGATACAGCATCTCATCCGCACAGGAGAAGCCCGTCTCGGAAAGTGTTCTCATATGGATCTCTCTCATGGCGATAACGCCCTTGAGCAGATCAGGTGTTGCATTGGAATCGGGCTGATGAAGCAGCCCCTTGTAGCCGTCGCCCGTCGTCCTCGGCTTGCCCGTATAAATTCTCGGAATAATGACGATCTTATCGGCGACCTTATCCTGAACGGTGCGCAGACGGCTGATGTAATCAAGTACGGCATCCTCTCTGTCTGCCGAGCATGGTCCTATTATCAGGATGAATTTGTCACTCTCTCCCGAAAATACGGCTTTGATTGCCTTATCGTTTTCTTTCTTCTTCTCCGCAAGCTCGGGAGAGACGGGAAATTGCTCCTTGATCTCCTTCGGTATCGGCAGTTTTCTCAAAAATTCCATGTTCATATTCGTGTACCTCTTTTATCGGATTTTTAAATTTATTTCTTATCAAAAAGCTTTCTTCGTTCTGTCGAGCGGCGCATCATATCGCGCAGACTCTCTCTATCATCCGCTTCGATCATCTCCCGCATCTTGCCGAATTCCGTCTCGAAAAGCCGCATCTGCTCTAAAAGTGCCTCTTTATTCATCAGGAAAAGCTCGCTCCACATGTTGTCATTGATCTTCGCTATTCGCGTAAGGTCACGGAAGGAGTCGCCCGTATAATCGACAAAATGCTCGCATTTATCACGGCATGTCATCAGCGAAACGGCAATACAGTGCGTCAGCTGCGATAGAAAGGCGATCATTTCGTCATGTTCTTTTTCGTCAAGCTCCGTTATTCGTGAGAATCCGAGCTCCTTTCCGAGAGTTTTGCAAAAATCTATCGCCTCACGGGTATTTTTTTCCGTGGGAACAACGATGTAGTTGGCTCCGGCAAAAACCGTATCGTCGCTGTGCTCAACGCCGTACAGCTCTCTGCCCGCCATGGGATGTGCGGAGATAAATTCCGCCTGAGGGAGCATCTCCTGTACAGGACGTATGATCCCGCTCTTCACACCGGTCAAGTCTGTTACGACAGCGCCGGGCTTTATGAGATGTCCGTAATTTTTCACCCAATCGAGAAAAGTCCGCGGATAGAGGGCAAAAATGACGATATCCGCTCCCGAAATGCTCTCTTCATTCGGCTCTGTATAGCCGCGTTCGATCATTCCGCACATCAGCGCATAATCTATATCCTTCTGATCCAGCGTGAGAGCTTCTATATGATATCCCTTTTTGGAGAGCGCTTTTGCATAGCTTCCGCCCATCAGACCGAGACCTATTATCAGTATTTTCTTGCTTTTATCAAGTATCATCTTTTTCCACCTCTATGCCAAGTGCTCCAAGCTTTTCAAAATAGTCGGGGAAGCTTTTGCTCACCGCCTGAGCCCCGGCTATTCTTCCGCCGAAAACCGTAAGCAGTGCGCAGAGAGCCATGACTATCCTGTGGTCGTTATGCGATTCGAGAATATCATCCGGCGCATGGAATTTCGCAGGATATACAACGATATCATCATCGTTCACCGTGACGGAAACTCCGAATTTTGCAAGTTCTTCCGCCATTGCCGCGCCGCGGTCGCTTTCCTTTATCTTAAGTCTGTGTGTCCCGGTAAATATACCTCCGTGCTTTGCCGCAGCGAGCGTGAAAAGCACAGGACCGAGATCCGGGCAATCGGAAATATTGATAGAGGGCGTGCCACGTTCCAGCATACCGAAAAACTCTTCATATGCCTTGTCTCCCTGACTGCTCTCGGGATCGAGCCCCGTCACGGTGACTTTCGAGCCGAGATGATTCAGAACGGAAAAGAATGCCGCATTTGAATAATCCGCCTCCACCTCTACCTCGGCGCATTTATATTCCTGTCCTCCCGCGATAAAAAGCGTTCTTTCATTTTTCCAATAGGCGGTGATACCGAACTTTCTCAATGCGCCGAGCGTCAGCTCTATATAAGAGCGGCTTTCTATCGGCGGTGCTATGGTGATCAGGCTGTCTCCCGAAAGAAGCGGAAGCGCAAAGAGCAGACCGCTGATAAACTGACTGCTGATATTGCCCGGTATCTTGAAATTTCCTGCCTGCAGCCTGCCTCCCACCTCGACAAAATCCGTACCCTGCTTATAGGGAAGCTTTGCCGCACGGCAGATAGTCTTATATACATCGAGCGGACGGGAAAGTAGGGTTTGCGTACCGCACAATTTCGATCTCCCTTGAAAAAGCATACATATCGGAATAAAAAAGCGCAGTGTGCTTCCGCTCTCGCGGCAGTTCAATATCCTCTCGCCCCTGTCGGAAAAATCCGTTCCGTATACGGTGACCGTATTGCCCTCCGTTTCATATTCCGCGCCTATCGCATCAAGGCAATCCAGCGTGGCAAGCACATCCTGCGATTTTTCCACGCCGTGTATGATGCTTTTGCCGCGGCACAGCCCTGCGCATATCAAAAGCCTGTGCGCCATGCTTTTTGACGGCGGTGCCGCAACGGTTCCGTGCGCCGTCCCCTTTTTTATGCTGACTGTCATATCTTCACCTCAATATGAGAAGTAATCCGAGCCGTAGCGGCAGGCAAGCATATCGTATATCACAAGCTCCGTCATCGCGCTGATCACGGGACATGCCCGATGAACGATGCACGGATCATGGCGACCGTGTATTGCAAGCACCGCCTCTTCTCCCGTGATATAGTTTACCGTATTCTGCGCTCTCGCTATGCTCGGCGTCGGTTTTACGGCGCATGAAAAGCTTATCGGCATGCCGTTTGTTATCCCGCCGTTTATGCCGCCGTTATTGTTGGTCTTTGTATATATTTTTCCTTCAGCGGAATAAAAAGCGTCGTTTGCCTCGCTTCCGCGCATACGGCAGAAATCAAAGCCTGCTCCGAACTCTATTCCCTTTATCGCGGGTATGGCAAATATCGCATGGGAAATAATCCCCTCCGCCGTATCGAAAAAAGGTTCTCCCACTCCCGCGGGGATCCCCGTCACTGCGGTTTGCGTCTTTCCGCCGAAGCTGTCCGTCACTTCTCTCGCCGAGAGAATCTTCTCCTGCATTTGCTTTCCGGCACCACGGGAAAGTGTCGGAAAATCCGACTCCTTGAGCACCTCTATCTGTTCGGTCGGCTCTGACGAGAAGGCATCGTCGCCGATACCGCCGAGAGAAAGTATATGCGTTCCGACAGCGATTCCCCTATCGTCCAGCGCGCGCTCGACTATGGCACCCGCTGCAACGACCGCCGCCGTCAGTCTCCCCGAGAAATGCCCGCCTCCGCGTATATCCTGATATCCGCGATCCCGCATCTGCGCACTGTACTCCGCATGTCCCGGTCTTGCCAACGTAGCTCCCGAGGTATAATCTGCACTCCTCGTATCACTGTTTTCTATTTCTATGCAGAGCGGCGTACCTGTTGTTCTGCCTTGGTAAACTCCGCTTATTATGCGGAATTTATCCGCCTCTCTTCTCGCCGTGGAGATGACCCCTCTCGGGCGGCGCTGAGAAAGCCGCTTCTCTATCAGCTCCTCATCGACAGGTATCCCGGAGGCAAGCCCATCGAGCACAGCTCCTATCGCCGCGCCGTGGCTTTCACCGAATATCGTTACGCCAAGGCTCTCACCGAAAGTATTCTTCATCATATTCTCTCCTCCGAACCGAACGCCTCTTGCGCCGCTTTCGCTATTTCGCGCGCTGTGTATCTGCGCATATCATAGGTACCTATCCTGTCACAGCAGACGCATACGACTCCGTTTTCGCGTGCTTTTTTGTCATGCGAGACAAGCTCTTCCACATCCTTCGAGGAAATGTCGGCACGGATGGGCAAGTCGGTCTTCGTGAGCAACGGAACGAGCCGAGCTCTGACCTCGGGTGAGGCAAAGACAACCATCCCCGCTGCCACACATTCCCCGTGGAGCCAGCCAAGCCTGCTCTCTATGGCATGCACTACGGTATGCCCGAAATTCAGCGTGCGACGAAGCGAGCTTTCCTTCTCGTCCGCCTCGACGACAGCTTTTTTGATCTCCAGAGACTCTACTATGATCCTGTCTATGTTTTCAAAGACAGTACCGTTTTCCGCACACGCGGCAATAAAATCAAAAAGCCCGGCATTGAATATACATGCCATCTTTATCGATTCCGCAAGCCCTGCCGCAAACTGCCGTCCTGACAGTGTATCAAGCGTATCGGAATCGATAATCACCCGCTTCGGCTGATAAAAAGCACCTACGGCATTCTTGACACCTGCAAGATTCACCGCCGTTTTGCCGCCGATGGAGGAATCCACCTGAGAAAGCAACGTGGTAGGTATATTATAAAAATCTATACCGCGCATATAGGAAGCCGCGGCGAAGCCGGCAAGATCTCCGCATACCCCGCCTCCGACTGCGACAACGGCATCGCCGCGTGTAAAGCCGTTTTCCAGCATCGTTTTGCAGAGCGCCTCAAAGGAAGCAATGCTCTTGCTCCCCTCTCCGCTCTTCACCGTCATGACAATCGGCTCTCTGCATGCCTTAGCCACGACCTCGGCATATCTGTCCGGGACGCCGTCGTCAGTGACGATAAGCACCTTGCGCGAAAGGGGTAAAAGCTCACCCACACGGGAAAGCGATCCCCTCTCACAGATTATATCATACTGCGCCGTACCTGTTTTTACCGTCAGCGTCATATTTTGATCTCCTTATATTTTCATGTGCAAGCCGAATGTGCCTGCAAGCTTTAATCTGTCGCACCTTTCGGAAAGCTCGGAAAGCATGCTCGTTCCGCTCTCCGTATTGATATCGCCCTCCAGCTCCGCATAGAAATAATACTGCCACATGGTATCCTTCTGCGGTCTGCTGTGAAGCGAACGCATATTAAAGCCATATCGGCCTATGATGTTAATAGCCTCTGCCAGAGCGCCGGCTTCATTATTTACCGCGAACATGAGCACACAGCCCTGCCCGCCGGGAAAATTCTGCTTATCGTTTCTCACGCGGGAAACAGCGGAAAAGCGCGTAGTATTGCTCCTCTCGGAATTGATATCACGCTCTAGTATCTCAAGCCCGTAGAGCTTTGCCGTTTCATCGCTTGCTATCGCGGCAATCGTCATGTCTCTGCTCTCGGCAACGAATTTTGCCGCTGCCGCCGTATTTTCAAAAGTACGCGTGGCGATTCCCCTTTTCTCGAGGAAAGGTGCGCACTGCATCAGCGCCTGCGGATGGCTGAGTGCCGTTTTTATAGCGGCAAGATTCGTCCCGGGCAGAGCCATCAGATGCTGGTCTACGGCGAGCTCATATACGCCGTTGATATACAGATTTCCGGAGAAGATGAGGTCTACTACCTGTCCCACTTCTCCCGCGCTGCTGTTTTCTATAGGGAGAACGGCGACCTCACATTCCCCACTCTCCACCGCCTCATAAGCCGCGGCAAAGCTCGGATATGATTTCGTTTCGGAATTGCTGTAGATATGCTTTGCCGCTATCTGGGCAAAAGCGCCCTCCACACCGCAGTATGCCGCTCTGATTCCCGAGAGGAGATTCCGCTGATATTCACGCGAAACAGCCATCGTCGCACGGATGAAGCTGACATAATATTCCTTCAGCTCTTCATCGCTTATCAGCGCGGAATTTGCCTCCAGTACCGCATTTTCTCTCGCGGTATCGAGCACGGGAAGCCCATGCTCGCGCTTGTATTCGAGCACGTCCTTCACCGCCTCCATCCTGCGGCAGAAAAGCTTCGCCATCTCGGCATCCACTTCATTGATTCTCTTTCTTGCCTGCGTCAGCTTGTCCATTCCAAATCTCCAATAAATTATCAGTGTTAATTTATCTATATTTTATCTCTTATCCGCAAAAAAGTCAATGCTTTGTGCGAAAAAAACATATTTTTTCTGGATTTTGTGAAAAATGGTATAAAAGCACGCCCTTACGCTCGCATTTTGGTGAAAACCGCTTGAAAAAAGACCGTTTTTATGCTACAATATTCACATTAAAAAGAAAAAACCACGGAGGCAAAAAATGAAGGATACGGAAGCGCTTCGCACATTGCGTGATCGCATCATCCTTGCGGGAATAGCGGAAATAAGCCGCAACGGCATCACGGGCTTTTCCATGCGAAGAGTTGCGGCAAGCTGTAATATCTCCTGTGCCACACCTTACCGATATTTTGAAAATAAAAATACCTTCATTCTCGAAATGCTCCGTTATATACGCTCGCAGTGGGAGCTGATGGAAAGATCCGTCTGTGCCGCATATGATGACGAACTCGAAAAAATAACGGAGGTATGCCTTACCTTTATCTTATTTCTGAAGGCAAATCCACAGTTTCTCGCGGTGATCATGCTTGGAAATATAGATGTCACGGAAGAGCAGACGGAGGAAAAAAGACTGATGACGGAAGGCATCGAAAAGCGCATCATAAGCTACCGCCTCTGCAAAGGCGAAAGTGCGGAATCCGCCGCTCAGACCGCTATGCTCATAAAGGCGATGCTCTACGGCACGACCTTTCTCATGCATGATGCCGAAAAAGAAAAAGACGTCTCCGTTTATGAGCGTGTGCGCTCGATCCTCCGGCGCGAGCTGGAAAGTTAAGCAAAAAAACGACTTACAGGAAGCGCATACGTAAAAAAGCGGCTTCTCCCTTACTTTCAGCTATATTTTTTATATAACTACGCGACAAGTCGGAATTTGTGGATGTGAACAGTTCAACATGAAAAGATACTTCCGCAGATATTCCTTCTTATATCTATAATTTTCATTATTGTTTTGAGCATAATAGGATTACGACTGACAATGGAGGAGTTATGGAACCAAAATATATTATAAAAGAGGTACATATCCGTTCCGAAAACAGGAAAAAGTACGGTCTTGAATTTGCTATCGAAGAGGGAGATATAATTCTTGATAAAGGCTTCCGGTTTGAAGTGCTGCCTGCCGCAAGGGATTATACAAAACCAATCACCCGAAAGAAGGTTTCCCGTTCTCCGCAAAAAAGATTGGAAAGACTTTTGCGAATAAAAGAACTGGGCGCAGATTCGGCAGTGGTTGCCATCCTGAATCTGGAAACCTACTTTGAAGGTACGGACATACTGGTGACAAAAGAGACCGAATGTCTTAAAACAGTAAAATACGGTGAGGAATTTTACGTTTACGCAAAACAGCAAGCTGAAGATGCTCCTTCCGCAATTACCTATGAATTTATCATAGCAGATGAATCAAAACCGCAGGAGCAGAAAGTGCAGAAATTCTGCACCGAATGCGGTGCGAAATTGATGACGGGCGATAAGTTCTGCCGTGAATGCGGTGCGCCTGTGCTTAAGTAAAATGTACGGATAAATTCCGGTTTATCTTTACAGTCTACTCATCACCCAACGGATGAAAATACAAAAGGCGACAGAGAACGAACGCTCTCTATCGCCTTTACTTTTTCACGGAGAATATCCCGGCAAGTCGCTTTTCATTTTCAAAAAAAGAGGCATTTTCTCATGCCTCTTATCTATGCAGATTTTCTTCGGGAATGAGCGTGATAAATACAAGCTCGGGATTATTCCCGAAGCGCGGAATCGATGCATTATTTGCCAGCCCGCGGCTCACGACAAGCCGTTTTTCATGGAGCCCCTGCGCATATTTCGGAAAAAACCCCTGACCGGGTGCAAATATGCTTTTTCCTCCGATTCGCCACTGACCGCCGTGTGCATGCCCGGAGACTGTCAGGTCGATGCACGTATTCCTTATATACCGCGGATAATACTCCGGATGATGACATAGCAACAGCTTATAGCCGCCAAGAGAATTAAATATTGAGAGCCAATGCAGATTCGGGGCCGGGGTTTTCGAGAGAAAGCCCTGACGTGCATCAAAGCCCGTCGTAAGTCCTCCGATATTGATATCGTGCCAGCGCACATACGCATTGTCGAGGACAACGGCGCCCGTCTGTCTTGCGACAGACAGATACCGCTCCTTATCTCCTGACTCGTGATTTCCTATGGAGTAAAATGTAGGCGCAAAGGCAGAAGCGTCCCGCAGAAAAGCGAGCCCGTTATCACATGCACGAAATCCTTCCGTGAGGTCACCCGGGATAACGATAATATCGCAGCCATTTTTCTTTATCTCGACAAAAATATCCCGCCATATGCCGTTATGCAGATCTGCCACGACGGCCATGCGCACCGGATTGCGTATTTTCGCCCTGATATTATATCTTGTTATGTCTAAATTCATTCAGGATAAATTTCCCTTTCATTAAGTGAAGGCGATAATCACCGCCTTCACTTTGATTTTTTCATTTATGCTTTTGTCGTGAAAATGTATTCGCCGCCGTAAAGCGTTGTCTTTCTGCCGTCGGGAAGTGAAAGCTCCGCCTTGACACCTGCGGGAACAGAAAATTCATAGTGAACAAATTCTCCCGAATAGTACCATTTTGAAACGATATCTCCCGATACGGTCTTGATTTTGCAATTGACAAAGCCGAGTGTCGCAGAGGGCTGAGGTGCAAGGGAAATATGCGCATATCCCGCGCCGTCATCAAGAGATTTGATGCCCGCGCATACGCCGTAGAGCCAGTCTGCCACGGCACCGTATGCGTAATGGTTGAAGGATGTCATGGCGACACTGCTGAAAGTACCGTCCTCCTTGATACAGTTCCAGCGCTCCCACATGGTCGTTGCACCGTGATTTACAGAATAGAGCCATGACGGCATCTTTTCCTGAAGCAGAAGCGTATATGCGAGATCCGTATATCCGTTTTCCGAGAGCGCATGGAGCAGATAAGGCGTGCCTACAAAGCCGGTATTCATTCTGTCGCCGTTCTCATGGATCAGCTTTGCAAGGCAATCTGCCATGCTCTTTCTCTCTTCTTCTCCGCGATACAGATGAAAATACAGTATCAATGCAAGCGTGGTCTGCGTTATCGGCTTGATAATGCCCTGCTCTGCTCTGTTCTTTTCATCGCGCAGGGAAACATGCTTGGACATACACGGCAGTCCGTTCTCTATGAAATTGTCATGGAAAGCATCGAGTATATGAGCGTATAGCTCCTCATATTTGGAAACATCTTTTCCGATTATTTTGCCGGATTTTATGAGAATTTCCGTTACGCGGGCATAATAGGCGGAAGCGATGAGGTCTTTCTGGGTTGCCCCCGTCTCCTTTCCCTCAACTCCGTCCATTGCGAGCCAATCGCCATAGTGCCATCTGTCAGTCCAGAGATATTCCATCGATCCGGCATGATGGATATATTCAACCCATTTTTCCATCATGGGATATTCCTCGGCAAGCATCTTTTTATCACCGTAAGCAAGATAAACCTCCCACGGAATAATGCAAGCCGCATCGCCCCATGCCGAGCAGACAGCACTATTTTTCAGCGCATCCGGAATAACCGTCGGGATGCCGCCATCCGAGCGGAGTGATTGCTCTGCCGCAACATCGCCGAGCCATTTGCGGAAGAAATCATGCACATTGAAATTGTATGCGCCGGCGCGGCAGAATACCTGCGCATCGCCTGTCCAGCCGAGGCGCTCATCTCTCTGCGGGCAGTCTGTGGGCACATCGAGATAATTGCTTCTCTGTCCCCAGAGAACATTGTGATACAGCTGATTTACCTTGGGATTCCCGCAGGCGAAGAAGCCCGTGCGCTCTATATCCGAATATACGGCGACAGCGGTAAAGCAGCTGAGGTCCACCTCATCGGAAGGATACTCGTCAAGACGTATATAGCGAAAGCCCTGGAATGAGAATGTCGGCTTGAAAATATCCTCTTTTCCTGAGAGCACGTATTCATTTCTGCATCTTGCGGAACGCAGATTTTCATTGTAGAAGTTGCCTTCCATATCGAGAACCTCGGCATGCGTCATAACGATCCTGTCGCCGCGGTTTCCCTTTATGCGTACCTCTACATAGCCTGTCATATTCTGACCGAAGTCAATGACCTTTTCACCCTTCGGCGTCAGGATAAAACGCATCGGAGCGATCCTCTCATGCTCATGAACAAGCTCGCCGACCTGGGGAATGAGCTTTGTCTTTACCCGACTGAGCTTCGCCTCTCCGATTTTCCTTATTCTTGCAGTCAAATCGACTGTCTCTCCGTGATATATCTCGGAGTAGAGTATCTTTGATGTGCGGACCTCCCATGAATCGTCGGTAGCAAAATGTTCTTCACTTCCGTCCGCATATGTCACGTCAAGCGACAGAATAATGCTTACATGATCCGCGAAAATTTTTCTTGCGTTTTTCCACGTAAGGTCGCCGACCGCCCAGCCGTGTGCGGCAGTGACGGAGATTTCGGCATTGCCTTTTTTCAGCATTGATGTGACATCGAAAGTCTGATACTGTGTGCGCACATGATAGGAGGTCCATCCGGGATTGAAAACAGAGTCTGTGATGCGCTTGCCGTTTATTCTGACGGCATACAATCCTATCGCTGAAGAACTCAATGTCGCCTTTATCACCTTGTTGCCAAGCGATATTTTCTTGTAGAAATCCACGACATTGATCTCACTCTCGGGAGAACATATCCATTTTGCATTGATTCTCATTTCAAAACCTCTTTCCGTATTTTTATAACTGGACTTGATTTTTTCAGCTTCGTTATATATAATGAAAAAAACAGTAATATAAATAAATTTCGGCTGTGGATTTATGATCCACGTTTATTATAACATATTTTTCAAAAAAGTCTATACTAATTTTAATATTTCACAAGAGGATTACTATGTCTGAGAAATTTTGCGACCTGCATATACATTCCACGTTTTCGGACGGAACATTCACGCCGGAAGAAATCGTTGAGCTCGCCCTCAAAGCAAATCTGTCTGCCATCGCTCTGACGGACCATAATACTGTTGATGGCTGCCCGCATATTTTGGCCGCTGCAGAAGGAAAATCGATAGAAGTAGTCTGTGGAACGGAATTGTCAACCGAATCAGGCGGCACGGAGCTTCATCTGATCGGACTGTTTCTTTCGCCCGAAGTATGGAAAGATGTAGCGGAATATGTTAATGAAAGAAATATTTCCAAAGAATCCGTCAATAAGAAAATGATAGAGCAGCTGGCATCCGACGGATTTGATATAAGCTACTCGGAATTTGCAGAGAGATTCCCGAACAGAAACAGAAATCGCGCCAATATAGGCGCCATTTTGACGGAGAAGGGATATGTTTCTTCCATATCTGAAGCTTTTGCGAAATATCTGGGCGAGGGCAAAAAATATTACATTCCGTCGCCAAGATTCGATTTCCTTGCGACTATTGCAAAAATACATGAATGGGGTGGTGTCGCCGTATGGGCGCATCCGTTATTTCATGTGGATCGCAACAGAGCAAGGGAAATCCTCCGTGTGGCAAAGGACTGTGGGCTGGACGGTGCAGAGGCTTACTATTCGACTTATTCGACAGACGACACGTCATATATGCTCGGGCTATGCAAGGAATTTGACATTTTGCCGAGCGGCGGCAGTGATTTTCATGGTACCGTAAAGCCAGATATCTCTATAGGAAAAGGATATGGAGCGCTTGCCGTGCCTTACTCATGCTATGAAAGGCTCAAAAAGCTTTGCAGAAAATGATATTAAACAAAAATCCCTCGGTCGAGCCCGGAAGGTATACGGCTCAATTGAGGGATGACTTTTGATAAAAAAACACGATGTGAAGTATCACACCGTGTTTTCTTATAGACAAAAAAGTAATAAGAAACTGAATAAAGGAAGAAAAGAGAAAGAAGTTCAAGCCCTCGGACAATTAGTATCGGTC
>URUL01000033.1 GCA_900551005.1 uncultured Ruminococcus sp. | reverse complement strand
GCCATCTCCACCGCCGACAGCGCCGACATCAGCACTGCTCCGCCGCGCCAATATGCGTCACGGTATATATCATGCCAGTGTTTTTCAATATCAAGCGGATTTTTGCCTACAAGATATTCCTTAATATGCTCAACAGCACCTATCAGTGCTTTTTCCTTATATTCGAGAGTGGCTTCTCCCACCCCGTCAATTCCTTCGTCGGTATATACCTTGACAAATACCCAGTTGGTTCGGAAGCAATCTACCGCAAAGGTTTTTACATCTGTAACTTTCAACCTTCATCCCCCTTAACTATTTAGAAAAATTAGTATTATTAAAAACTATATTCTCAATATTATCAAAAATAGGAACGCCGTGGCTTCTATCCCAGTCCGCAGCACCATGTTGTCTGAAATTAGGAAGTTCTTCATCGGAAAGACATTCAAACCGGCAGTCATTAAAGTAAATATTGCGGATTTTATTATCCTTTCTGCCGCAAAGATAAGGAAATTCCAATCCGCTTGCGACAACCTTTGAAAAATAAATATTCCTTATCGCTTCGCATCTTGTACCGTCGGTCTGTCCGATATATATTTTTATCGGTCTGCCATAGATTTTGTCCATAACAATATTGTTGAACAAGAGATTTTCTATCAAAGTATCCTCTCTTCCTCTGTCGGGTACCTTTGAAAAATCCGGAAGAACAATAGAAATTCCGATGACCGTATCGGTCATGACCAAATTAGAAAATGTGCAGTTTTTTATAACTCCGTCGCTTATCCAACCTATTCTTATACCACCGGAATAACTCGTTAAATTGCAATTTGTAACGGTCACCTTTTCACAGACCTTGTTTTCCGCAAGAGATCGGTTATTCGCTCTGACAACAATACAGTCGTCGCCCGTCACTATATCGCAGTTTGATACAGTTACATTTCTGCTTGAATTTATATGTATTCCGTCATTATTTGGGTATCTTACCTCGGCTAAAATCTTGCATTTATCAAATACTACATAGTCACAGTCATGTATCCAATATGACCACCCCGAAGGCTGATTAAGCATTGTAATATCCTCTATTTTAATATTACGGCAGCCCGCAAAGAAGACAACTCTCGGCGGAGTGGGTGCGTCGATTCTCTCAAATCGCCAACCGGTCCATTCCCCCTGCTTCTCTCTTACAAATCTTGTTCCGTTACAGTCAATTTTCCCCATTCCTGTTATGGAGATATTTTCACATTCCTCCGCGAAAATCATTGAGGCATTACGGGTTCTCGGCAAATTTTCACTGATTACATGCTTAAGGTTTTGCTTTTCGGGGTAGTCCCCGCAATTCGGCGAGCCCAACAAAACGGCATTCTGCTCGATATGTAAATTAACATTGCTTCGCAATACTATGGAGCCGGTCATATATGTACCGTCCTCCAAAAGCACAGTGCCGCCGTTTTTCGAGGCGCAGTCATCTATTGCTTTTTGAATGGCTGCGGTATTCAATGTTTTTCCGTCACCCACAGCGCCGTAATTTCTGACATCGTAAATCATAGCTTTATCTCCTCATAAATATTTGCGATTATTTTATTCTCACAGTCAAATTCATCTGCTGTAATTTCATCAAACATACCTATGTGCATCGGTACTGTCCTTTCGGCGTTTATACGCTTAGCGAATCTTGCGGCGTCTGTCATATTCATATTGTTGCCGACACCGTTGACCGGCAGAAATACCGCATATATGTCATTTGGAATGTCGCCGAAAATCTCCTCATTATACAGAGTATCACCTGTGACATAATATTTTTTATCACCATCGTCAATTATCACTCCGATTGCTGATATGTCGCTGTGTTCGGCCTTTACCGCAGTGAATTTTATTCCGTTTTCCGTCCATACCGTATGTATGTTAAACTGAATATAATTATTGCCGCCTCCGATTTTTCGGACCTCCTGCCATACCGAAGCAGGCGAAAGAGCAACTATATTCGTATCAGCGGAAATAAAACGGCAGACGGTTTCAGGATCATAGTGGTCAAGATGATTATGCGTAAAAATCATAACATCCGGTTTTATTTCAAACAAAGACTCATCTACCGCCTGTCGTCTGAACGATGCCGGATTGATTTTCTCTACGCTGTCCGACAGATACGGATCTATCATGATTTTAAAACCGTTCTTAATAAAAAGCAGTCCCGCTTGCCCAAGCCAGATTATTTTCATAAAACTCCTTCTTTCCGTTGACTTTTTGATATTTTTATTTTATAATATTTTATATAAAATAAATACATAAATCTTACTATATTTATTAGAAATCTTATTATTTATTTGGAGAAACAGAGAATGGATATAATTCTACCTGAAATTGTGGCGGCGGGAATTTATAATTCCCAAATTGCGGTAAAGGACAGAGCGATTACCAAAAACAGAAAAGCAACGATGTTTGAAATTGAAATTCCAATAGAGGAAGGCGGGATTTCTTATATAGCTTCGGAGGAACGGCATATTTCGCCCGATATTGTAATATGCGCAAAGCCCGGTCAGATACGTCACACAAAGCTGCCATTTAAATGCTATTATATACATATGATTTTAAACACCGGCACATTGTATGATATTCTGGCGGATATTCCTGTCTTTATTGAAACAAAAAGGTCGGCGGAATACAGGAAAATCTTTGAGGGACTATGCAAGCATTCCAATTCTCCCCTTGAAATCGACAGAATTAAGGCATTCAGTCTTGTTTTGGAGCTTGTTTATCTTTTGGACAAGGATTCAAAAAAGCAGCTATATCGTAATGGGCTTAAAAGCGGAAATTATGAAATAATCGAAGATGTAATAAAATATATAAAGGAAAATCTCACATCGGATTTGTCGCTTAATGCGGTAGCGTCATATGCGTCTTTGAGCTCTATTCATTTTCATAATTGCTTTAAGGCGGCTACAGGAAAAACTCTTCACGAATATGTGGAAGAACAGCGTATAAAAAAAGCAGCAGGGCTGTTGGTATCAACCGATTTAACCCTGACAGAAATTTCTTACGAGTGCGGTTTTTCGTCTCAATCATATTTCAGCTATGCGTTTAAAAGAAAAATGAAAATGACGCCGCGGGAATATGCTAAGGAAGTATATAAGCGTTATGACAGCTGATTGTTAAGTATGCAATGCAGCCGAACAGTAAACAATAGACTTGCAAAAAGGTACTTATCTTTGCATATTTCGGACTTGCAAATATCCTTGATGTCTATATCATCAAAACCGGCTCTGTATTGAGAACGGCAACACTGTTTTTCTATATATCCAACGAAAGCCTCTCGCTTTTGGAAAACTCTGCATACCTGGGACTTCCCGTACCGGATAAAATAAAGAGCGTACTGCATCAGCTGCATGACCGAGATGTTAAGGAGGACTCAAACGATGAAGATAAATAAAAAACAGATTCTCTTATTATATTGCAGTATAAGGATATGGATCGGTTTGAGTAACAGTATAAAGCTTAATAACCGCTATCAAAGCGTGATTTACACGCCGCGATAGCGGCTTTCTTTTTTGTAATTTTTTCAAAACCCATTGACAAACTTTACTTGGTGTGCTATAATTACTAAACGGTACAATTGTACCTTGTTTAATTTGGAGGCATTTATGAATCAGTGGAATCCCGAGAGGGCGGAGGCGATCCGCCAATTTATAGACGAATATTTCATGGAGAACCGCAAGTCCCCGACGGTGCGCGACATCGCGGCGGGGACGGGTATCTCTAAGACTTCGGTGCAGAGATATCTCACCGATATGAAGGAGCACGGCGAGATCGAGTACAACGGTCGCCGCAGTATCGGCACGAATTTATCGCGCAATATGTTTGAAACAACGCCTGCGATTCGATACGATTCCACCGTGTCCTGCGGGTTGCCGAGTGAGCCGAATGTGGAAGAAGCGGAGATCATTCCACTCCCAACCGCGCTTGTCGGTGACGGAAAGTTTTTCATTCTGACCGCAAAAGGCGACTCAATGACGGGCATTGGAGTTGACGATGGCGACCTCGTTATCGTGCGTGAGCAGAATACTTGCAGGGACGGTGATTATGCTGTTGTCCTCGTGAACGGAACTGAAACGCTGCTCAAAACGATAACCTATCTCCCCGACAAAAAGGCATATTTGCTTCACGCCGAGAATCCCGACTACGATGATCGTATTGAGCGCAACGTGCAGATTCAAGGAATTGCAACACAAGTTATAAAGAAACTTTGACAGTGCTCTGCTTGTCTATCGGTCTTAGCAAGCATCGCGTTTGTCATGACAAACGGTCCATCGGTCTCAGCAAGCATCGCCGTTGTGTCCCAAATCCCAACGGAAACAAAAAACGTATTTAACGTGTCTGCTTGTCTTAGCAAGCATCGCTGTTGGACGCCCAAAGCCAACCGAAGAAAAAACATGAGTTACAGCAAGCTGTCTGTCAGTATTAGCAAGCACTGGATTTGGGCATCCAAATCCGTCTGTCAGTCGCAGCAAGCACTGCTTTTGTCATGATAGACAAAACCATAGGAGGTCAAAAATCGTGAACATCAAAGAAATGTTAAATAGAGTGCTCGATGTACTTAAGGATAATCACACCACGTGGTTTTATATAGAGCTTCCCAAAATAGATATGGAAGCTTTGAGAAAAAAGATCATTGCCATCTTAAAGGACAAGCACGGAGGTATCGGGACGATTCCCGATGATGAGATCGAAGCCCTTGCCGATGTTCTCCTGCCCGGTGTTATAAAATTCTTCTCCTCGAACGAATGGCGCGCTGAATTTGAAGAATGGAAGAAAGAGCGCGAGTTGTTATTAGCACAAAGAGAGGAACAAAAAGTATTAACGCTAAAAGCAGATGAAAGCAAAGTATCATAATAGTCACCGAATAGTGACAGAAAGGAGAGTCAATGACAGGAGTAATATACGCTCGCTATTCCTCTGACAATCAGCGAGAGGAATCGATTGAAGGTCAGCTTCGTGAGTGTCAAGCCTTTGCAAAGAAGAACGACATCACCCTGCTTGAGCCGTACATCGACAGAGCATTATCTGCAAAGACAGATCACCGCCCGAACTTTTTGAAAATGATCAAGGACAGTGCGGCTAAAAAGTTTGACGTTGTCATTGTATGGAAGCTTGACAGATTTTCTCGTAACCGCGTTGACTCGGCACACTACAAATATGTTCTTCGCAAGAACGGTGTCAAAGTTATCTCGGCAACCGAAGCGATCTCCGAAGGCGCAGAAGGTATCCTTCTTGAGTCAATGCTTGAAGGTATGGCTGAATACTACTCGGCAGAGCTCTCCGAGAAGGTGGTGCGAGGTCTGACAGAAAACGCGCTCAAGTGCAAATACAACGGCGGTACACTTCCCATCGGATATACAGTTGACGAAAATCAATTTTTCCAAATCGATCCCGTTGCCGCTCCTGCCGTTCTCGATGCGTTCAAGAAATATGCCAAGGGAGCAACGATGCAAGAGATCACCGATGATCTCAACATCAAAGGCATCCGCACCGTTAGAGGAACAAAGATAAGTCTTAACACCGTGACACGAATGCTACACAACCGCCGATACATCGGAGAGTATCAATACCGTGACGTGGTTGTTCCCAACGGAATTCCCGCCATCGTCCCCGCAAAGTTATTTGAACAAGTACAAGAGCGATCCGCCGCAAACAAGAAAGCTCCAGCCAAGCACAAAGCCGAGGACGAGTATCTGCTGACCACAAAGCTGTTCTGCGGCTACTGCCAATGTTTGATTACGGGCGAAAGCGGAACGAGTCATACGATGGAAGTTCACCGCTATTACAAGTGCCGAGGAACACGAAAGGGCGGAATGTGCAAGAAGAAAACCATCAAGAAGAAATGGATCGAGGAGGTTGTAATCCTGCTTATTCAAAAGTTCATCTTTGACGATGAATTACTCGACAGACTTGCAGATATGCTGATCGCAAAGCTCAATGCCGAGAGCAGCACTCTCCCGATTCTCCACAAACAGCTTGATGAAATAGAAAAAGGCATTGACAATCTCGTCAACGCCATTCAAGCGGGAATTCTCACCGCATCCACCAAGCAGCGTCTTGAGCAGCTTGAAGCCGAAAAGAGCGAGATCTCGGTACAGATTCTCAAAGAAGAAATTGCTAAACCCACAGTTACAAAAGACGATATACTCGCATATCTTATCAAGTACCGCAAGCTCAATATGAAACAGCTTGACCACCGCCGCCGTCTGATCGATAGCTTTGTCAATGCGATCTATCTGTTCGACGATTACTTGGTCATAACATTCAACTACAAGGAAGGCACAAAAACTATCACCTTTGCCGAAATAGAAGAGGCATTTGGTTCGGATTTATCATCACTCACTGCGCCAAAAAATTCCGTACACGCGAGTGTGCGGAATTTTTACTTATTACCTCTTCACTCTTCACTTTTCACTAAATTCGGCGTGTACGGAATTTTAGGTAGTAAGTAATAGTGAATAGTGAAGAAGTAAAGATTGATTTGCTTCGCAAATCTTCATTTTTTAGATAAAAAGACAGAGTCCTTGATTTTCAAGGACTTTTCGTGTTTTTAGGGGACAAAAATATGGTTCATTCACCATTGCACATTTCTTGAACCTGCGATTTTTCGGATTTTAATATCAGCGAAGCTATTTCTAAAGATTTCACAAAATTAAATTTAATAAAATTTAAAGGAGAAACACAAATGATTGACTTCAAAAATGCAACTTTTTTTAAGCTTAAAAAGGTACCCAATGAAAATGCAGAGTCATTAGTTGGACCATTACTTGTGTCAGATGAAACTATTATTTCTACATATAAAGCTTTAAGAGACCAAGTTATTTTTACGAATAAAAGAATCATTGCTGTTAATGTACAAGGGTTAACTGGTACTAAGCAGGATTATACGTCTATGCCTTATTCAAAAATCCAAGTTTATTCAGTTGAGACGGCAGGTATAGGGGAAATGCTGTGGAATAAATATACTGCGGATTGTGAATTGGAATTGTATTTTTCTGGCGTAGGAATGGTAAAGTTTGAATTCAAAGGCGAATCTGATATAAAAGAGATTTGTAAAATGATTTCGGAGTATGTACTTAGGTGAAATGGGTTACTTTAAGTTAGAATGTTAAGTATGTCATTGTATTTGGGTTTCAAAATTGTTGGAGTAACTCATCCCGATGCTACAAAAGGGAAACTTGCAAAAAGACCACAAGATATTGTGGTCTCTATTCTAAAGCCGTTTTTTAATATCTTGTGTTTGGCTGTTCAAAAGAGTCTTGCGTTAATTTAGGGAAACTTTTTTGACCTTTTTAGACTTGAACTTAACATTACGCCATTGCCGACAGGTTTTACGCCTGTCGGCTTTTATTTTGGCTTTTTGTCAATAGTTGGGGTAGAAAAAATCTGACGAAACCGTAAGAAACCAATTAAAAGCATAGGGAAAGCGTCACGAAACGTAGTGGAGTGGTGCTTTCCCTATGCTCAGGCGCCGCTTTTGCCGGAGAAAATAAAGAGAATCCGATTCCGGAATCGTTTGAAATTCTGCACGCCGTAGGCGTTTCGTTTTAAAACCTTGATCCGATTGTTACATCCCTCAGTGAACCCGTTCGTATATGGACAGAAGAAGGAATTTGTGATTGGTGTGAACCAGTTACGGTATGTATTAGCACATTTTACAAATGCCGGAATCTCACTCTCTTCCGCTTTTTGCTACCAATCCGTGCTCACGAAGGATACGAGATACCTTGTTTTCGCTCACATTCAATCCTTTTCGCGCCAATTCCTTCTTGATTCGTATTCGTCCGTAATTTCCGTCATGTTTTTCAAAACAGTTAATTACCGCTTTTTCGCACTCGGTTTCTTCACTTTCTTTCGTCTTTGCGTTGCGGTAATATGTGCTTCGCGACACCCTTAATACCTCGCATACTATGCCGGTGTCATATTTGGTAAGCTCTTTTTTTGCAAACCTTATCCGTTCTCCGGGTCTTTTGCAAAGTATGCCGCTGCTTTTTTTAGGATCTCATTCTCCATCTTTAAATGTTCGTTTTCTCTACGCAATCTGCGCAGCTCCGCATCTGCCGGTTTTTGGTGTCCTTTTCCTACAAAAGCCTCGTCCCCAAACTCACGATACTCGCTTACCCATCGGTGCAGCATTACATGATTTATCCCGAACTTCTCTGCTACCACTGCCACTGCTATTTTGTCTTTGATAACAAGCTCGCATGCTTTGACCTTGAATTCTTTGCTGTACATTCTCTTCATGGACTCACCTCTCTCAAATTAATTATATCATTAACTCTTCGAGTTGTCCATTTTTATTATACAACTTTCGATCGGTGTTCGGCATTTTTGCTCCAAACCCGGATAATGAAAACGGTATCACGATTGTTCAGACGGTACGCGAAGCAAATGCGGAATACGAGGCACAGATTGCGGAGATAAAGAGCCGGTGCGACTATGATATGTGCTTTGTGACGGGTGAGTCGTGCGAATGGAGTCTTGCTATCGCTGTATATGCCGTCAAGACGAATCGGACAGAAGATGTCGTGAACTTTGACGATGAAAAAGCGGAAGTTTTGAAAGAGGTTTATCGCGGTTTGAATCGAATGGGTGTCCATACGGAGCATATCACGGTGAAAGAAACGCACCTTGAAACACAGGAGAACGGAAGCGTTGTCCCGGTTGAGCAGGAGGGTGTGAAAACTTATTTGTATATTGACACGGTTTCTCTAACAGCAGAAGAAGCGGCGAACCTTTACGGCTTTGATACGAAGCAAAGGGAACAGCTTGGAGAATTGCTTTCCGATAGAAATAAAGAGATGTGGGACGCACTTTTACTACAACAGTGAGAGAAGCGCTCTCAAACTAAAAGGAATGAGCCCGGTTCAATACCGGACTCATTCAAAAGCAATTTAATATTTAATTTTTGTCTAAACTTTTGGGGGCACTTCAGGCACGACAGCCTTTATTTTTTATTCGTTTTTATCTCCGTAAAGGATCCAATCGGGATCGTAGCCGTATTTCAGCCCGATCAGTTTGGCAAGCGACAGAGAGATATTTGAACCGCGGGCAGCTGAGGAAACCTCGCTCGTGAGAATACAGATATAATTCTGCGTCACGCCGATACTGTCGGCAAATTCGGTCTTGGTCATTCCCTGCTCCGAAAGAATCTTATTCAGACGTTGTGTCAGTGTCACAGCCGTTTCCTCCGTTCTTCGATCGGTTCATCAGAGAGATATAGACAAGAAGCTCTTTGCGGGACTTGACATTGAGCTTTTCATAGATATGAGAATTGTGATACTTCAGCGTGCTTTCTTTAATGTTTGCCGATTCCAGAATTTCCTTTGTGGACAGCCCCGAAACATAGCAGTCAAAAATCTCGCGTTCGGTTTTTGAAAGGTCGGGAATTCTTTCAAGGAAAAAGCTGTACGCCTCCGGATCAACCGTGTCTCTTGTGCGTTCCGCCAGCTTATCTATTTCCGCCTGTGCGCGGTCATATGCCGCCTTTGCCATATTCCGTTCCTCAATCAGAGAAGCGAGATTAGCGGCACTCTCCCGCTCCTTGGAAGAAAGAAAGTCCAGAACATTATTGATCTCCATAATGTCGGTTCGCTTGCGCTGGCTGCTCTCGGCTTTGATCTGTTCCAGACCCTTCAATACAGGAGAGAGGTAGCGGTGGCTTACGTAGACACAGCAGAACACCGAAAGTGCTACCAAGAGAATAACGAGAAATCCTATGCTCAGCGCATTTTTGAAAGTCGCCTTTGCAAAGTCGGCTTCAGGCGTCATGACTATTGCGGAAAATCCGAGAGAGGCGCCGTCGCCCTTATAGCTGCGGACAACGCCGACAAAGCGCTCATCTCCGCATCGGAATTCGGTCAGCCCGCCTCCGATATCGTGCGCAGTCAGTGCCTCCTCCGGGGTATAGTAATAGTCGTTCGATGCTCCGCAGGCAAGAAAGCTGCTGTATACATTGTTTTCGCTGACCTCAGCCATCAGGCAGGTCGGGTGGCTCAGTTTCGACACCTGACTGTGAAAAAGAGCAAAGTAGCTCTCCGAAAGTTCAAAGCCGCAGACACCGATCAGGGAACCGCTCATATCACGGATCGGCAAGGTGATCAGCATTGCACGCTCGGACATCCCGGGCAGGGTGAACAGCTCTGTGAAGCGATAGGATTGTTCCAGAGAAAGTCCGGTGTCGGCTGTCGCCGCTTCCCAATCGGGAAAAAGATCACAGCGGGTTTCCAACCGCCACTTTCTGTGCGGCATAACTCCGTTTCCTCTGCCGACCGAGGCGATTCCGCGATAGAGCACGGCATCGTGGCGGTCGCGCTCGTAGCCGTTTACCTGCAAATATATTCCGCTTTTCGTGACTTCATCAGATGAGGGATTTACCGTAGCATCAAGGATTACAAACGCGCCCGAGCACTCTGTCTGAAACAGATACTGCCGCAGCGGTTCAAAGAGCAGCTTCTGTATTTCCTCGAGTGCATTGCCATTGCCGTTAAGTTCGGCAAATGTCATTTTATGCTCTGATATATATTCTCCGATTATGGCGGAGGCATCCTCCGACAGGTGTACGCCCATCATGGCAAGAATATTTCGGTGTGTCAGTATTTCTTTTTCAAAAACCTGCGCCTGCATATCGCTCTTTTCAAAGAGCTCATCCTTGGGCGTGCGAAATCTGCCGAGCAATGACAGCAGTGTCACAAGAAGCGCCAGAAGCAGAATAGCCATCACAAAGGTGTAAAAAAACAGCTTGCGGTGCATGGTCTGCTTCGGCATTTTCGGATTTAATTTGCTTCTGTTCATAAAGGCACCCCGTTATTTTGCGGAACTGAACAGCTCCCACAGCTCCCCTGCAAGTGCGTCGGCACTCTCGCCGTTCTTCACCCGTTCCGGCATGGTTGTCTGCGCACGGCGAAGCTCGGCAAAGAGCGTATTGACCTTATTATAATAGCCCACAAAGCTCGGCTCACGCAGGAAGGTTTGCGTATTTCTGATTTCCGTGAGCGCCGAATACAGCTCCTTATAGGATTCCTTACGGAAAGAATATGATTTCAATGATTGATATGCATCGTTACGCACGGGCATATATCCCGTTTCGGCAACAAATGAAAGATTCCGTTCGCCATCGGTCAGCCAGTGTGCGAAAACCGAAGCGGCTTCCGCTTTCTGATTGGTGGTTCTGTAGGCGCAAAGCCCGACGCCCGCCTGCATTGCATACTTCGGACAATTTTCATTCTGCGGAAGCGGCAGGATTTTCAGATCCAGCGGTTCCGAGGTGTTGTCCGGGTATGTAACTGTATCGTTGTAATACATGACACCCGCAGAGGAGCCGGCGCCGCAGGGCACGTCACCCGTCATAACATGAGTATTTGAATACAGCTCGGCAATCATGATATGCCCCTTGGCAAGTGCCTTGGCAAACTGCATATAGGAAGCCTTCAGTGTGGCATTGTCAAAATCATAGTAGCCGTCTTTGTAAAGCTCTTCGGGCTTCGCCCCTTTTTCGATAGCATTCAGCTCTACTGCGCGCTGTACATAATCAAAGGCGCAGAAGGGCTTGCCGGAATACTCATAATACTTTTCCGCAGTACGGAAAAAGCCGTCCCACGTAGCAAGGTCGCTGTAGGTCGCGCCCGTTGCTGCGGCAAAGCGCGAAAACTCACGCTTGTTTATGTACAGAACATGTGTTGATTTGGACACGGGAAAAATAACGAGCCGCTCATCAATCATGCCGTCGGCAAGAAAGTCCGGCACAAAACCGGCGCGTTCCTCATTTGTAAAGTAACCGTTCCAATCGAGAAGGTTTTTCGCACCGAGTTTTTCGGCATCGCTGTTGTGGCAGAAAAAGAGGTCCGGCATATCAAGCGCGCCGGGTGCACCGCTTTGCGCTTCGGCAAGCTGACCTCCGATCTTTACCGCACTGGACATGAGCTTGACGCTGATAACGATACCTTTTTCTTTTCCGACCGTTTTGTTGAATTCGGAAACCAAGCGGTTCATCGGCGAGTCCGCCTGCTCGCCGTAGGTGTGCCACAGCGTCAACGTGACCGGTTCGTCCGGGTCAAGAAGTGACTTCTCCGAGCATCCCGAGAAGCATAAAAGAGCAAATGTGAGTGCGAGCAGCAACACAAGCATCTTTTTCATAAAGGGCCCTCCGTACGGGTCAAAACCTATACTTTTCCCGCAAAAGTATAGGTTTTGACCCGGAAAAATAAAAATATTTTTTTGAAAACCTCGACTTTTGACCGAACAGTATGGGGACAAATCCGGATAAACCCGTATAATAAAACCATAGAAAACGGTTACTGTACCCCAAAGGGAAAGCAAAGGCTTTACGTATCATTTTTATTATATCATACTTCGTTGATTTAGTCAATTGTTTTCGGTGAGCTTATTACACGGAAAAAGGAGGACAACAAATGCACAAAAATGACTACAGAATGTTCGACGGGTTTTATATCCCTGTGATTCCGGATGCGGATTACCATTTCGACACCGACCACAGGGGATGCAATTTCCTGTTTATCGACGACCGTCAGAAGCGGTATGTAATCAGCTTTGAGAGTTGTCTTGATGTCTATGAAAAATGCGTGGGCTTTCCGCAGTACAAAAAATCCGAATACCGCGAGAACGAACGCACCATGCACACACTGCTGATGGAACGTGAGGCGGACAATGAACGCGGAAATTACGGCTTCTTTATTTTTGACACTCCATACGGCAAGCTGGAAGGACAGGTATCTGTTCCGGAGATCGGCGCATGGAGGGAAACGGTACTGCCGCGACTGATCTTCCTCATGAACGGACTCGCCGCAGAAGAAAAACCGAGTGCCTGAAGATAATCAACAATCACCGATATGAAAGAGAGGAACAAAGCAATGAGTAAAAAAGCAACCAAACTGATCAGCCTGCTGCTCAGCGTTATCATGCTGCTCGGTATGGTGCCGATGCAGGTTATGGCAGAGGGGATCGACAGATCCTCGTCAACAGTCGGCTATCCGACGGGAGACAGCGACGGACTGATCCTTGAATTTTCAAGTGCAGGTGCGCTGGAGGTATTCCGGACGGTATACGGCGGACGGATGCTCGGCGGCAATATGCTGCTGGTGGACGGCTCCTATGAGGAAGCCGTACGCTATGAAAAAATGCCGAACATTGAGTCGGTAACCTATAACTACACACTTGAGGCGGCGGGTATAGCCGAGGATTTCGGAACCGCTCCCACCGACCCGAGAATCAGTGATACTTACGTATCAGCGCCGTTTCTCGATACTCTGGGAATACTGGCGGACGAGGCGGGACTCAGCTCTCTTTACACAGTGCGCGTTGCCGTGCTGGATACCGGTATAGATGCGACGCATGAGGACCTTGTCAATCGCGTGGTTGCGGGCTATGACGCAATAAATGATGCGGCAATCGCCAAGGGCATAAATTCCGATATCGGTGCGAACGGGCACGGCACAAAAGTAGCCGGACTTATCGGAGCCGAGGCGGATAACGGCGTGGGCTTTTGCGGAATGGCAGGTAAATATCCCCTCGAGCTGATCCCCGTACGCGTGCTCGGCGAGGACGGCAAGGGCAAGATTGCCGATGTCGTGCGCGGTATTTATTGGGCTATAGAAAACGGTGCGGATATTCTGAATATGTCCTTCGGCGCAAATATGTCATACTATCCGACGGCGCTTGCCAATGCAATCCGCGATGCGCGCCGACAAAATGTTTTCTCAATCTGCGCCGGCGGAAACGACACCGGTTACAACAGCAGTACGACTTACTCCGGATTTTATCCTGCGGATCTTCAGGATGCTTATCCTGTTCTCGCCGGATATTATTCGAGCGCAAATATTCAGTCGTTCTCTTACTGCGCAAAATACAGTGATGTTCCCGGATATGACTATGTCGGGCACGATGGGAGCAGTCTTTTGACCACCGAGCCCGGCGGCGGATATGCACGTTTTACCGGCACGTCCGCATCCTGCGCGGCAATCTCCGGCTATACGGCGGTCATGTTCTCGCTTCTCGGGGGCAGAACCAACCCCGAAGCCATCACCGCCGCCAAGCGCATGTTTGCATACGGTCACGGCGGAGTGTCATATTACAACAAAAACTATCATGTCTACAATTTCAGGAATATGACGGACATGGATGACAGCGTCAGACAGGCGTTCATCAGCTCCGTGAAAGCGACACGCGTCACGATTCAGGGCGGAATTGAGTGCCGCAATGTGCTGACCGGTACTGTGGAAATCACAGGAAGACTCACCGTCGGTGCGACACTTGCAAAGGATGCAACGCTTGTTGTTTATAACGAAGAAGGAACTGCGCTGTATACCTCCGAGCCTGTTTTAAAAACGGCAACGGAGCAGACGGAGTACATATTTACGCTTGACACATCAGGCTTTGAGGACGGAAACATTACGTTGAAAATTTTCTATCGCACGGCGGCGGAAGCGGAAGCAAATAAGGATGCAACGACAGTGCAAAACTTTTCGGAATATGCAACGGTCATCCGCAACAGCCTTGTGGTGACAAAAGCGAATATATACATTTACGACCCCGCAGGAAGTGCCATTGCCGGACAGATTTCCGTATACAACGCTGATACGGGAAAGTTTTTACAGAAAGTCGGAGGTGCTTCTTCGTCCGAAATTGAGGTTGACAAAAAGCTTTTTGATGAAAACGGCGGACGGCTGACCTTCAGCTTTGTGACAGACGATATGATTTTCACAAAAACGAGTGCTTTTGCTCCGGAAATCTCTCTCGGCGGCGACGAAGCGCAGAAAACCACGCTTCATTTCAGCGGCAGTACGGTGACGCTTTCCTATGCCGATATCAAGCTTTGCAATGGAAGCGACAGCATAGACCTCGGCAGTACCGATAGCGCGGGCGATATAACCTTCTACCTTTCGGATGGCGAGCATCGCTTCTTTGTCAGAGATGAGGCAAATCGATATCTCATATTTGCGACCGCCGTTCAGGACGGAAGCAAAACCGAAATTTCTCTCGCTGAGGATATCGACGCGGCTCGCGAGATAACGATTTCCGCGGTGGATTCTCTCGGCAACGGAGACCTCTGGACGGTCGCCGCATCAAACGGCAGTATTCTCTCCGCCGGCGACGGTATGTCGCTGAATCTGTACGGGACAGATATCAAAACAGTATATCTCTCGCCTGTAACGCAGAATCTTGCCGTCGGCATATATGATGTCATCCGCTATAAATACGTTACATCCGGCGGAACGGAAAGTACAATAAGAAGATATTGTCATGTGACGCATATTCTCGGAGAGGTCGATGTCAATACGATGAATTCCATTGACTTCGATCCTACAAAAATAATCACACAATTTGACATAGGCACCGATACGCTTTGCTACGGAGAAAACACTACGATTGTTCATAAAGCCGTAGACGATAAGGGCAATATCCTTGTCGGCGGTGAGATCATGGAAAGCGCTTACTCCACCTCAACGAATCAGTATTTTAACAGTACAGCCAACGAATTCAGCATGAAAAGCGCAAATGAGGAAGATACGACGGACTATTATTCCGGCATGGTTGAGGACTATCCCGGCACGCTGTATGCAGGCGGTATCAACCGCTGGCCGACAATGCCGATTGCCGAATGTGACTACATTCTGAATGTCCGCTATGCGCTGGAAACCGATTTGTCCTATGATGGTACGCCCTATGTGGACTTTCTGCCGTATCAGTTCAATACGGTGACGAAAACGCTCCATGTGAAGCTCGATAAAATGATGACGCTCCGCCTGGAGGTTCCCGAGGGCTATACGTCCGCTTATGCTTCGGTTGAGCAGGGAAATATCTACATTGTCCGCAACGGAAAAGTAGAAACTCCGACAGCCATCGGCTATAAAACGGAAGAGGACGGAACCTACATCGTTTATCTCGACGCGAAAGATTGGGATGACGTCACGGATGTGTTTGTAGCAGTCAGACTCAGCAACAACAGCGATAGCATCATGTTCTTTGATTATTTCCCATATGACCCCGCAAATTCCACCCGTACCGTAACAAAACCGGATGCGGAATTCGGCGAACTTAAGGTTTATCTGGGTCAAAACGGAAGACAGGTTTACTCTCCTCTGCTGTTTGTAAGCTACGGAGGACATACCTTTACAACAAGTGCCTATGACAAAATCCCGGTTGGCTCCTACCATGTCGGCGGAGTGGATTCGGTATATGGCAGCGACAAGACGGAAACCTACTATGTTTTCTACCGCGGTGTCAATGTTGCGGCAGAGGGAACAAATGTAGTCCTTGCGGAAGAAGAATTTCGGGAATACAACATATCCAATAATGACAGCAGCAACTCCTCGCTTTCCCTGATTCCGGAGCTGGGCGGCATTGTAATGGACAACTCCGACGGAAACAGTATGTATGTTTACAGTACTCAGAAGTTCATGCTTGACAGCGGCGTCACTGGAATGTATGCAAAGCTTGCGGAGCGCAGCTTCGAGTGGGAAGGCAGCGGCACGGTATTCATGCTGACGCTTCCTCTGAATCAGACAGAATTTGCCGTAAACGGGCGAGAGATTGACTCCTTCGTCGGCTCACCCGCGCAGAGCGAATTTACCACAGAGCAGGATGTTCTCATAGATCTGAACGCGACCGTCACGGTCGGATTGCGCATAACAGATATACGCCACGTTACGGGAGGCAACCCCAAGATGGGCATAACAGGTGAGGTCAGGCTGCTCCCCCTTGAAATAAAATACCGCAAAGCAGGCGGCGACTGGCAGAAAAAAGAGTTCTTTGACTGGACGGGAATAAATCTCGGAAAGCTCGAAGCCGGCGAATATGAAGCGGTCATCTCCTTTGCGGGCGACACGGAAAGTGCGCTTACCTCCAAGGAAACAACTTTTGCCTTTAAGGTATCCGGCGCACCGAGCGCACACTTTGTCACTCTGTCTGCCCCGAATGCGGCGGCTGATGACGTGATTCTGACGATAAGCGGCAAGGCAGGTGCGGTTGTTAGCGTTTCCTACACGACGCCGGGCGGCGCCGCTAAGACGCTGAGTCCCGTAACGCTTCCCGCAAACGGCATATACAGACTGAGTGTGCCGCTTACCGAATACGGAAGCTACACCTTCTCGGCAGTTTCAAAGCTGACGGGAGAGTCGGATGCAACAGCAGAAACAAGCGTCGAGAGCGTACCCTCTTACGTCAGCCCGATCACCGGCTTCAAGGTGACAAACGGCGAGGCAGGCGAGCTGAAGCTCGCATGGGATGCTCCCGTCGGTACGGGAAAGCTGTGGATTACCCGCGACGGAGTAACACTCGGCTGCCTCACGGAGGAATATACCTCCTAAAATGACACAAATCTTGACAGCAACAGAATTTATACCTACGAGATCGTCTTTGAAAATGCGGCAGGCATGCGCAGCAGTGCCGCTTCCGCAATGGGTAAGCCGACAGGCGCACCCGATACGGAAAAGCCCACCGCTCCCGCTGTCGTGACACCGCAGATAAGCGGAACAAGCATCACTCTTAACTGGACGCGGGCAACGGATAACGTCCGCGTGTCGGGCTATCGCATATATCGCGACGGTGTGCTTATCCGAGACACGACAAAGCGTACCTTCATCGACGAAGGGCTTGCGATCGATACGGAATATTCCTATTATATAAAAGCCTATGACGGTGCGGGCAATGAATCCGATGCGAGCATGACCGTCACGGCAAAAACACCGGACGGCTGGAGCATCGATAAGCTTGATGTTTCACTGGAGCGCAATCGTGACGGCTACATCATCGGAAGCACGCTCAATATACGCGCTTCAATCGGAGCGGGCATTGACAGTGCCGTGGCAACCGTCATTTACAAAACACTGGACGATAAAGACACACTGCAAACAGATAAAATCGACCTCGGCAATGCCGGCACTGCATGGAACGGTGTATGGAAGCTCAGCCGCATCTATGAGATCGTGTCTGTGACCGTCACGGCATATAAAAACGGTGTCGCGGTCGCGGAAAGAGCGGCAGAGGACTACCCCTGCTCCATGACAGCTAAGGTTTCTGTGGAAATGACGGTAAACAACGCCGTCTATGCCAAGAGTACGGTAGAAAAAATGCTGCTTGTGCTGAGAAACAACACGCAGAAATCAACATTCACGCTTGCCGTGAATACGGAAGCCGAAACAAACTTCTACACCTTCGGCGACCTTTCCGAAGGAACATATACGCTCTCCCTGTTGCTGGACGGTAGAGAGGTTTACAAAAGCGGCAGCTTTTATGTAGGCGAAGGCATAAACAAGGTCATGACGCCGATCACCTTTGACAAAATCGTGCGCTTCAAAGTGCCGAAGGGCATCATCCTGTTTTTGCCGTACCGCTGTGACGGCAGTACCGACGAGGACGGCTACCTGATGAAGGACGGCGAAAGTGCTTTCCTTGTCAGCGGCAGCAGCATGACGCTCGACAGAGTTGTAGGGCGGAATACAAACGACGACGGCAATATCAACGATATCCCAACAACAAAAAACATCCAATTCATCGTTTCTTATTGACTTTACATACACGAAAAATAAAACTTCAAAGATCAACTCACCAAGTTCTTCCTTCATCGCAAATCTATGCATAAACAATGCATCTTTATTATACTTCATTTTATAGTTCATAAATAAATTAAAATTGAACCATAGATATACTTATTAGACTCATTATTCTCCTTTACTAATCAAATTATTCCCTATCTTTGACTCCCGAAATTCAAACCTAATACAAAAACCCATGAAGAAACAACTACTTTCCTGCTGCCTGGCGGCATTGGGACTGACGGCAATTCAAGCGCAAAGCTTCAATGAGTGGAAAGACCCGGAAGTGAATTCCGTAAACCGCTCTGTCATGCACACTAATTATTTTGCTTACGCATCGGCTGATGAAGCTAAAGCCGGCATCAAAGAAAACTCAGCGAATTTTATGACTTTAAACGGTCTTTGGAAATTCAACTGGGTGAGACACGCGGAAGCACGTCCGACAGATTTTTACCAGACTAATTTCAACGACAAGGGCTGGGATGACCTTCAGGTTCCCGGTGTATGGGAATTGAACGGCTACGGAGACCCTA
>URUL01000032.1 GCA_900551005.1 uncultured Ruminococcus sp. | reverse complement strand
CTGTACTTCTGCCTTTGCCTGCGGTCGGACGGTCTGCGCGATATGTTCGCACAGGAGGATATATATTGTTCGCGCTTTAACAAAGCGGGGAACGACAGGGAGATTTCTAAGAGGGAACGTCTTAGATGACTTTTGGTACTTTTGGTCATGCAAAAGTACATGGAGCATGAGGTACTTTTCGCTTGTCCGAAAAGTACGAAAAGTACATTGAATGATTCTTTCTTTTTATAATAAAGTAATAAACAGCTACTTTTTTCGTATGCGCCTTGAGGGACTCAGCGGCTCTTTTTCGACCGGATGCAGAATTTTACCTTCGGTGAAAATACGTTGTCGATCTTATAGCGCAGATAATTCGGGTCTATCTTCCCCACGGCGGAGGCGATAAGACGATTTTTCTGCTCGATTTCCGCCAGCATCTCCCCGAGAAAATCAAATACATAATCTCCGCCGGGGCGCTCAGACGCGGAAAGTATAAGTGCCCCGTCACCACGGAAAATGAATTTCATGATACGGGTAAAAGGAGTTTCGAGATAGTCTGTGGTTATTTTCAGCACGGGTTCATCGTCTTCATTTTTTGTAAAAACAGCCCGTGAAGCCACCTTGTACGGTTCTCCGTGAAAGTTCAGCTCTGTAAAGAGCGGTTCACCTATGCCGAGCGGCACTTTAAATACCGCGTCCTCTTCCTCATAGAGCATGTACAGCGTTTCTTCCTCAAAGACGAACGAAATTTTTTTCGTACCCTTTGTATAATTATTCTGCGTAGCCTGCAGGAGCATTGGCATGAGCCCTGTTTTGCAGGCGCGGATATCATCGGGCGTTAATACGGCGCCATCCAGTGACCTCATGCGCATACGCATGGCTTGAAGCCCTCTGCGCTTTGCAAACGAGAGTTTTTCTTTGCCCGAGAGCTTTTCCAGAACATGGGAAAGTATGCGACGGGAAGGCTTGCTTTCCGGCAGCATTTCCGGAAAACTGCGGCAGAAATATTTTATCGCATATCTGTAATAGGAGCTCTGCTGGAAAAATTCGTTATTTCCTGCGGATGAAACTATGATTATGCCGTTGTCGGGGAAGCACATGGTATTCTGCCCGAACATACCGTTGAAGAGGAAGATATTCTGATTGCGTCCGCACCATATCTGATAACCGTAGTTGAAATCGCCGCAGCTTTTCGGCGCTTCGGAATGCGGGGATACGGCGAGCTTGATATAGCCTTGGGGCACGAGCTGTTTGCCCTTCCATTTACCTCCCTGCATGACGAGAAGCCCTATTTTTGCCATATCCTCCTGACGTATATAGAGTCCCCATCCGCCCTTTTCTATCCCCTCGGGGCTTTTTTCCCAGAAAGCTCCCTGTATGTCCATTTCAGAGAAGAGACGCTCACCAAGAAAATCGAGTAAGCCCTTGCCGCTCTTGCATTTTACTATGGCGGAGAGCATATAGGTATTCAGGCTGTTATAATTGAAGGTTTCGCCTATGTCTCCTTTCACGGCAGAAGAGAAGAAGGCTTTTATCCATGAGGGATCTGCCATGGAGCCTGCCTCCGCGAATGTGGCGCCGGAGCGCATGGTCAGCAGATCCTCAACGGTGAGGTTCTTGTATTTTATCTTTGAAACGGCACTGTCATCATCGGGAAACATATTTATTACCTTTTCGTCGAGGCGCAGCTTCCCGTCGCCTATGAGAATACCTATAGCAAGCGAGACGATACTCTTGCACTCGGAAAAGGTACTGCTGAAATATTCGGAGCTATGCGCCCCGAAGGCGGCATCGCACAGGATCTTTCCGTTTCGCAGGATGGTGACCGTATGCATATTCAGGCTTTTATCAAGCTCGAGGGCGGTGAGAAATTCCGAGATATATGCACTGCTTATCCCTTCACTTTCGGGCGAAACGCGGGGCAGCAGTGATGAATCGGGCGGCTTTGGAAGCGAAGGCTTCTGCGGCGCAAATTCCAGTATCGGTTCCGTGGCGGATTTATCATCCATCAGCCTGCCGATAAGCGAAATTGTTTTATTCAATGTACCGAGTCCCATTTTTACCTCCGTTTTGATCTGATGTGTATCGTAACCTGATGTTTATGTAAATTCATATTCTGCCGTACATTTTCGTCATGGCAAACAGCTTTTTTGCAAGTACGGGCGTGGCGGCATTCTTTTCCATGCGCCAGCTCCAGTTTCCGCATTGCTCGCCGGGCGTATTCATGCGTGCCTCGGAGCCGAGTCCGAGACAGTCCTGCATCTGCATGATGAAGAGGTCGGCGACAGAGGACATACCTCCGCGTATCAAGCCCCATACCGCGCCTTCTTCGCGATTGAGCCCGAGATACCGCGCGGCATACCGCACGGTCTTTTCTTCAGCACCCGAGAGCCAGCCGAGAGCGGTATCGTTATCATGCGTGCCGAGATAACAAACGCAGTTCTTTTCAAATCTGTGCGGCAAATAGTCGCTCGGCTCATCTCCGTCAAAGGCAAATTCCAGAACCTTCATGCCGGGAAAACTCGACTGCTCCAGGAGAAGGTGTACGTCATCGCCGAGAACGCCGAGGTCCTCCGCTATGATTTCGGCATCGGGAAAGGCTTCTTTCATCGCATTTATGAAATCAATGCCTCCGCCTGTGCACCATTTGCCGTTCTTTGCCGTCTCTTCACCGGCGGGAACGCTCCAATATGAGGCAAAACCGCGAAAATGGTCGAGTCTCACCGTATCGTAGAGGCGCAGGGCGCCGCCGAGACGCTTTTTCCAGAAGTCATAGCCGTTTTTCTTCATATGCTCCCAGTTATACAGCGGGTTGCCCCAGAGCTGTCCGTTTTCGCTGAAATAATCCGGCGGCACACCTGCCACGTTTTTGCAGTGCAGATCGTCATCCAGCTGAAATTCCGCGGGCGAAGCCCATATATCGGCGCTGTTTGCCGCCACGTAGATCGGCAGGTCGCCTATTATCTTTATACCGAGAGAATTGACATATTTTTTCAGACTGTCCCATTGGCAAAAAAAGAGATACTGCACGAAGATCCAGAAGCCGATGCGCTCACCGAGCATGGAACGGTATTTTGCCATGGCGATGCTCTCGCGCTTTCTTATATCGTCATCCCATTCTGTCCATGGCTTGCCGGAAAAATGCTCGGACAGCGCCATGAAAAGTGCATAATCGGAAAGCCAGGACGCATTTTCCTCATAAAAGAGAAGGACCTCGTGGCGGAGAACATCTTTGCCGCGCTCATATGCCAGCCCGAGCAGAGCATAGCGCGAAGCGTACAGCGCACCGTAGTCAACTCTTTCGGTATTTGCCGCTTTTGCCGCCTTGGCTTCTTTTTTTGTCAGCAGACCGTCCGACACGAGCTCATCTATATCGATAAAATAAGGATTGCCCGCAAAGGAGGAAAACGACTGATACGGCGAATCGCCGTATCCTGTCTGTCCTGCAGGGAGTATCTGCCAATATTTTTGCCCTGCGGCAAAAAGAAAATCAGCGAAGTCCCGTGCGCATTTTCCGATCGATCCTATCCCGTATTCCGAGGGGAGAGAGGATATGCTCATCAGTATTCCGGAAGCACGTTCCATTTTTTTCATCTCCAGTTGAAATATTCATTGTAATGCGGTGCACTTTCAAAGTCTACCGCCTCTATTTGATGCTGTGTTGCCCATATGTGCGGCGCGGAGCGCTTGAGTATGCAGACGTATGAAAAATCTGCTGAAACGCCCTTGAAGTTGTCATCGTCTATATTGATCCAACCGCTTATCGAGGTGGCGATGGAAAAGACCTCCAGCGCGCTGCAGTTATTGAAAGCTTCTTTTCCGATGCTCTGCACATTCTCATGCAGAAATACCGCGCGGATATCGCTTCTGCCGGCAAAAACGCCTTCACCTATTTCTGTCACAGCGTATTCCTCCCCGTGGTAAACGACCGTCGTGGGAAGCACATAAACATCGCTCTCGAATCGATAGACTTCTCCCGAGGAAAGCACCGCGGGCAGGGCAATCAACCTCGCCGTGGCGGCATCGTGATCGAGTGCGTATACCGCACCGCGCGAATCCGTGGTTTCGGTTATCATAATCTCCGCATAGGAGACATTGCAATACCAGCTCGCGCTGTATCCGAATACGGAAAGATCTGCTCTGCGAGTACCGGATATCGCAAAATTATATTCGGGCTCTCCGTATACCCGGCATATTGTATTTTCGGTGAAAAGCACCGCGACAAAATCATTTGTCACGTCTATTTCATCGCCTAAGTCATATTCCTCTTTGAAACTTATGATGCCGAGCGTACCGTATTGCCATTTCGTATAATTCACTTCGTTTTTCATGCAGTAACGCGCCGTCGTTTTTCCTTCTGCCGTATAGACGAAGAGGCTGTCAGCCGCGAAAGCATTTTCTCCGATATATTCGGGCGAGGCGGGTACCACGAGGTATTCCAGGCTGTCACAACCGAGAAAAGCCTCATCCCCGATATAGTTTACGCCTGCTCCGATCACGATACAGCCTGACAGAAAAGAACAATCCTTGAATGCGCCGTCGCCGATATATTCCAGCGATGACGGCAGGGCGGCAGACTCGAGGAAGTCGCATCTGGCAAAGGCATAATGCCCGATATATACGGTGCTTTCGGGAATATAAACCTCACATAGGTAGCCGCAGTCGGAAAAAAGACCGTCCTCTATGCGGGTATTTTCCTCGGGGAGGCGGACAGAACTCAGTCTTTGACAGTATGCAAAACAGTTTGCACCGATCGCGCAAGTCTTTTGCGGCAGAGCGACGCTTTTCAGCTGTGTGCATTCATAGAAGGCACCCGCACCTATCTCCGAGACAAACGGGCACGATACGCTTGATATATTCTGGTTGGAGCGGAAAGCAAAATCAGCTATCGCATAGACGGGATATTCCTTTCCACCGACCGTTACCGCACGCGGTACTGATATCTTTTCGCGGGCAGCACGTCCGTTTTTCAGTACGGCACCCTTTTCATTCGTTTCATACAATATACCGCCCGGCGCGCGCATATTTTCGTCAAGCTCCGGAATATATTCTCCGCGCACCGTCACCGTTACCTCGGCATAGAATCCGCCGCAGTAAAATTCGGCCTCTGTTTCCCCCTCGGCGGAGAAATCATAATATGTTTCTATTGAGCTCTCCGGAAGAGCGACACGGCTCTCTCCGAGAAGCCCGTATATCTCGAAGTCCGAGATATCGAGCGGCTCACCCACGGCATACATTATCTCTCCCCGCGGCTTCACGACGAACTCGTCTGCCTCTATTGCCTCAAGAACTATCGTACGTGTTTCTCCGTTTTGCAGGTACAGAAGCAAACGGTTCACCCCTCCATGAGGAATATAACTTTCGCTTTCCTCATATATTTCGCCGTCCTTGTCCTCCGTTTCAAAGGAGATATTACACTTTATATAGTCGGAAAACCGGATGCTTTCCGGATTGACAAATGAGGCTTTTATCTCCTCTCCCTCAAAATAAAAAGGCGAGAGCAACGATATATCCGCCTTGTCGTTTTTTTCTGAGCATGAGCAGAGAAAAAGTGCAAAAACGAGAATTATGAGAAGCGGCAGGCGTTTTTTCACGTGGCAGACCTCTTTTCCGAAAAATGTATTTTTTCTCATAATAATTATACACGAAAATCGGCTTTTAGTCAATATCATGTTTTTTGTAATATTTGCGCATTTGCATCAATATATATATGATGAGAAAATAAAGACAGCGCCGCGGCGAGGCAGCAAAAGCGGAAGCGTCTTAAAATTTGCCAAGGAGGCTTACGATGAGTATTTACAGCGATATAGCTACCAGAACGAACGGCGATATTTACATAGGCGTTGTCGGACCGGTGCGGACGGGAAAATCAACCTTTATCAAAAAATTCATGGAGACGCTTGTCATACCGAATATCAAAAACGAATATGACCGCAAGCGCGCCAAGGACGAGATGCCGCAGAGCGCGGCGGGCAAGACGGTCATGACGACAGAACCGAAATTCATTCACGATGAAGCCGTCGAGATATCGCTTGACGGCGGCGCTTCGCTTTTTGTGAAAATGATAGACTGCGTAGGCTACATTGTGCCCGAGGCGCTTGGCGGTGAAGAGGATAATAAGCCGCGCATGGTCATGACACCGTGGTCAAGCGAAAGCATGCCCTTTGAGCTGGCGGCGGAGATGGGTACGAGTAAGGTAATAAAGGAACATTCGACGATAGGCGTGCTCGTCACATGCGACGGCTCCTTCGGCGAATTTTCGCGCGAGAATTATGAGGACAGCGAGCGCAAGGTCGCAGAGGAGCTGAAGGCGATACATAAACCGTTCGTCATCATACTCAATTCCGCCACGCCCGAGGCGCAGAGCTCAGTGGAGCTGGCGCTCAGGCTCGAGGAGGAATACGGCGCGCCCGTCGCCCTCGTGAATTGCCTCGACCTCGATGCAGGCGATATCAGGCATATCCTGGAGCTTGTACTTCTCGAGTTTCCGATAACCGAGGTACGCATGAAGCTGCCCGATTTCATGGATGCGCTCGGCGATGACCATTATATCCGAAGAAGCGTTTACGATACGCTGCTCTCCTGCGCCGCCAAAATAGAAAAAACAGGCGATGTGAGAGCCGCCTTTGCCGATGCATGCAATAATGAATACATCGACAATGTGCGCAGCGAAAAGATCGATCTCGCCACCGGTGCGGCAGAACTGGAGGTCGTCCCGGCGAAGGGACTCTTCTATAAGATCATCGGCGACCTCACGGGAATGGATATAAGCGATGACGGAGCGCTTATGTCAACGCTCGTCGAGCTTTCCGAGGTAAAAAAAGAATATGACAAAGTAAAAGAAGCCCTTTCTTCCGTCAATGAAACGGGATACGGCGTCGTTACACCGGATATCGCCGATATGAAGCTCGAGGAGCCCGAGGTCGTGAAGCAGTCGGGCGGCTATGCCGTGAAGCTTCGCGCCACCGCGCCTTCTATCCATATGATCAGGGCGAATATCGCGGCGGAGGTTTCTCCTGTCGTCGGTACGGAACAGCAATCGGAAAATCTCGTCCGTTTCCTGCTCGGTGAATTTGAAAAAGCACCGGGCAAGATATGGGAGACGAATATTTTCGGCAGGTCTCTCTATGACATCATGTCCGAGGGCCTTACGGGCAAGCTCGCAAACGTGCCCGAGGATGCGCGCGAAAAGCTTTCAAAGACGCTCGAGCGCGTCATAAACGAAGGCAGCGGCGGGCTTCTCTGTATCATACTTTAAACAAAATAATACGGCAGATAGGGGTTCTGTCTTAAATGCGATCTCAGGCATTTGAGGCAGTCCCTTTTCTTTTCGGCAAAACACGGGAAAAAGGCAGCGGATTTCTTTTATATAAATTATCGCAATTTGTTGCAAACTTCTTGAAAAATACGCACGGTTATGGTATCATAATAAAAATAATATTCAGGAAAGGAAATACGCCATGATAAATGAAAATATAGAGTTTCTGAAAGAATATGACCCCGGGATCGGGAATGCGATAGGAGCGGAGCTTGCCCGCCAGCGCAGAGGAATAGAACTGATCGCGAGCGAAAATTTTGTTTCGCCCGCAGTGCTTGCGGCGATGGGCTCGCCGCTGACGAATAAATATGCCGAGGGCTATCCCGGCAAGCGTTATTACGGCGGTTGCGAATGTGTGGATATAGTAGAAAATATCGCCATCGAACGAGCAAAGAAGCTTTTCGGAGCGGAGCATGCCAATGTTCAGCCGCATAGCGGTGCGCAGGCAAATCTTGCCGTCTATTTCGCACTGCTTTCCCCGGGCGATAAGGTGCTCGGAATGAATCTCGCTCACGGCGGTCATCTGACGCACGGCAGTCCCGTGAATCTCTCCGGCACGTATTACAACTTCATCTCGTACGGCGTGGACGATGTGACACATCGCATCGATTACGACAAGCTCAGAGAAACGGCATTGGCAGAGAAGCCGAAGCTTATCGTCGCAGGCGCATCTGCCTATCCCCGCGCGATAGATTTCAAGTGTATCTCCGAGATCGCACACGAGTGTGGTGCCTATTTCATGGTGGATATGGCGCATATCGCGGGTCTTGTGGCGGCGGGACTCCATCAGAACCCCGTGCCGTATGCCGATGTTGTCACCACGACGACGCATAAAACGCTCCGCGGTCCCCGCGGCGGCATGATACTCTGCCGTGCGGAGCTTGCGCAGAAAATAAACAAGGCGATATTCCCCGGGACGCAAGGCGGTCCGCTCATGCATATCATCGCGGCAAAGGCGGTTTGCTTCGGTGAGGCACTGAAGCCGGAATTTGTCGAATATCAGAAGAGGATCGTGAAAAACGCCGCGGCGCTCGCGGACGAGCTTCTCGCGCAGGGCTTTGATCTCGTTTCGGGCGGCACGGACAATCATCTCATGCTCGTCGATCTGCGCCCGATGAACATAACGGGCAAGGAGCTCGAGCATCGCCTCGATGAGGTCTATATCACGGCAAACAAGAATACCATACCGAACGACCCGCAGAGTCCCTTCGTGACGAGCGGTATACGTCTCGGCACGCCTGCCGTCACCACGCGCGGTTTCACGGAGGACGACATGCGCGAAACGGCAAAGCTCATCAAGCTCACGGCGACCGATTTCGAGGCAAGCGCCGAAAAAATACGCGAGCGAGTGACCGTTCTCTGCGAGAAGCATCCGCTTTATTGAGCGTGTCCTTTTCCCGTTTGCCGAGAGTGAGAGGGAAAAATAATATATTTCCAATGCATGGTTTGATTTGAAAAAAGCGTCAAAAAACGACATTTTACGGCTTATTATTGTGACCGAAAACAGAAAAAATACAGCATCAGAGACGCTTTTTGTGGAAAACCCTGTGGATAATGTGGAAAACTTGGAAATTTTTGGGAGGAAAGGAAATGGCTGAAAAATTCAGGTATCTGAAGCCGGAGGAGCTCGCCGCCGAGATCAAGGGCGGAAAGCTCTGCGGCGCATACGTTTTCTTCGGCGATGAGGATTATCTCAAGCGCCATTACCTCTCGGAAGTATATAAGAGCATCATGACGGCGGAGGGTCTCGACGTTTTCAATTACGGGAAAATTTCGTTTTCCGCCGTTTCGGGAGGCAGGGATGCGGGCTTTGCGGCACTTGCCTCGTCTCTGTCGTCATTTCCGATGGCGCAGGAAAAACGGCTGACGGAAATCCATGACCTCGCCGTGGACGGGCTTCCCGCCTCGGCGCTCGATATGCTCTGCGAAAATCTGAGCGCAGCGGACGATACAAATATTTTGATCCTCTGCCTGCGCAAAAACGAGTGGACCTTCGACTACAAAACGGAAAGCTCGCAGGAGTTTAAGAAGCTCTCGTCTGCGGCAAAGCTCGTGCGATTCGATATCCAGAGCAAGTCAAAGCTGAAGGCATGGGCATCACGTCATCTTGTGCATGAAGGAATTGCCGCATCGGATGCGGCGCTCGATATTCTCACGGATATGTGCGGACTGGAAATGTCCGTTATCGCCGAGGAGACGGCAAAGCTCTGCTTTTATGCGCACGGCATCGGAAGGAAGGAAATAACCGAGGCGGATGTGCGCGCCGTCGTTTCTCAGGCAATGACTTCGGAAGCGCCCCCTTTTGCCATGCTGGAGGCGGCACAGAAATGGAGCATTGCGGATATGTACGCGGTGACAGACCGCGCAAGAGATCTGCGCGAAGAGCCCATCTCGGTCGTGGCGAAGCTCGGACGGATCCTCTGTGATATGCTTCGCGTCAAGGCGGGGCTGGAGGCGGGGATGAATACGGCGCAGATCGCCAAAGAGACGAAAATGAAGGAATACAGCGTATCGAAATATGCGGCGGCTGTCGCAAAAGCGCCTGTCGGCAAGCTGGAGGAGGCAGTCCGCCTCGCCTGCGAGACGGATGCGGCACTGAAAAGCACGCAGTCGGACGGGTTTGTGCTCATCGATATGCTCGTTGCGAAAATATATACGCCGAGGTCACTCCTATGCTGACGCTGACAAGACCGATCATCGTTGAGGGAAAATACGATAAGATAAAGGTCGCCTGCGTAGCAAAAGCCGTGATCGTGCAGACAGACGGCTTCGGTATTTTCAGAAACGAAGAGCGTGCGGCACTTATACGTCGTCTTGCCGAGAAAAACGGTGTGATCGTTTTGACCGACAGCGATGCGGCGGGTATGACTATCAGAAACTATATCAAAAATATACTTCCCGCGGACAAGATAATAAATATATATACACCCGAGATCTATGGCAAGGAGAAGCGAAAGAAAGCTCCTTCCAAGGCAGGGATCATCGGCGTTGAGGGAACGGATGTCGAATGGCTGAGACAGGCTCTGCTTCCCTATTCCGAGGACGGCGGCGAGCCACCGGTCGGAACCCTTCTGACAAAAGCCGAGCTCTATGAGCTGGGGCTGTGCGGCGGCGAAAATTCCGCTGCCAGAAGAAAAGCGCTGCTGAGAGCTCTTGAGCTGCCGCAGACGCTCTCGGCAAACGCGATGCTGGAGGCTGTACAGCTTACGGTAAGCCCCGAAAAATGGGCTTCTGCCATAGAAAAAATCACATCTGAAGAAGGATATGCAAATCATGAAATTTCTGAATAAAATAATAACAGCTGTCCTGAAATTCTTTCATCTCGAAAGATTCAAGGAGCTGATCGTATACGTTGTGATAGGCGGACTGACCACCGTTGTGGATTGGCTCGTTTTCGCTCTGATGGACCTGATCCTGCCGCAATTCGGCGGTGCTTTCTTTGAGCGGTTTCCGAATGCCGTAGAGTATTCCACGGCATGGGCGGCGGCTGTCATATTCGCCTATTTTACAAACAAATATCTCGTTTTCGAGGCACAGGGGCGCTCCTTTGCGGAATTTTTCAGATTTGTGCTGTCCCGCGTATTCACGCTGGTTGTTTCGCTTGCGGGCGATGCGCTCCTCTGCGGCGTTCTCGAAATGAATAAATATCTTGCCAAGCTGATCATTGCCGTCATCGTCGTGATACTCAATTATATCACGAGCAAGCTTCTCGTTTTCACGAAGAAAAAGAACGGTGCGGCACAAGAAAGCGACGCGTCACGAGAAACAACCGCTGAAGAAAAAACCGGCACGGAGGAAAAAACCGATGAATGAAGCCGTTTCGCACGGCGGCATCGTTCTCGCCTATATAGGCGATGCGGTGCTCGAAATACTGATAAGAGAAAAACTCGTTTCCTGCGGCATGACGGATACGGGAGCCATGAGTACCATCGCGCAGAAGCTCATCTGCGCTCCGGCACAAAGCGAACGCATGGAAAAGCTTTTGCCCGTACTCACGGAAGAGGAAAATGCCGTTTACCGTCTCGGGCGCAATCACCATACAAATTCCAAGCCGAAAAAAGCGACAGCCGCCGAATATCACCGCGCCACGGGCATGGAGGCGGTATTCGGGTACCTGCATTTCTCGGGAAATCCGGAGCGCATACGCGAGCTTTTTGACCTCGCTTACGGCGATATCAATGATTATGCCCGGAATTAAATACTGAAATTTTTCTCGATAAAAACAAAATAGTATATCTATCGCATAAAAAATGTCAAACTTTGTTGACAATTGTTTTTTTGTATGCTATAATAAATCTGTTACATATGGCATGAATTCTTGACGCGCTGAAATGCGTTAAGTGGAATGGGGGGCATATTTATGAAATATGGACAAAACAGAATCGAGCTTACGGAAGAAGAACGCAAGGAAGCCAAAGACATTCTTTGCAAAAATCTTGTAACTCTCAGAAAAAATCTTTTTCTTTCGCAGACGGAGTTCGGCAACCGTACCGGCATTTCGCGTATCAGACTCAGTATGATTGAGTGTGGAAAATATGAGATGACATGGTCGCAGTTCACTTCTATCCTTCTCATCTTCCTTACCAACAGGAGCACCAACCACGCTATTTTGAAGAGCAAGATGTTCAGCGAAAAGCTTTTCCTCTATCTGCAGTGCAAGAGAGAGGGAGAAGAACTCGATACCAACTTCAAACTGCTCTGATTTTCTAAGGTCTCAAAAACGGGCGTTCCCACGGGAGCTCCCGTTTTTTGCTTGCTTTCTCTCAAAATCGCATTGAGAAAATAAGGCGTATTTTTTGTTCAAAAGTAACAAGCGATCATGCCGAATATGTATGTATTGGCAATGAAAAAGGGCATATTTTGGATTTTGTTTTTGAAAAATGCAGAAATTTCTTTTTAAGCTATCACGAGTTGCGGAAGATGACAACAAAAGTAGGTTGATAATAGCGGCACGCTGTGATATTTTATAACATAGGAAATGCGGAATTGTCATGCATATTGACGGGGAATCCCGTCTGTTATTCCGTATTATCGGGCAATATATACAATAAAACATCATTTTTTCGGAGGGATATTATGAAAAAACTGCTTATCCTCGTTCTGGCGCTTGTGATGCTTGTCGCTCTTGTTGCGGCATGCGGAGACGAGAGTGAAAAGACCGAGGCTACAACGACGGTAGCTACGACAGAGGCTACCACAACAGAGGCTACCACCACGGTAGAGACGACAGTTGCTACCACCACGACCGAAGCCACGACAGAGGCTACTACGACAGAAGCTACGACAGAAGCTACGACAACAGAGACGACTACTCCTCCCGTCGTTGTCAATGTTCCCGAGGCCTATGCCGATATAGACTTCAAGGACGGTACGATTTCCGATGCAAAGGGTCAGCTCTCCTTTACAAATAAGGGTGCTACCGTAGGCAAGGCAAGCGTTATTCACGACGGCAATACATATGAAGCAGACGCACTTACGGCTTCGAGCGGCAAATATGTGATATGCAAGTTTAATAATATATCCACATCAGCTGCAATGAAGGCATGGGCTGAATCGGGCTTTTCCGTCGAGGCTTTCTATTTGATGCCAAATAGCGGAAGCATTCAGGGTATCGTTTGCGGCACGCAGAACGGCGGCTGGGGTCTTGCCGAGGATAAAACAGGCAAGCCTTACTTCATCACCGGCGGAGGAAGCAAGTATAATTCCGGCGCATATGCGAAATCCGCATCCTCCACTACAGAGCTCGTCCATGTTTTAGGCGTATATGATGCGGCAAGCAAAAAATGCTCTATCTATATCAACGGCAAGCTCACACAGGAAGTTACGATCGCTTCCAACTTTGTTTGCGGAGAAGGCAATACCTTCAACTATTTCTGCCTTGGCGACGATATAAAGACAGGTCTTACAGGAGGCGATTTCCCGACATCGGGCATGACTATGGTAGATGCCAAGATATATGATTCCGCTCTCACGGCGGATGACGCCGCAAATATTTACAAGGCAGCGGTAAACAGTCTCAAGTAATAATTCCGAACAGATGAATCGTGCCCGCCACTCGGATTTATGCCGCGCGGCGGGCAAAAATATCAGGCTCAGGATAAAAAAATATGCACCCGAAAAGTAAACTCTTTTCGGGTGCGTTTTTTGCTTTATATCTTCCGATCGGATTATTTTATGAAGTCCATTATATCGAGATCGAGCATGGGCAGGAGTCTCGTCAGAAGCAGGCGATAGCGCATATAGGGATGGAAGCGGAGCGCATCGGCAAGAAGCTCCTCGCCTACGTGAACTTCCTCGGGAGTGGTGGCGGCGCCTGCGGCGTGCATGAGCGAGAGAAGCTTTTCATCTGTCGGGAGCGTCTCGAGCATGATATTTCTTATTTCTCCCCAACATTCCTTCAGTCTCACGGGGGAAACGTTATCGGTGATCGTAGGAGTATTGACGCGCTTGATATCATCCAGCATGCAGGCTTCGTATTTGGAATAGACAAGATCCCAGTCGGTATTGTCGGCATGCGGGTTTACTTCCGTCACACGTTCTGCGATATTGCGGTAGGCACGGTTGAGGATAACGGTCATGACGCCGACCTTCTTGCCATGAAATTCGGGCCAGATACCGCGATTGAGCTTATAGCACTCGAGATAGTGAGAGACAACGTGCTCGGCACCGGAGGCGGGACGTGAACATCCGGCAAGCTTCATGGCAACTCCCGTGAGAACGAGAGCTTCCATGACGGCGCCTGCGGCTTCCTCGCTGTTTTCGGTGATCCTGTCCGCAAGAGCGGTTATGCGGTCGATGGCTTCGCTTGTGATGGCGGCAACATTCGGGCAATAATATTCGTCCGTGAGCAGCTTTGCCATTTTCCACTCGGCAAGGCCGATATATTTTGCCACCATATCGCCGAATCCGGCGGATTTCAGCTCTGTGGGAGCGGCGGCAAGGATCTTCGTATCGGCGATAACGACGAGCGGCTGCTCTGCCTGCCATGATGATTTAAAGCTGTCCTTGACGATGGGCGCGGTATCGGAAACAAAGCCGTCCATGCTGGGAGCCGTGGCAAAAATGCAGAATTTTTTACCCGTCTGATACGATGCTACGCGGCAGATATCGTTGAGCGAGCCCGTGCCGACGGAAATAATGCCCTGTACGCTCGGGCAGATGGCTTTCAGCTCGTCTACCTGCTCGGCACGCGCATAGGTGAGATTATGATAGATTCTTTCCGTGAGTCTGAAGCCGGCGGCGATAAGGCTTTCGCGAACACCGGCGGCGGCAGCTATGGTATTTTCATCGGCTACGAGGAGCAGATCGTCCTCAAAGCCATTGCGGCGGAGAATCTCACCCGTCTTTGATGTGATTCCCGAACCGATCTGTATATCCTTGGTATATAAAGTATGTTTCTTGCCGCAGGGGCAATTTTCGAGTGATTTGAGCATTCCGGTCAAATCCAAAACAAACACCTCTTTTTTGTTTTTTTCGTCATGAGTATACAGCAAAAAAAATCTTTTGTCAAGACAAATAGAAAATGATTTTCTTTTACTGTGTAAAACATTGACAAAACACAGAGAAAAGGATAAAATATAGAAGAGATAAAATTTCGGAGGCTTTGTATTGAATACGGAATTTCGGACATGGGCGGAGATAGATGTCGATGCTCTTTTACATAATATAGGGAAAATACGTGCCGCCATCGGAGAGGATGCGGAGCTTATCGCTGTAGTGAAGGCAAATGCCTACGGTCACGGCGATGCGGAGCTTTGCAGATATCTTTCGGACAGCGTGCAGGGCTATGCCGTGGCATGCTATGATGAGGCGGCGGGACTTCGACGAGCGGGCATTTCGGGACGAATACTGATACTCGGTGCCATTGAGGAGACAAATATTTCCATAGCTGTGCGGGATGACATTTCGATCACGGTCTTTGCTTCGGATACGGCGAGACAAATAAACGATGCCGCAAAAGCGCAGAATAAGCGCGCCGAAGTCTTTCTCGCAGTGGATACCGGCATGTCGCGGCTCGGTCTTTCCTGCGATGAGGCGGGACTTTGCGAGGCGCTGAAAATTTATTCCTGCGATGCGCTCGATTGTCATTGCATATTTTCGCATCCCGCATGTGCCGATATCGTCGGTTCGCCCGTCACAAAGAGACAAAAGAAGATCTTTGAAACATTTATCCGCGTGCTCGAGCAGCATGGCGCATATTCCGATAGGAAATGCTTTGATAACAGCGCCGCTCTGCTCGGTTGCGGCAGATGGGGAAATCTGTATAAAATCGGTCTGATGATGTACGGGCTTCTCCCTTCGGATAATTTCCGCGCAGACTTGAAACCCACGCTTTCGCTTCGCACGAAGGTGGCACAGGTAAAAACCGTAGAGGCGGGTGAAGGAATCAGCTATGGACATACGTTCATCGCGCCACGGCACATGAAAACGGCGACGCTTTGTGCAGGCTATGCCGACGGTCTTCCCACGGCACTTTCAGGCAGAGGAGGCGTACTGATAAAGGGAAAATACGCACCAATACTCGGCAGAATATGCATGGATCAGATGATCGTCGATGTCTCCGAGATCGATGACGTTCGGTGCGGAGACATAGCCACGGTCATCGGAGTTGACGGAGAGCTTTCCATTACGGCAGACGATATAGCGAAAATTGCCGATACGATCAATTATGATATCGTCTGCGGCATAGGCATGCGCGTGACGCGGGTATATATCCGTGACGGCAAAATAGATGCTTCCCACTCCTACGTGAATCCTGATATAAAATAGGCAATATTGATTTTTACGCGAAAAATGGTACAATAAATTCGGTTATATCCCCAAAAAATACAGGAGAAAAATTTATATGTTAGACCAACACCTTATCGCCAAGACACGCCCGATGGCAAACCCCGCAAATCTTGTTTTTTGGGGAGAATACCGCGTGACCCTTCTGGCAGACCGTCTTTTCCGCGTGGAAAAAGACGAGAAAAAGATCTTTTGTGACGAAGCAACGGAAGCCATCTGGTTTCGCGATATGCCGCCCGTCGCTTTTGAAAAAGAAGAAAACGAAAGTGAGCTTCGCGTGAAAACGGCGAGTGCAGAGCTTGTGCTCTGTGCGGATTTTGCCGAAAGCCATGTTGTATTGGACGGCAAAAAGATCGCACTTGACAATAAAGAGAATCTGCGCGGCACGTACAGCACGCTCGACCGTTGTGACGGCGAATATTTTATCGGCGACGACGGCTCGCGCACGAAAATACAGCTCGACATGGGCGTTGTGTCGAAAAACGGCGTCGCCGTTCTCGATTATACCGGTTCTTCCGTGCTCACGGAAGAGGGTATGATCCGCAAGGGAAAACACTATGAACTGGATATATATATCTTCGCTTACGGCAGAGATTACCGCGCTGCCGTTCGTGCATTCTATATGATCTGCGGAAAAACACCGAAGATACCGAGATTTGCCTTCGGCAACTGGTGGAGCCGTTATTATGAATATACAGATAAGGAATATCTCTCCGTTCTCGAAAGAATGGAAGATCGCGACATCCCCGTGACGGTTGCCACAGTCGATATGGACTGGCACTGGAATACGAAAAATCTCAGAAACAAAAAGGGCTACAACTTCGACGGCAGAAGCGGCGATTATTACGGCGGCACTTCCGGCTGGACAGGCTATAGCTGGAATACAGACCTTTTCCCGAATTATAAGGATTTTCTTAAGAAAGTTCACGACCACGGCTGTGCCGTGACACTCAATCTTCATCCGGCATCAGGCGTGCGTTTCTTTGAAGATATGTATGAGGAAATGGCGACGGAAATGGGTATAGATCCGAAAACGGAGCGCAAGGTAGATCTTGATTTCACCTCGGATAAATTTATCAACGCATATTTCAGAATCCTTCACAAGCCGTATGAACACGACGGCGTCGACTTCTGGTGGATAGATTGGCAGCAGGGCCCCCGCGCAAAAGCAGCGGGCATTGACATCATGTGGGTACTCAACCATTATCACACGCTGGACAGTGCAAAGGAGCACGCTCCGCTCATTCTGTCCCGTTATTCGGGTCTTGGAGCGCACCGTTATCCGCTCGGCTTCTCGGGAGATACGCATATCACATGGGAAACGCTTCAATATCTGCCGTACTTTACCGCAAACGCATCTAATATCGGCTTTACATGGTGGAGCCATGATATCGGCGGTCACATGGGCGGTGCAAAGGATAATGAGCTCTATCTGCGCTCCGTTCAGTACGGCGTTTTCAGCCCTATAAACAGACTTCACTCCACCGCGTACGACTATTGCACGAAGGAACCCCTTGCATACAAAAACGGAACAGGACTTATCGCGGAAGAATATTTGCGCCTGCGTCACAAAATGATTCCTTACCTCTATTCCGCCATGCTCGATACGAATGACAAGGGCAGAGTACTTGTGGAACCCATGTATTATGAGTATCCGAACTCGGAGGAGGCGTATAGCTGCCCGCGGCAGTACCGCTTCGGTACGGAGCTTATTGTCTCTCCCGTAGTGGAAAAGGGAGACGATAAGGGGATGGCAAGAACACACGTCTGGCTTCCTGCGGGCAGATGGACCGACATTTTCACAGGTGACTCCTATGAAGGCGGAAGATGGGTCGATATGGTCCGCTTCCGGGAGAGCATCCCCGTTCTTGCAAAGGCGGGCGGATTCTTCCCGCTCGACGGCAGAAAGCATACGAACAGCATCGACTTGCCCGATTATCTGCGCGTGATGGCTTTTAACGGGAACGGAGAATATACTCTGCGCGAGGACGGCGCCGATACTCACTTCTGCTCAGAGGCAAGCGAAGGCAAGCAGACCGTTCGCATAAAAGCTTCCGAAGGCTCTATCCCCCGCAAGATCACTCTCGAGATGAGAAATATCAAAAACGGCAAGGTGGCGGTTTATGCAGACGGTGCTCTTATTCCTGCCGATGTGCGCGGAGATGAATACATGACGGTAACGCTGGAAAACGTTCTTCCGAATGTGGAATATACCGTGGTCGCAGAATACATGCCCGACGCACGTGCATACCGAGATGCACGCTATCTGGAAGCACTGACTCACATAGAAGTCGACAACATTTACAAGAAAAAGCTCTGGGAGCTCCATGAGATCGAAAGCGATAAGGAGCTTCTCCGCGCCATCATGGCGGATGAAGTCCTGACGGAGAATGAAAAGATACGACTCACCGAGGCTTGGTGAAAAGAATAATAACAGAATCCAAGGGGAGGGGTTGCAAATAGCCTCTCCCCTTGTTCTGTGGATAAACAGACTGAAATAGTTACTTTATGATCAACATACTTTTGCATGATCAAAAGTGTCGAAAAAGCATAATGTACTTTTCGCCTGTCTGAAAAGTAACAATAAGCACAAAGTACTTTTCGCCTGTCCGAAAAGTACGAAAAGGACAAAAAGAGGAAGGCTTTCCTCTTTTAAACTCCTTCCGCATACGCGACTGAGTCGCAGGAGGCAGTGCGTGGCAAGTAAGTGCGGGCGGCGGGCAAAGCACAAAGATAAACTCTGTCTCTCCTCATGGCTTTATCGATACCACGCGTGCGAACACATCACACGAACGAATCGAGCAGATTCGCGTATGCGCTGGTTCCACGCCCGCATATAAAGGGAGTGGCGGGCGTGCATGAAGTCTGTACGCTGACAGAGCCGAGGCGCCGAGCGCGCTTTGGCAGGGCGGGAACCCCTGCCGTATCGGCATGGCACAGAGCAAAGTCGAGCAGACAACCCGTGCATTTGAGCCTGCACTTCTGCCTTTGCCTGCGGTCGGACGGTTCACTCGATATGTTCGCACGGGAGGGTGTATATTGTTCGCGCTTTGGCAGGGTGGGAAGTGGCAGGGAGATTTCTAAGAGGGAACGTCTTAGATGACTTTTGGTACTTTTGGTCTTACTTAAGTACATGA
>URUL01000031.1 GCA_900551005.1 uncultured Ruminococcus sp. | reverse complement strand
TTGATCATCTGATAGCCGTACATATCCTCATCGGATAGCATTCTCAGGATGAGCATTTCGAGAATCCCTCGTTTGAGGTTCTCCTCGATATCGTTTCTTTGTATCATTTTTCTTTCACCTATTTAACCGCTTAATAGTGTAAATCTACTATATCATACAAATATCGCACTGTCAATATTATTTATGACAAAATATGATTGACAAAATCTATCATGCATGGTATTATAGGTTTATATGGATAGGTTTGTAGAATATACTTGTGTTATCCATGAAAATAATTGCGGGGAAATTTCATGGGCAGAGTAGCGTTGATAGAAGAAAACTCTATTGAATAAAACGGAAACCACGACGACAGGTGCTGTAACGATAGTCATGGCATGATCACAGAAATCAATCACCGACAAATCGCATATGCCACCGATGGATTAAAGGGTCGAGATAAACAACTTCGCTGTCCTTGATACCACCGTTCTCGTCTGCTGAAGGCAATCAATCGGAGCGTAGCCGCTCCATCGCCGGGGTACCGGCGTACAACTTCGTTTACTCAGAGATGATTTTGCAAAAAACGATTGACAGTATCCCCCCTATTGCCAAGTGCTTTTTGCACGCTCTTTGTAAAATAAAATCATAACCACCGGCTTTGCCGGTGGTTATGATTTTTAACCTGCGTCAGAAAAATTCTCTTGAATATAGCGCCCCGGTGTTCAGCTCGGCGCGACCTCTTTGTGGAGACGAAATTTTTTCTTTTTCGTTGATTTTATTCCTTTTTTGCTTGAAAACCTACTATACATATGTTATAATAGTATTGTAACAATATAAGAGGTGAAAACGAATAAAAATTTCCACAAAAGGTCGCTATGCTCTGCGTATGCTTATTGATTTGGCGGAGCATCAGAACTGCGGCTTTGTTGCTCTTAAAGATATCGCAGACCGTCAGAATATATCCAAAAAGTATTTAGAGCAAATCATTCCGATTTTGGGTAAATCCGATATTCTGAAAACTACCCGCGGCTCGCAGGGCGGATATATGCTGTCGAAATCTCCTGACAAATATACCGTGGGAGAGATCCTTCGTTTGACAGAAGGAAACCTTGCACCGGTGGACTGCCTTAATCAAGATCCGATCGAATGTGAACGCAGTGGAGACTGCCCCACGCTCCCCGTTTGGCAGGGACTCAGTCGGGTAATCAACGAATATCTTGACAGTATTACCTTACAGGATATTTCGAGCTTTTTGTTCTCGGAATGAAAGCGATTCATACTCTCCAAGACATCGGAAACATTGACGTGTTCCGCATTTCGCTTGGGGATGACAGAAAGCAGACAGGCACGAAGGTGAATGGCGTGGGTATTGGGCTTGTTTACGGTGTTGTTCATAGTGAACCTCCAAAAAATAAGTATTCATAGAATATCTCTATGTATGGCGGACACTGCCGCCAAAAAAGATCGGAGCTGTTGCTTTTAACAGACCTTTTAAGTCTGCTATTTTCAACAGCTCCGAATTTTATTATTTAAAGAGATTAAGATTTTATCACCTGCGTTTTAGCCAGCATATCGCCCAAACGGATTTCTCTGTTTGCCAGGACTAAAATTGCTTCGATTTGCACAATACAATATGTAATGTTGCGCAAAATCAGTTTGCCGAAAAGCGGTGCCTCATTCATCTACACCTTGCAGTATTAAAGCTTATTCCCCAATTTTATCGGATACCGCATTATCAAAAAGTTCTTCTATCTCTTTGGATGGGGCTTTATCAATAAGAGAAACAACTATGCAGCATATTGCGCCTACGATAAAGCCGGGCAAAAGTTCGTATATTCCGGTTCTTTCGGTGAGGGCAAAGAGCCATATAACGTCCATTACCGCACCGCCTATAACTCCCGCAACCGCACCCTTATAGGTAAGGCGCTTCCAGAACAGAGAGAGTATTATTACGGGGCCGAATGCGGCACCGAAGCCGCCCCACGCATTTTCAACCATATTCATAATTGCCTGCGCTCCCTTGCCGCCATTTGAGGCGATAAAATATGCGACTATCGCTATTATAACTACTACTCCTCTGCCCACCCAAAGCGTTTCTTTTTCGGAGGCGTTTTTACGGATAACGGGCTTATAAATATCGCTTGTGAAAGAGGAAGAAGCCACAAGAAGCTGTGAGTCTGCCGTTGACATGGCGGCGGCGATAATAGCCGAGAGCAAAATGCCCGCTATAAATGCCGGGAACAGATCACGCACTGCTTTTATAAAGATAAGCTTCTGATTTCCGTCCGCAAGAAGCTCTGCACCGTATGCCATTCTTCCGAAATATGCAAGGACTATTGCCGCACCGAGTGTAAGAACTACCCATGAAATCGCAACGGTAGCGGAGGTTTTTATCATTTTGGAGTTTTTAATGCCCATAAAGCGAACGAGGATATGCGGCATGCCAAAATATCCGAGCCCCCATGCAAAGCCGGATACTATCTCCTGCCAGCTTGCAGAGAAAATATTTGAATTGAAAACAGACATTGAGCCGTCAACGTAAGGAAGCGCATTTGAAATTGCGGAATTGTCAAGATTCTTTGCAATAACCATGACTATCGGTACGGCAAGCAATGCAATGAGCATCATAATCACCTGGAAAAAGTCCGTCCAGCAAACCGCTTAATAACCACCGAGGAACGTGTAAAGAATTATTATGACGGCGAATATGATCATTGCAAGGTCTTCCTTGCCCTCAAAGCCCGGAATAATAGTTGTAAACACCGTTGCTCCGGAAACAAATCCCGACGCCACATATACTGTAAAAAATATCAAAAATATGACGGCGCTTATTATCTGAAGCACCGGACTTTTTGTACAGAAACGGTTTGACAAATACTGAGGAATTGTTATCGAATCCCCTGCCGCCTTGGAAAAACGGCGCAACCGCGAGGCAACGAATATCCAGTTAAGCGCAGTTCCTATAGCCAAGCCGATACCTATCCAAGCCTGCCCCATTCCGAAAGCGAGAATACTTCCGGGAAAGCCCATAAGAAGCCAACCCGACATATCCGAAGCCTGCGCACTCATGGCGGTGACAAACGGCCCCATTGATCTGCCCCCGAGGAAGTAATCCTTTTCTCCGCTGGATTTTGAGCGCAGGAAAAAGAAAACTCCTATGCCTATGACAACAATAAAATAAAGAATAAATGCAAAAAGTTCCATATTCTCTCCCTATACTGATTTATTTTTACTTAAAAATGAATAAATAATGGCTTATTATATTATATATCTGCAATTTATTCAATACTTTTTTAGTAATTTGTATAAAAAAGTTTCCAATAGCGGAATTTGCGTACAAAATCCCGCCGAATAAGTGACGAATTATTGTACGGCATTTTTACACCATGTCTCATCTTTTTGAAATTATTTTTTGAATGAAGTCTGGCTTTGTTAAGATTTTGTAAACATACACACTTTACCCTTGACAAAAGTGGTTTCAAATCCATCTTGCCGAAATTTCTGTCACCAGCATTATATTTTGCGCCGATAACGGATATCATAAATTCCCAAACCAAACGGTTGTATCGCATCATTGCATAGAGACAAGCTTGCTTGGATACCTCGACAGGTTGATTTGCGATAACTTGAATCAAGGATTCATTTTCGAGTGAACGTAGTCTTTTTTATGCATCCCGATTGATACCTGTTGCAAAGATCGTTCTGTAGGGGAGGTTGTGCATCAGAGCGATGGTGTCATTGAACGTGTGAAAGCGGAAGCCATTGCGTTTTCTACAACACCTCTGCAGTCGAGAGCGAACGATAGACCTTGGTCGGATTCTTCATTGTATTTGATGTCGTAAGCACTTGCGTGATTTGCCCCCAAATACGAGAGAGCACCTGCGTGGATAACAGACATCGGTAGCATACCGACGATCATGATCAGTGCTAACAGCGAACTCAAATGTTTTCTCAAAATACCATGTTTCATTGTTTTTCCTCCTTTAATCGGCTTTTGTATATCTTGTGGTCATAGAATCATTCACCATACCAATGGAATGAAATACCCATTTTCCGACATAACTCATAGAAAAATACCTCCTGTCTTCTAAGCATTATTTTTCATGTTTTGCCTTTTATATTTTACTCTCTCCAAAACGGCAATTACAATATTGCCGCTTTGGAGAAAGGGCTATGCCGTCTGCATAGCCTTTTCATTTGTAAAAGGGCGGTGACAGATGATATCGCCACCGCCCCTTATCAAGGTGTGTTTTTTTGTCATTTCACAGACTTTCTCTTTTTAACATAAACATAAACGATAATTGTAACAACTCCAAAGCCGGAGACAGAGAGTAATGCGATCCAAAGGAACATATTACGATTATCTACCGTTTCGGGTGTGCTTCCGGTTGCCGGGATTTCCACTGCCGAACTCGTCGCTGCTCCATACGTCTGCATAGCTGTGCTCACCGTAGGTGGTGCTATTCCAAGTGGTAGTACCGATCCGATCGCAGTATGCACAGTCATAGTAGCACTTCTTTACACTCTGACAGGTCGTGCCGGTTCCTGCAACATAGAGTCCTTTGCAGATACGGTGGATTTGTTCGTATGTGTGCAAGGTGCATTTGTAACCGTTACAACGCAGGTGGCAGATTGGCTGCCCGCCTGTGCAGTGATGGTTGCCGTACCCACGGCAACAGCAGTAACCTTACCGGTGTCGTCAACCGTTGCAACAGCTGTGTTGCCGGATGGCCAAGTTACGGTATCGGTGGTATCGGTCGGTGTTACTGTAGCGGTCAGTGTTTCTTCACTGCCTGTGTAGATAGTGGTTGTGCTCTTGTTAAGAGAAATGCCGGTTGCCGGTTTCGGTGCGGCGGTAATCTTTACAGGGGTTGTCTGCACCGTATAACGGCTCTCAGGATAAGGATTAACATCTCCATCATCTAATACGTCTATGGTAAGACCCACTTCAATATTCCCCGATGCATCGGCATCAACCGTGCACTGGAAAGTACCAAAAGTTACTCCTCCGCTTAAATTGTTCAAACCTTCAAGCGCGCCTGTATTGGCAATATACATTTTTAATTTTTCTGTAAAGGACACTTCACCTATGTGATTATATTCATTATTCAATGTCTCTTTCAGATTGGGATCAATCTTTCCTGAACCGGCTACATATGTCATTCCTGTAGGAATGTTCAGGTAGAACTGTGTGCCGCTAACATTTTCTGATGTTTTTAATGAAATGGTGTATGTTACGGTATCTCCGGGATCAGCTTCTGTCACATCCGGTGTTACCGTAAATACGATGGTTGGCGCTATTGCATAAGCCACACTTGCTGGAACAAGTCCAATTAAAATGGTGATCGTAAGAAGCATCGCCAAGATTTTTTTGTTCATGTTAGTTATCTCCTTAAAATTGTTTATGATTATAAATTTTAACTTTTCATTTTGCAACTATATTATATCAAGCCGATTTTTCTTTTTCTTCCCCCAAAAGTAGGATATTTCAGAAGAAAATAAAAAGGGCACCCGAAAGCGGGTGCCAAAAATGATAACGCACATGATGATGTAATTCAGTTTTCCTGTTTCTTCGGTAACACAAGCTTTGCCTGCATTGCCAGAACCAAAAGCTCGGTTTTGTTCGCACAGCCCACTTTCTGATAAATGCTTTTCAGGTGGGTTTTGATCGTGCTTTCCTCTACAAACATTTTCTCTGCCGTTTTTTTAAGACTGATGCATTCCACTAAATTATGCAGAACTTCTTTTTCTGTCTCGGTAAGAGCGCTGATCGTAGTATCTCCCAGCTCCACATCGGGGGCTTCCTCGGGCCAATAGCATCTTCCGTCTATGGTACGATCCATAACCTCCAAAAGCTCAATGGGACTGAAATCCTTAAACCAAAAGCTGTCCGCTCCCGCCGCTTTTGCATCTTTTAATGCCTGCGGGTCTGTATAGGAAGTGGTAACGATAATCTTGATTTTCGGGCAGTTTTTTTTGATCCTTTTCGTTGCCTCAATTCCGTTTTCATTTTTCGCTGTGTTGATATCCATCAGTACAAGGTCAATATGCTTTGCCGTACAAACCATGATCGCATCGGCGGCACTGACAATTGTGTCAACCAATTCATAGCGGTCGGCAGCGGCCTGAATATCCGCACGATAGGCTTTATGTATGTTTCTTTCATCGTCCACAATCAATACGCGCGTCATAATGAATTTCCTCCTTTGGTATACTCGGGAAGCGTTAATGTCAGCGAATAAAAAGGCAGGCTCTGCACGGTCATAATTCCGCCGGATCTTTCGATTCGTTCTCTGAGGGAAGCAAGTCCGCCTCCCTCAATAATTTCCTGCTTGGGCTGCGTTCCGTTATTCGTATAAACGGCAGATATTTGTCCGTTTGCATTCGTGATTGTCAAATGTAGCAGGTTCGCACCGGCATGATTCAGGGCGTTGGTTACACATTCCCGCAGAGCAACGATCAGCAAATACGCCGTATGCGTGTCCTGTGGCATTGTACCGTGAATTTGTACATCGACACCGATGCTTTTTGCGATTCTGACCACTTCATCGCAGGCATCCGGCTCATCTTCAGCCGCGATCTCATCCCTGAGCGCACATAAGCTGCTTTGCCACAATTCAAGGAACTGCGCTTTTTTATCATGCGGGAAATCCTGTACCACATACTGACGGGCAGAGAGCAGGCAATTTCCCATTTTATTATGTACGCGCATTTTTGCGGTCAGGATTTCCTGTTGACGGGTGATTTCTGCAATGTTCTCCGAAATACGCTGTACCTGAGTAATCATCTCTTCCAACTGAGCATTGCGCTCTGCAAGCTCTTCCTGTAAATTATATAGCTTTGTAAATTCAGTCGCTGTAAATTGCGTGTATTGTATGCCGGCTTCACTTTTCACTACGGTGTCGGAAAATGCCCATACCGTTCCGTCAGGCATACGATAGCCGTTTTTTTCTTTGATCTTAAGGACTTCCACGCCCTTCGCAGGAGAAACAAGGGCTGATTTTAATTCTTGCTGCATCTGCAAATCTTTTCCCAATAACCTATACGCCAATCGATGCATCTGCGTATTGCAGAGTACCGGCAAACCGCTTCCCGAAAAGAAACATATTCCTGCCGGCAATGTGTCGAAGGTCTCCTTGACGGAATTCAATGTAAGCATTTCTTTTGCTTTGCGTGATTCCGAAATAATACTTACGGCTGTGTAGATACCGATAAGCAACCAAATCAGCAGAATTGCGGCTACGGGCACATCCTTCAGACAACCGCTGTCATTGTGCACGCTGTTACCCAAAAGCGGCATAGCGGCAAATATAAAAGCAGTCGGCAGCAGATTCAGAAGAAGCAGCCGTATTTTCTTATGCATATAAAGCATAAACAAATAACCAAATTGATACAGGTTCAAAAGAAGCATGAAGCAGAGAATGAAAGTTTTCCATCCGCCGGGAAGGTCAATAAATCTGATCATTTGCCGTCACCGTCCCCTCGTGCAACGAAATATGTCAAAAGAAAATCGTTCTCTTCTTCCTGTTCGATCCTGAAATCAGAGTCAAATTGAAACGTCATTTCCGTTGTCAGATGGAGGCTGATACACATCTCAAAACCGCTTTCCGCCGTTCTTAAAAATACCGCAATAGAATTGATGCGGGAAAAGGTCTTTTGGAGAACCGATTGAAAAGCATCATAAAGCTGTATGCTCTCTGAAAGTGATATGTTTCCTTGATCTTCCACAAGACAACTTCCGGTTACGCCTTGCAGTTCCAGTGCAGAAACAGACTCCTGAAAGCAATATCCCAGCTCAGCCATACGGATCGTATCCTGGGTTTCGGAAATAAACAGAAGATTGTTTCGCCGTTTGAAATATGCGCCGATCAAAGTTAATTCCGCCAGAAGCTCTTTTTCATTTTCCGGTTTATCTTCTTTGCATAAAGCCCAAACCAGATCCTGCATCTTTTTCAGTTGAGGAGCCGTTTCAAGCTGCATACGGTTATACAACCGGTTTGCTTCCAACAGATGCGCTTTCTGCTTGTTGGTTCGGTTTTCCTCCCGAATGAGAGTATGCCGCTCATTCAGTGTTTTGTTAATATCCTGCAGCTCGGATATCGCTTCTGCAATTTCCGAAACATCGTCCGTCCAAAATGCATATCCGCCGCAAATCTCCGATGCGGAAAGGCGAATATGGTCTTTCAGCATAATCGGTTCGCTTGTATTTATTTCACGTATTTCAGGGAACTCAGCGGCTCCCTTACTTGCCATTTGCAAATGATGTTCTTTATCTGTGATATACACCGGAAGATCAGACGCAGAAAACAATTCTTTATAATGTGTGTTGGACTGGATCAACCCACAGGCAATACAGCTTTCAAAAATTGCAGCAAATGTAAGGCACTGAAAAGCCGTAACATCCGGTAAATATCTTAATACAAAGACGGAGCCGCTTGCATACAGAACGCCGTACAGAACCGCTATTCCCGTCGGAACATAAGGCAACCACAGAATTTTGCGTGTCTTGGGAAGCCGGCATTTATAAAGCATGATTCCGATAGCAAGCAGAGCGCAGACGATCTCCCAGCCAATCACGATCATGTATCCGATCTGATAGGTATAATCCTCATCGGTAAATACGCGAGCGTTTTCCGGAAAGGCAAAAACAAGCTGATGGAAATCATTTGTCAGCACAAACAATGTAAAGGTAGAAGTAAGTATTGTTGCAGGAATCAACCATTTTGACATGCGGGAATTTTCCGGCTTACCGATAGATGCCGAAACAAAAATCGAAAAAAGCGGTACAAAAAGCATGGGTATATAATAACAATACCACAGTATGCGGTTTACATTCGGATCAACAACAAAATAATATTTAACTGTCCTGATAACCATCCATAAGATGAGGAAGAAGGCGACTGCCGATAAATACCTTCGGGTGTTCTTCGGCACAATCCGCTGACGCACCGAAAATCTCCATGCAGCAAACAAACCGATATAGATGGATGATCTGATCAGTCCCAGAAGAATACCGCTTGTCGTACGAAGTATGGAGTCAGTATTGACACGCTCACATATTGTAGCTATCACGATCATCAACGATATTACGAAGCCAATTCGCAAATAGTTTTTATTCGGTCTCGTCACGGCATGCACCTCGATTTTTCTAAAAATGCACTGTTTTTTCACACAAATTGTATGTAGATATAAAAACCCATTATATATTATATCATAAATTATAATAATTTTCAATATAATTCGGCTCTTTTTTCGTGCTTTTTTCGGCTTTTAAGCAAAAAACATCTTTAAGGGTCACTTTTGCCGTTTATATACCAAAAAGAGGCGTTGGTCATTCGACCAACGCCTCCCACAATTCATCAAGTCCGAGCTCAATAGAGTGTGCATCTGTTCCCTTTGTTTCTCATTGAAATGATAAACATCGGCTCCTTCCGAAGCGGTCATTAAGATATATTCGATGTGCAAAGTCGTTTTTACAACTGTTTCTTCCACCTGATATTGGTTTCCCTCTGCATCGGTATATTCTCGGATCGCCGTTTCCTCGCTTGTCGAAGTGTAATACTCAACTGTATTCATCGTGTTAAATACCGCCCTGAACTCGTCAAGAAGCTCACTATTTAAATCTGAAAAGTCCTTGTTCGAGCTGTTTGTCAGCACAGCAAATACAGCAATCACATCCTTTTTCGGTGCTTCCTGTCCTTCAATGACAAGGTAATCGTGAGGGGTATTGTTTACTATCCCAAGCTCCCACGCATCATACTCGGAGTCGCAAGCAGACATCATATAGACAACCGAATAACTACCAGTAAGATGTGTTCTCTTTGCAAGTTGGAATCAACCATAAATATGATTGCTTCTTCTCTGCTCAAATCTCGAACAATAACCGGGAGAGTTTCAATGCCGAGCTTCGCACACGCATACTTTCTTCTATGCCCGGAAATAAGCTCATATCTTTCCCCTTCACCTTTTCTCACGATAACCGGATTGATGACCCCGAATGTTGAAATGCTGTCGACAAGCTCTGCCATTTCCTCGTCATCACGGACTCCAAACGGGTGATCAGGTGCGTCATCAATGGCTGACAACGGAATTCCCCGAACCTTCTCTCGCTTCGGATCAGTTGAATTTACTTCTTTGTTTTCGCCCACGGACTTTCCTCCTGAATGTATTCAGGAAACAAAAAAGACCGTAGTTCGTCTCTGAATTACGGTCTGATATCGTATTCCTATGTAAAAGGAGAAAATGTCGTAAGTTCAAGTCTAAAAAGGTCAAAAAAGTTTCCCTAAATTAACGCAAGACTCTTTTGAACAGTCAAGCACAAGATATTAAAAAACGGCTTTAGAATAGCAAAAAGACCACAATCTCTTGTGGTCTTTTTACGAGTTTCCCTTTTGTAACATCGGGATGGCACACTATTACAAAATAGATCCGTACCACAAGTTTTTTCGAAATCGATCCGTGCTTTTGAGTCAGCGGATAGACTTATTCCTTGGCGATGATGGGAGTTGCACGTGACCGCTGTCTTCCGGAGACTTAACATCATGCCTGCAAACGAATCTATGTAAATTTGATTTTCACAATTTAACGGATATATTATAACTAAATCGCGCCAAATGTCAATTGCATTTGTTAATTTACCAAAAAGGGTTGAATTCTTGTTGAAGATGTGATATAATACTCGTGTAAGCAACCTTATCAAATATCAAGCCACTTAAATTTTCAAACAACGAGCATTTGAATGCGGTGCCGGGATATTTTTGGGAACTTACAGACAAATGAGTAAAATGCGAAACTTATTAACCTTATCCAAATGCTCGTCAGAGGTTGAGACAATAGTTGCGCGTGACTTTTAGTAGTTCCCCTACGTTTCACAGCTTTACACCACAAAATAAGAGCCATAAAAAGAGGATGGCTTTGTTTTGGTGCGTGTAGAGCGATAGAAAAGTGTTTTTCTGCACGTGCTAAAAAGCTCGTGCTTTTTTGTTGGCTCAGAAAGGAGCATTGCTGTGAAAAAGGTGTCTGGAAAGACACACACCAAGGAGCAACTTGATAACTGGGCTAATCAAAATAACCCGAATAACAAGGCGTATCGGGCTAATGCGAATAACCACAGTAATCAGTTGAACCCCAAGCACAAGACCCATCAGCAACGTCATAATGCTGATAGACGTTATCAAAAAATGGGCTTTGTACTGCTGCTTTCCGTCAGCCAGTTTTTGTCCGTCCTTGTGTCTGTTTTTCACATGTACGCCACGTCCAGATAGATCGGACGGTCACCGAGTTTCATCTCACCGCCCATATCCACGGTGTACAGAAAACTGCTGTACGGCACATGCCGCAGTCCGCGAAACGCCTGATAGGTGGGATCGTTCTCTGCAAGCCCCACCATGACCACATCATGTCCTTTGGCAAAGGACGAGGCCGAGCGGATGAACTGTACACGCCCTGCCGTGTCCACCGTAGGATCGAACAGCAGCATGGACAGGCTGACGTTGTTCACCGTCTGTCCCACCTTAGGAACCGCCGGATACCCAAACAACCGTGTGGGAAGTTTGGACAGAAGCCGGTACGCCCCGTGGTAGCCGTGCAGGTAATAGTTTTTGTTTCTGCGGTCATCCAGCAGAGCACAGGCCGGCACAGACGCCCACCACCGGTCCAAGGGCGTCATGCAGCCCCACGGCAGCCATTTTTGTGACCTCCTCAGATGCAGCAATGGCCGATACGCAGATCAGTAGGCAAACCATCAGGTTGGCGGAAAGCCCCCCAAAGATGGCGCTTTTCATCCGGCGGGCATCGTTGTGCATGCCCCGTGCCAGCTCCGGAACGGCGAACAGCGCCGTCAGCGAGAACATGAGCATACTGAATACGCCCAACGTAGCGCGCAAGCTGCCACGCAGTGGAAGCGTGCCTTCCGCTTTTGTCAGGGTGAGCGCCGTCATGACGGTCAGCAGTACGCCGATAGCGGCTACCAGCCATTTCTCACCCATACCGATGGCGCGCAGCCCCAGCATCACGGGGAGGGCGGCAACGGCAAAGAACAGCAGCTTCCCTGCTGCCGTCGGAATAGGCAGCAGGGAACATAGTACCTCCGCGCCGCCCAGTATGTATGCGGAGAGATTGGCTGTCAGCATGAACGCTGCCAAAACAAAGAACAGCAGCTCCAACGGCCTCCTCCATTTTCCTTGCGGCATCAGGCGGCTGAAAATGCGGGTGATCTCATGCTCGCCGGAGTTGATCGCTATATCTGCCGTCAGGCAGTGCATGAATACGCTTAGCGCGAAGGCTGCTACGAAAGCCAGCAATCCTCCTACCGCTCCAGCACTCTTGACCAGATAGGGGATGGCCATGACACCGCTACCGATACCGGTACCGGCAATCATCGCCGCACCCTCTGCAGTAGTCAGCGCCTTTCCTATGTCATTCACCGCCATTCCTCCTTCGCCGCCGCACCGTTCCTTGTTACGCACAGCATGGCTGATCTTCTTTGTCTGCTGTTGCCGTTCACCACATAATGGATCACCGACAGTACTATCGGCAGCAGCGTCATAAACACCAGCACACCGATCTGTATTGCAATTGTCATCGTCATTGAGATTATCCCTCCTTGTTTTTCGCCGCGCTGACATTCAGCACCGCCGCCAACTCTGCAGCGGTAAACGGAAGTACTATCAGTCCTGCCATGTCCTCCGGCATGTTCAAAGGCAGGTCACGCAGCGTGCTTTCCTGTCCCATCAAATAGGCGCGCACAACTGGCTGCTTCTGCCGGACAAAGTGTATCAGCTGTATACCGTCCATACGCTTCATGTCTACATCTGCCAGCAGTATGTCCACCTCATGATGAAATGCGAATTTCCCCGCCATCAGAGGGTTTGTGCACCGCGTGATCGCCGCATCGGGGAACAGCTCTTCCGGCACACCGCTCAGTGCGCCAGAAGCCCCGTATCATTGCTGACCGTAAGAATGTTCATTGTACTTCCGTTTCCTCCTGTCTCCGTTCGGGGAAAGAGTATGTATTTCCGTTTCTTTTTCCTGTTTATATGCTACAATGGCATAGAAACGTTTCATGATTCCCCATTGATTTTCATATTACCACTTCATCTTACCACCTAAAGTGCAACAAAAGTGCAACACAGCTAAAAGAACGAGGTAATCACTCATGAACAATCAAAATCAAAATTTAGAAGCACGAGGCGTGAGCCTCACCCCTGCCCAGTGGGAACGCTGCGACCGTCTCACTGATGAATACGGCAAAAGATCTCGCAACGCCTTCATCCGTGAAGCTGTGGATGGTGTAGGTGTTGATGGTAATGTGATTATTAATGGGATTGAATGGTTATACTGAAAAAATTATTATTTCATCTTATTCCGTGTTGCACTTTTGTTGCACTTTGTTCTGTATAATTCTAAAAACATAAAATTAGAAATAATACGTTTTTTGATGGCAGGGTTTCGGACGAAACAGCCACAAGTTTATTGTGAGTAAACATGGAAACAAGAGTGTTCAGGCAAACAACGAAGAAAATATATCGCAAAGGAATAAGGATATGATCGATAAAAAATTATTTAACCACCTGAAAGCCATAGGAGATATCAAGACCGTCATCTCGGGAGCCGAAAATCTGGAAACGGCAATTCGAGAGTGTGTACATATCATACGGGAAGTCAGTAAATCCGAAAGTACGGTTATCTGGTATTACGAAAAGGACGGCGATGGAAAACTCCATGCTGTTTATGCACAGGGCGTTCGTACATTTCTCGATCACACGGTTGCCCCCGGAGAAGGAAAAGTAGGTGAAGTATTCCAGACCGGAAAAACCATTTTCCTGCCCGAAGGAATCGACGGCGGCGATATCAATTCCTACATCTGTGTACCTCTGGAAAACAGTTATGAAACGCTCGGATGCATCGAATTTATCAACCGTGCCGACAAACAAGCCTTTACCGAAGAGGATGCCGATGTCTGTGAGATCATGGCTATGCTTGCGGCAACTGCCATTGATGAGTGTGGGCTGGATATCGGTGTCAGCGAGAATAAGGAGACGATTCTGTCTTTGCGAAATGTAACCAAGGAATTCAAAAACGGAGATACGATAACGAGAGTTCTCCGCGGAGTCAACCTCGATGTATATGAGGGAGAGCTGCTGGTTATCCTCGGTGAGTCCGGATGCGGAAAATCCACCATGCTGAATATCATCGGCGGTATGGATAAGTTGACGGACGGTGAATTTTTCTTTCAGGGCAAGGATTTCTCTCATGCGTCCGAGGAGGTGCTCACGGAGTATCGACGCGACTTCATCGGTTTCATTTTCCAATCCTATAATCTGATGCCGAACCTGACCGCACTGCAAAATCTGCGATTCATCGCGGAGCTGAAGAAAGAGTTCGAAGATCCCAAAAAGATGCTCGATTGGGTTGGACTCAGTGCGCGATACAATAACTATCCGTCTCAGATGAGCGGCGGACAGCAGCAGCGTGTCTCCATCGCCCGTGCGCTTGTGAAGAAACCGAAGCTTATACTTGCCGATGAACCTACGGCGGCACTCGATTATGCCACAGGCATCGAGGTTCTTTCGGTTATCGAAGATGTGGTTCGCAGCGGGAAGAGCGTTCTGATGGTTACGCACAACGAGGAAATCACGAAAATGGCAAACCGTGTCATTCGTATGCGCGGTGGCTTGATTGATGAGGTCATTGTCAACCGTCACCCGAAAAAGGCGACAGACCTTGTCTGGTGAGGGTGCGGCTATGAAAAGAACACAGTGGACGGCATTATTTGCCGATATACGAAAAACGATCGTATCCTTTATTTCAATCGCTCTGTTTGTGGCGCTCGGAATCGGTGTGTTCCTCGGAATCAAGTGGAATGAGCCGGCAATTGCCGAAACATCAAAACAATATTATAACGATCATTCCTATCACGACCTGTTTATTACATTCCCCTATGGAGTGACGGAAGATGACCTTGCCGCGGTAAAAGCAATTGACGGCGTGGCGGATGCGGAGGGCTCGTATTCCGCGCATGGGCAGGCTTACGTCGGGGAAGAGCGGTATGTTCTGATTGTTCAATCTCTGACCGAGCGATTGGACATTGCCGACATTCTGGAAGGCACACGTCCATCGGCAAAAAATGAGATCGGAATTGAGAAAATGTTTGCCGATGCTACGGGACTGAAGGTTGGTGACAAGCTCACCATTGATACAGGCAAAGACGGAAAATCTTATCTTTATGAGTCGGAGTTCACGATAACCGCCATCGTAGAGCATCCGTCCTATATCCGCAATGACAACACTTATACACGGGGTATCTGTGACATCGGAGACGGGACGGTGGACTTTTATGTACTTACCTCGAAAGAAGCTTTTAACAGTGACACGTATGATAATTGCTTTTCCGGATTGCTTGTCAGCGGTGAGGGATTTGATGAGCTGACGCCCTTCAGCAGTGAATACGATGCACGCGTTGCTGATTTGGTGGAAAAAGTCGAGAAACTCGGTCTTGCACGCGGAGCCGACAGATCGGATTCCCTTTATAACGACGCCATGACAGAGATTGCGGACGCGAAAAAGAAAATTTCCGATGCGGAAACCCGGCTGGCAAACGGTAAAGCGGAAATTGAAGACGCAAAGCGAAAGATAGCGGACGCCGAATCGGAAATCGCCGACGGAACGCAAAAGATCAGTGATGCTGAAAAGAAGCTTGCTGAGGGCCTGGCTGAGCTTGAAGAGGGAAGGCAGAAGATCGCCGATGCAGAACGAGTCATCGCAGACGGAGAGGCAACGATAGCGGAAAACGAGCGCCTGCTTGAAAAGGCGAGAGATGAATATGATCGCGGTCTTGCAGAGTATGAAGAAAAAATGACGGAATTGCAGGACGGTTATGATGCTCTTTGTCATGCGCTGTCAGACGCGGGCTTTTCTACCGACTTCGACACCGCTGTCATTGAGATAAACAATAAGCAGAGAGCGCTTGGACATTCTAAAATGCAGGCAATGTCGGTTGTTGGAATGCTGAACGACGTCTCGTATTATTTGGAACAATATAGAGATGATCCTGATAACCTTAATATCGAAGAGCTTTCAGCTCTGCTTGCCAATCTTTCCGACTTTATATTAAATGATGCAACCACTATTTCGCAGATTCAAACAACAATTGATGATGCAAAAGCATTAATAACGGAATATATTGCGGATTCTTCAGCAATGACAGAGGCTGAAAAAGGAATGGTGGAAAATCTTCTTCGTGAAGCAGGAGAAACAGTAAATGCCGATGGCGCAGCTCAGCTTCTGGATAAATTAAACACTGCTCAGGGTATACTTGATATGTGCGTAAATAATCCGGAATTGGTTACAAAAGAGAACATAGCTATGATGATAAAGCTTGCCATACAGATGGGATATACACCTGATCTGACGGGGGCTGAAGAATATCTGTCCGAGAAGAAAAACGAGGTGATTACACAGATTATCGAGATAGAAAACGGGCAGGCATTATTGCGTGAGGCACTTGACGGTATAGAGCAATACAAATCAGGGGCAAGTCAGCTTGAAGAAGCAAGGGTGGAGCTGGAAAATGCTTCAATTGAACTTCAGAAAGGTACGAAGGAATTAGACGACGCAAAAAAGACGCTGAACGATGCAAAAGAGGAGATTGCTGACGGCAAAATTAAACTTGCCGGATCGGAAAAAGAGTATACTGACGGTGTTGAGGAACTGACGCAGAAGAAGGCGGACCTCGAAAACGCAAAAAAGGAGCTTGCGCAGGCGAAGGCGGATTTGCCGGACGCGGAGAACAAGCTCATCGACGGAGAAAATGAGCTTGCCGAGAAAAAGCTTGCACTCAGTGATGCCGAAGAACAGTTGGAAGGCTTCATTCGTTATGACAGTTGGACAGTACAGAAACGTGCCGACAATCCCGGTTATGCGGCCGCTAAAAAATGTGCGATTTCCAGCACAAAGCTTTGCTTCTCCATGGCGATTCTGTTTGTGTTTGTCGGTCTGATGGTGTGCTACACCTCGGTTTCTCGCAATGTGCACGAATCACAAGTCGCAACAGGTGTACAAAAAGCGCTCGGCTTCCGTAGGAAGGAAATCACTGCCCACTATCTGCTCTATTCCGTTCTCGCTGTTGGGGTAGGAATTGTCAGCGGCGGCCTGCTTGGCTATTTTGTAATCGAAACGATTGTGAATCAGGCATACCAGAGATTGTTTGTTTTTTCGACTATCGTAAATGTTTTCCGAATCCAGGAAGTACTTATGATTTCAGCCGTGGAAATGGCATTGATACTCCTTGCCACATGGCTTTCCTGCAATAAACTCTTGAAAAAGCCGGCAATCGAGCTTCTTCGCGGAGAGAGCGCAAGTTACGGACGCACGCGTTTCTATGAAAAGACGAAATGGTGGAAAAAACTCTCGCTTTATACGCAAGCCACCATCAATAATTTGGCAAATGATAGACCTCGCGTGATTGCCACGCTTGTCGGCGTTGCAGGTTGTACGGCACTTGTTGTTGCCGGAATGTCGCTCCAGCTTTCTCTTGCCAATACGCCTGAGAAGCATTTTGAAGAAATTTGGACTTTTGACGCGCGCTTGGTCAGCGATAGTGCCGTCGAGGGGGCTCAGGAGAATCTATGTTCAGTGCTTGATGGAGAAGGAGTGAGCTATACTTCTGTCAGACAGGAAGCGATCTTCATTAAAGACATAGACGGCAAACTGCTGAAAGCAGACCTGATCGTTCCGGAGACAGAAACCGGTTTACAAGGTTTTATCGCTTTGAAGGATGATAAAACAAGAAAGCCTCTGGATATACCCGAAGACGGTGTGATCATCAGCCGTACTTACGAAAAACATCATGATATTCATGTGGGCGATACCATCAATCTTTTGGATATGAACGGCATAAGTCATGAAAGCACAGTGGTGGCCGTGAGTGAACACTATCTTTCTTCCATTCAGATGGTGATGAGCCGTTCCGGCTATGAAAGTATGATGTCAAAAGAGCTTGTCAGCAATACAATATTTTTGAACTACGGTGAGAGTGCCCCCTGGCAGGTACAGGAAAAGCTGGCACAAACGGACGGATATTTTTCCTTGACCGATGAACACGCAAAATGGGTTGGCATTTTTGCGGCGGCACTGAAGAGCACAACACTTGTGGTTTATATCTGCCTGTTTCTTTCGGCGGTAATGGCACTGCTGGTCCTTCTGAATTTGAATGTGGTTGCAATCAGCGAAAAGAAACGCGAGCTTATCATTATGCGCATCAACGGTTTCAGCATTGGAGAAACAAAAAAATACGTTTACCGTGATAATATCATCCTGGTCGCCATTGGAATTTTGTTGGGAATAGGAATTGGAATCGGAATCAGTATATGGATGCTGAATGTTCTTCAGGGAGAGAGTGATAACTTCTTAACCGAGCCGAATCTTATGGCTTGTCTTACCGGAGCGGGACTGAGTATTGTTTTCGCCATCATAACAAACATGATTGCGCTCAGAAAAATCGACAAATTCAAAGTATATGATTTGGACAGGCAATGAACCGATATCAACTACGACGTGGAGTTGCCGAAAAAGATGTTTATATATAAAAAAGGAGAGAAATGAATCTATGCCGTTTTGGTACAAGATGCGAAAGGAAGCAGAAGTGGCGGATAAAAAGAACAAAAACGGCTGGCTGAATTTCGGCACCGAGTAGTGAAAAACATAGTCTGTTGCATCCTGAGGCCGTATGTAAGTTACGAAGCATAGGGCCTCGGAGATCTTCAACACGGGAGTTACAACGGTGTCGACCTATCTGATACAGGCTATAGTCGGCCCGGGCATTACGATGATAGCGGGACTGAACTACGGCAACATTTACGAAAATGAATTCGGATTCGCAGGCGATAAGAGCTTCCACTTACCATCGCGGCGCTCGGTTTTCTTTCGGCGAGTATCGGCGGCGTAATACATTTGAACGTAATGAAGAAAAAAGGAAGGCTTGTTCTTTCAAGAAGAGAGGACGGAAGACTACATTCGGATAGGGAGCACTTCACAAAGCCAATATCTTTTTCATAACAATCTTACTCCTTCATAAAAATCAAAGTAACTTTTGAGACTATTATATATTTCAATCATATGGTTGCACGATCAGCATTGTAATTTATCAGAGTTTGTTATACTCTAATTTTTCGGTGAAGTAAAATTGAAACAGATTAGCCACGGGTTTTACGTTCCGTGGCTTTTCTTTGGTACAATATAAGCGTAGCCCTATTCTGAGATTTCGGAGTAGAAAGCTATGCTTATTTTTGTTATAATAAGAGA